>JAGRMG010000110.1 GCA_020441385.1 Paracoccaceae bacterium
ATTTGCCGAGGGTGCATTAAGAACGCACGATCTGGCGCTTTTGATGCACAGCGCTGTCAAGACAAGCATGCGCTGCTTGACTGAAACTCCTGTTCACACCTGCTTCCATTGGCGAGTTGCTGATGAATGCGCAGGTCGACAACGCAAGGCACCGAAGCCGGCGGACAGGGGGCGGGCGGCCAGCGGATGTCGGGATGCGTTGCCTCGGGCATCCGCCTACCGCCCGGTGGGTTCCGCCTTGATCCGGCTGGCCGCCACCGCATAGCCGCCATCGGCGCCGTCGACGAAATGCACGTGATCCTCGCGCCGCACCGAGGGCACGATGCATGTCACCATCGCCTCCTGCTGTTCGTGCAGCCCAAAGCGGACATGCCCCGCCGCCTGTGCCGCCCGCAGCAGCCCGAGCAGACGGTCGCGCGTGGGCAAGTCGCAATCCAGCGTCATCTTCAGGCCGTCGTCGAACTTGCGGAAATCGGTGTTGCGCCCGACGGCAGCGCGGTAATGCGCCGGGTCGAACCCGTTCGCCCGCAACCCCGTGCGGAAAAGGCCCCAGGCCAAAAGGGTACTTGCCAGCACCCCGATCCGCCGCAGCCAGAGCGGCCGGCGCCCGCGCGAGACATGCGCCTCGATGGTCAGGCCCGGCGACGAAAACCGCGGCGCGGGGCCGTCCTCGGGCACCGGATGGCCGCCGCGGCGCAGCTTTGCCGTCAGCGCCAGCAGCCGTTCGACCGTGTCCGAAAAGCCCTCCGCATCCCGCCCCGGCAGCACCAGCAGCGACAGGATCGTGCCGTTTCGGGCGGCGATGTTGCTCCAGCGGCAGGACAGGCCGGTCAGGTCGGGCGGATCGGCCCCGGGTGCCGGGGCGATGGCATAATCGCCCGCCTTCATCCGCGTTTCGGCCCAGGCCATGCCGCCGCCGGCGAACATCGCGTAATCGACCCCGTCCGAGGCCGCATGGCGGGCCACCCGCAGATCGTATCCGGCGGCCCGGATGTCGGCCACCGGCACGATGGCGGCGCGCAGGTCGATGGCGAATTCCTCGCTGACCCAGCGGCGCAGACCGGCCAGGGTCCGGCGCGCCGTCGCCTCGTCTTCGGCGGGCACAGCGAAGGATGCGCCGTCGCCGCCGAACACGAAGGGAAAGGCCCGGCCCGACAGCGCGTTCAGCATCGCCGAGATCACCGAGGCGCCGACCGTGTTCACCAGCTTGTAGCGCCCCGCGGCGATCTGGGCGGTGGAGTTCACGATATCGGTAGCGCCCACGACCCAGCCGTCGGGGACCGGCGTGAAACGCTCGGCCCGGGCGAGGCCGGCGAAGTCGCGCTGCGGTATCAGCGCGTCGTAGAACCCGTTCTGCGCCATGTCTGCCTCTGCCCGTTGTCCTGCCCGTTGTCCTGCCCGCAAGCCTAGCATCCGCCGCATCCGCGTCCAGCGGCGGCGACGGCCAACACAGGCTTGTGTGGCGGTGCGAGGCCGCAAGGACGGGGCGCGCGATTGATCTTTGCGGCCGCGCGCGCGTGAAACGATGCGGACCCTTTCACCTTGCGTCCTTTCCCTATATGACACCGCAGCCGGTCACGGGGCCGGCGGGAAATTGGAGACTGATTCATATGGGCTATCGCGTCGTAGTCGCCGGCGCCACGGGCAACGTGGGCCGTGAAATGCTGAACATCCTGGCCGAACGCCGCTTTCCGGTGGACGAGATCGCCGCGCTGGCGAGCCGCCGGTCGCTGGGCACCGAGGTCAGCTTTGGCGACAAGACCCTGAAGACCCGGGATCTGGACACGTTCGATTTCACCGGCTGGGATATCGCACTGTTCGCCATCGGGTCGGAAGCCACCAGCAAATACGCGCCCCTGGCGGCGAAGGCGGGCTGCGTGGTGATCGACAATTCGTCGCTTTACCGCTATGATCCGGAGGTGCCGCTGATCGTGCCGGAATGCAACGCCGACGCCATCATGGGCTATTCCAGGAAGAACATCATCGCCAATCCCAACTGTTCCACCGCGCAGATGGTGGTGGCGCTGAAACCGCTGCACGACCGCGCCCGGATCAAGCGGGTGGTGGTTTCGACCTATCAGTCGGTTTCGGGCGCGGGCAAGGCGGGCATCGACGAGCTGTGGGACCAGACCAAGGGCATGTATGTGCCCGGCCAGGAGGTCGCGCCCAAGAAGTTCACCAAGCAGATCGCCTTCAACGTGATTCCGCATATCGACGTGTTCATGGAAGACGGCCAGACCAAGGAAGAATGGAAGATGGTCGCCGAGACCAAGAAGATCGTCGATCCCGCCATCAAGGTTACCGCGACCTGCGTGCGCGTGCCGGTCTTCGTCGGCCATTCCGAGGCGGTGAACATCGAGTTCGAGGACTTCCTGGACGAGGACGAGGCCCGCGACATCCTGCGCGCGGCGCCCGGCGTGATGGTGATCGACAAGCGCGAGGATGGCGGATACGTCACGCCCGCCGAATGCGTGGGCGATTTCGCCACCTTCATCAGTCGCATCCGCCAGGATCCGACCATCGAGAACGGGCTGAACCTGTGGTGCGTCAGCGACAACCTGCGCAAGGGGGCGGCGCTGAACGCCGTGCAGATCGCCGAGACGCTGGGCAACCGGGCGCTCAAAAAGGAATGACCCAGAACCGCAAGCGGACCCGAATCCGCAGGTTGACATTCACTTAATATCGTTTTGAATCAAGGCTGTCCCCATGGGGACAGCCTTGATGCGCGTTCAGCCCAGAAGATCGAACGTCTCGGCCCCGATCTGGAGGTTGATGCTGTCCTGTCCGGCCCCGTCCACCAGCGCCCAGAGGACCTGCCCCGTGGGCTTGTAGATCACGAAGGCTTCCTGAACGCTGTCCTGGCCTGCGCGTTCGCCGCTGTCGCGGTGTTCGGTATGGGACAGGTTCACCTGGAACTGGTCGGCGCTGGCCAGGGCATCGCCGAAGACCAGAACGTCGCCTTCGGCCGCGCTGTAGTCCTGCACCCAGTCCGATCCGTGGCCAAGGATCTGCTCTTCGCTGCCGCCGGCGTGATAGAACCTGTCGGCCCCGGAACCGCCGTTGATCAGGTCGTGCCCGAACCCGCCGTTCAGGAAATCCGCGCCCGCTCCGCCCGTCAGCACGTCGGCAAAGGCTGACCCGGTAATGACGTCGTCGCCATCCTGGCCATGAAGTTCGTCGGCCCCGAAACCGCCGGCGATGGTGTCGTCGCCACCCTGGCCATAGATCAGATCGTTGCCGAAACCGCCATCGACCCTGTCATCGCCCGCGCCGGCAAAGATCACGTCGCGCAGATCGGCCTCGCTGGCGCCGCCGGTGAGCATGTCGTTCCCGTCGCCGCCGTTCAGCGTGTCGCTGCCGTCGCCGCCGCGGATGGTGTCGTTGCCCGCTGCGCCGACCAGATGGTCGTTTCCGTCCAGCCCGTCGAGCGTGTCGTTGCCTTCGCCGCCGTGCAGCGTGTCGTTGCCCGCCGTGCCAAGCAGCCGGTCGTGCCCGACAGTCCCCTCATGCAGGGCGCCGCCGCCCGAACCGCCGGCAGCCCCGCCGCCGGCTCCGGGCGCCTCCGGTTCTTCGGGCGGTGTCGGGATCAGTTCGGCTGCGGTCAGCGTGCGGTCGGAAAACTGGAAAATCTCGACGCCCGAGACATGGTCGGTACCAAGCGACGAGGCGATCGAAAAACCGCCATAGGCTTCGTTCACCGTCACATCCGCAAAGGCGACGTCGAATATCGCCGTATCCTCGCCGTCGCCGCCGGCCAGCCAGTCGTTGCCCAGCCCGCCCTCGAGCGTGTCGTTGCCACCGTCGCCATAGAGGTTGTCGCCGCCGTGGTTGCCTTTCAGGTCGTCATCGCCGGCAAATCCCCTGATGCGGTCGTCCATCTCCGACCCCAGGACGGTATCGTCTCCGGCAAGCGCCAGATCGAAGATGTTGTGCCATGAACCGGAGTTGAAGGCAGCCGCGACATCCAGCACCGGAAGGTCGATTCCGGCCACTTGCGAAACCAGCGCACCCGATTGGAAGACGTCGAAACCCGTGGTGTCCCCGCCAATGAGATATCCCAGCGGATCGTAGTAGAACGCGCCGAAAAGATCGCTCCTGTTTCCCGAGGCGTCGGTTCTTTGAAAAAGGCTGCCGGTGGCGTCCGTGACGCTGCCGTAGGACGTTACCGTCTTGTCGAAGAAATTCGTTGCCGTATGCAGTCTTACCGTTGCCATGTCCTGCCTCGCCGCTTGTTATTGCGCACCGATGCGCTCAATGCTCATCCGGCTCGGAATGAAACTAGCCGAAGGCGGGAATCATGTCTAGGTTGATGAATCCTGCATTGAGTCTACCTGATTTCTCAACCTCGCCGCGCGCGCAGGCCCCGAAGCATGTCACGCCGGTCCTGCGCGGGTCGTGCGGTGCCCCTGGCGAAGGGCCAGAGGCTAGCGCGGGCGGAACCCGTCCAGCAGGGCGCCGATCAGTCGCATTCCCTCGCCGGTGAGGTCGAAGCCGCGGTTTTCCAGCGACCAGCGCACCGCCAGCCCCTGGATCGTCGCCAGGATCAGTGCGGCGGCGTCGGCGGGCGCCACATCGGGCCGGATCCGGCCGTCGGCCCGCCCCCGGTCCACCAGCGCGCCATAGGCGGCGCGGCGCTCGGCCATGCCGCGTTCGAAATGCGCGCGCATCGCCTCGTTGGCCACATGCAGCTCGCGCGAGAACAGGATCGCCGGAATCGCCGGGGTCTGCGCGATATGTTCGAGATGCCGCCGGATCATCGCGGCAAGCGCATCCACCGCATCGCCATCTGACGGCACCTCTTCGACCGCGAGATGCTGCACGATCGTTTCGCCGACGCTGCGCCAGATGTCGGACTTGGCGGGGAAGTGGCGAAACACGGCCGGCTGGGTGATGTTCACCGCCTCGGCCAGATGCCGCGCCGTGACGCGGTCTGGGCCGATCTCGGCCGCCAGCCGGATCGCGGCCCGCACGATCTCGGCCTTGCGGTCGGCTGCGGATTTGCGGATCCGGGCCATGGCGGCTAGCGCGGACCGTGTTCGACGCGGATCATCCGGCAACCCTCAGACCGGCGCGCCGCGACCGGTGCCTCGGGTCCGCGGGCGAACATGCCGAATGCGGGGCCCAACGCGGCACGCGCTATTTCTCCTTGTCCGCGTCTTCCAGGCCCAGGCGGTAGCCGGCATGGCAGGAGGTGCAGTTATCCAGGATCCCGCCCAGCCGGGCGGTGACTTCCAGGCGATCGTCGGTGGTGCCCGCGAACGCCGCGAGGTCGTCGAACGCCTTGTGCGTGCTCATGCCGAGCCGCTTGAATTCCAGCGGCAGCTTGGCGATCATCTGCGGGCTTTCGGCCTCGGCCGCGGCCATGCCCACGGCAGAGGCCGATTTGGCCACCGTGGCCATGTCGCCCTGCGCCGCGGCGACGGTGATCTCCTGCACCGCTTCGAGCAGGCCGCGCATTTCGCCCAGCACCCGGTTGCGTTCATCCGGCAACAGCAGCACCGCCGTGCGCCCGTCGGCGTAAGGCTCGACATTGCCGCGGATAAGAAAGACGTAGCCCATCGCCCCGAGGCCAAGCGCCAGAACCACGCTTAGACCCCATCCGACCGCACACACCGACCGCATCGCCCGACTCTCCTCCAGACAAGTTAGTACCAACTCATTACCGTGCGAGGCGGGGCCCTGTAAAGCCATCGGGCCCTGGCCCTGCCGCGAAATTCCGGCTTTTCAATCGGCCGGGCCGGTCCTATAGTCGGTGACCATGATCGGCTATGCACATATTTTCTGCCCGACCGCCTTGCGCGGCGCGGCGTTGCCTGGCCTGCTGATCCTATTGCGCCTCTGAGCGTGCCGTTCGGCGCGCCCGCTCAGAGGAGGACGCATGCGCGCCATTTGGCCCCAGGACAGACAAGAAAGACACCGACATGACCGCTAGTTCCGAAAAAGATCGCGTATTGATCTTCGACACCACCTTGCGCGACGGCGAACAAAGCCCCGGCGCCACCATGACCCATACCGAAAAGCTGGAGATCGCCGGGCTGCTGGACGAGATGGGGGTGGACATCATCGAGGCCGGCTTTCCCATCGCCTCGGAGGGCGATTTCAAGGCGGTGAGCGAGATCGCGCGAAACGCGCAGAATGCGGTGATCTGCGGGCTGGCGCGCGCCAGCTTCACCGATATCGACCGCTGCTGGGACGCGGTGAGACATGCCCGCCGCCCGCGCATCCACACCTTCATCGGCACCTCGCCCTTGCACCGCGCGATTCCGAACCTGACGATGGACGAGATGGCCGACCGCATCCACGAGACGGTGAGCCACGCGCGCAACCTGTGCGACAACGTGCAATGGTCGCCCATGGACGCGACGCGGACCGAATGGGATTACCTGTGCCGGGTGGTCGAGATCGCCATCAGGGCGGGCGCCACCACCATCAACATCCCCGATACCGTGGGCTATACCGCCCCGGCCGAGAGCGCCGACCTGATCCGCCGGCTGATCGCCGAGGTACCGGGCGCAGGCGACGTGGTGTTCGCCACCCATTGCCACAACGATCTGGGCATGGCGACGGCCAACGCGCTGGCCGCGGTGGCGGGCGGCGCGCGCCAGATCGAATGCACCATCAACGGGCTGGGCGAACGCGCCGGCAACACCGCGCTGGAAGAGGTGGTGATGGCGCTGAAGGTGCGCCACGACATCATGCCGTGGAAGACCGGCGTGGATGCCAGCAAGATCATGAACATCTCGCGCCGGGTCGCCACCGTTTCGGGGTTTCCGGTGCAGTTCAACAAGGCCATCGTCGGCAAGAACGCCTTTGCCCACGAAAGCGGCATCCACCAGGACGGCATGCTGAAGAACCCCGAGAATTTCGAGATCATGCGCCCCGAGGATGTCGGGCTGACCGAATCGAACCTGGTGATGGGCAAGCATTCGGGGCGGGCGGCCCTGCGCGACAAGCTGAGGCAGCTTGGCTTCGAGGTGGGCGACAATCACCTCAAGGATCTGTTCGTGCGCTACAAGGAACTGGCCGACCGCAAGAAGGAAGTCTATGACGACGACCTTGTCGCGCTGGTCGGGGCCACGTCCGAGGCCGAGAACGAGCATCTGCAACTGGTCTCGCTCAAGGTGGTCTGCGGCACCGGCGGCCCCGCCGAGGCGATGCTGGAAATGGAGGTCGAGGGACGCGAGGCGAGCGCCACCGAACAGGGCGACGGGCCGGTCGATGCCTCGTTCAAGGCGGTGCGCGCGATCTATCCCAACAACGCGCGGCTGCAACTCTATCAGGTCAGCGCCGTGACCGAAGGCACGGACGCCCAGGCCACCGTTACCGTGCGCCTGGAAGAGGACGGCCGCATCGTCACCGGCACATCGGCCGACACCGACACCGTGGTCGCCAGCGCACGCGCCTACATCCACGCGCTGAACCGCCTGATCGTGCGCCGCGCCAAGACCGGCCCCGGCGAGGACCGGCGCGAGATCAACTGGAAGGATGTAAGCTAGCCTTTCCCGGCGCGGCGCGCCTTCGCGGGCGCGCCGCGCTATGCGTTGCCCCCCGCGCCCGCGCCGGCGAACACCCGCGAGATCCGCGCCGCCGCGTCCTCAAGCCCCCAGGGCGCGTTGACGAAAAACAGGCCCGAGCCGACCATGCGGTGCCCGTCGCGCACCGGCGCGAAGGCCACCTCGTGGCGCAGCGAGCCGGGCAGGCCCAGCGCCTCGAGCGCCGCCAGCATGGGCCGATGCGCCGCCCCGGTCAGGATCGGGTACCACAGCGCGATGACCCCGACGTTCCATTTCGCGTGCAGCCGCGCGATCCAGCCCGGGATGCGGTCGTAATCGGCCTTCACCTCATAGCTGGGGTCGATCAGGATCAGCCCGCGGCGCGGCGTCGGCGGGCATATCGACATTGCCATGTCGAACCCGTCCTGCCGGTGGACATGGGCGCCGCTGCCCGCCATTGCCCGCACCAGGGCCGCATGTTCCTGCGGGTGCAGCTCGGCCAGATGCGCCGCGTCACCGGGTCGCAGCAGCGCCGCCGCCAGCATCGGCGAGCCGGGATAGGCGGCCGGCCCGTGTTCGTTGCGCACCCGCGCCAGAACCCGCCGGTAGGGATGATCGGCGGCAAGGCGGGCGTGCAGGCGCCCGATGCCGGCCTCGGCCTCGCCGGTGCGCCGGGCGGGTGCGGAATCGAGCGCGTAGAGCCCGCGCCCGGCGTGGGTTTCGATATAGCTCAGCGGCTTGGGCTTGGCGGTCATGTAGCCGAGCATCGCGCAGAGCAGCGCGTGCTTGTGCACGTCGGCCGGATTTCCGGCATGATAGATATGCTGGTAGGACAACATGCCCCTGCTTAATCCGCCCGGCGCCGGATGCAAGCACCCGGCCGCAGGCGGAATCGCGCTGTCTGGCCGGATTCGGGCCTTTCACCCGGCCGGGCGCGGGCCTATAAGGCGGAATGCCTGCGCCCGGAGAGTCGCGGGCCGGTCGGAATTTTTCATCAAGGCAACGGGCAGATGGGCTTGTTTGACAATCTGAACGGGCTGTTCACGGCCGACATGGCCATTGATCTGGGCACGGCGAACACGCTGGTCTATGTCAAGGGCCGGGGCATCATCCTGTCGGAACCCTCGGTCGTGGCCTATCATGTCAAGGACGGCGTCAAGAAGGTGCTGGCCGTGGGCGAGGACGCCAAGCTGATGCTGGGCCGCACACCGGGCAGCATCGAAGCGATCCGGCCCATGCGCGAGGGCGTGATCGCCGATTTCGACGTGGCCGAGGAGATGATCAAGCATTTCATCCGCAAGGTTCACAAGCGTTCGACCTTTTCCAAGCCCAAGATCATCGTCTGCGTGCCCCATGGCGCCACCCCGGTGGAAAAGCGCGCCATCCGCCAGTCGGTGCTGAGCGCGGGCGCGCGGCGCGCCGGGCTGATTGCCGAACCCATCGCCGCGGCCATCGGCGCGGGCATGCCGATCACCGACCCCACCGGCAACATGGTCGTCGATATCGGCGGCGGCACCACCGAGGTGGCGGTGCTGTCCCTGGGCGACATCGTCTATGCCCGCTCGGTCCGGGTCGGGGGCGACCGCATGGACGAGGCGATCATCTCCTATCTCCGCCGGCAGCAGAACCTGCTGGTGGGCGAATCCACCGCCGAGCGGATCAAGACCAGCATCGGCACCGCGCGGATGCCCGATGACGGGCGCGGCGCCTCGATGCAGATTCGCGGCCGCGACCTGCTGAACGGGGTGCCCAAGGAAATCGAGATCTCCCAGGCGCAGGTGGCCGAGGCGCTGGCCGAACCGGTGCAGCAGATCTGCGAGGCGGTGATGACGGCGCTGGAAACCACGCCCCCCGACCTGGCCGCCGACATCGTCGATCGCGGCGTGATGCTGACCGGGGGCGGCGCGCTGCTGGGCGATCTGGACCTGGCGCTGCGCGAACAGACCGGGCTGGCGGTGTCCATCGCCGATGAGTCGCTCAACTGCGTGGCGCTGGGCACCGGCAAGGCGCTGGAATACGAAAAGCAGCTGCGCCACGCGATTGACTACGACAGCTAGGGCGCGCACCCTTTCAGGGACCGGGCCGGGCAATCGCGCCAAACCGCCGGAAGGATTCCGTTGGCAAAGGACCGTTCACAGCGCGACGATTACACGACCCCGCTGCGCCGCCTGCTGCTGGGGGTCGTGGTGCTGTGCCTGCTGGGCATCTTCGTGGTGTGGCGCATCGACAGCCCGCGCGTCGAACGCTTCCGCGCCCAGGTGGCCGACAAGGTGGTGCCGCCGATGGGCTGGGCGATGGCGCCGGTCACGGGGGCCGTCAACCTGGTGCGCGATTTCCAGAGCTACCGGCAACTGGCCGACCAGAACCGCGAATTGCGCAGCGAACTGCGCCAGATGCAGGCCTGGAAGGAGGCCGCGTTGCAGCTTGAACAGGAAAACGCCCGCCTTCTGGACCTCAACAATGTGCGGCTGGATCCGCGCCTGACCTATATCACCGGCGTGGTGATCGCCGACAGCGGATCGCCGTTCCGCCAGTCGGTGCTGCTGAACGTGGGCGCGCGCGACGGCATCGTCGACGGCTGGGCGGCGATGGACGGTATCGGGCTGGTCGGGCGCATCTCGGGCACCGGAAGCGATACCGCCCGGGTGCTGCTTCTGACCGACGCGGCGAGTTCGGTGCCCGCGCTGATCCAGCCTTCGGGGCAAAGCGCGCTGATCACCGGCGACAACACGGCGGCGCCGATGATCGGCTTTCTGGAAAACGCCGATCTGGTGCGCCCGGGCGATCGCGTGATCAGTTCGGGCGATGGCGAGGTGTTTCCGCCCGGCCTGCTGATCGGGCAGGTCGCGGCCGACCCGGCGGGGCGGCTGCGGGTGCGCCTGTCGGCGGATTTCGAGAGGCTGGAGTTCCTGCGCGTGCTGCGCCATCACGGCACCGAAACCGTGTCCGACCCCGGCGGGATCGTCGCCCCCGGCGACCTTCGGGCCCCCATGCTGGAGGCCGCCGATGGCTGAGCCCGTCAGCCCCGCCCGCCGCCTGCTGATGCGCGCCGCGTTCATCGGCCTGGCACTGCTGGTGATGTTCGTTCACCTGCTGCCGCTGAACACCCAGCCCCGGCCCTGGGCGCCGCCCGACCTGATCGTGGCCTTCGCCTTCGCCTGGTCGCTGCGGCGGCCCGATTTCGTGCCGATCCTGAGCATCGCGGCGGTCATGCTGACCGCGGATCTGATGTTGCAGCGCCCGCCCGGGCTTTGGGCGCTGCTGGTGGTTCTGGGCTGCGAGTACCTCAAGACCCGCACCGCCGGCCTGCGCGAATCCGGGTTCGCCGGCGAGTGGCTCGCGGTCTGCCTGACGCTGGCGGCGATCACCGTGGCCAACCGGGTGGTTCTCGCGCTGCTGGGCGTCCCGCAGGCGCAGCTGGGGCTGAGCCTGATCCAGATGCTGGCGACGATGGCGATCTATCCGGCGGTGGTGTTCGCCAGCCAGACGCTGATGGGGGTGCGCAAGCCCGCCCCCGGCGATAGCGGCGCGCTGGGGTCGCGGGCATGAGACGCAATCCGCGCGAGGTGGACGGGCTGCACCGCCGGCTGGGGCGGCGGGCGCTGCTGGCGGGGGGGCTGCAACTGGGCTTTGCCGGGGCGCTGGCGCTGAGGATGCGCTATCTCCAGGTCGAACAGGCCGACAAGTTCCGCCTGCTGGCCGAGGAAAACCGCATCAACATTCGCCTGATCGCGCCGGCGCGCGGCCAGATCTTCGACCGCAACGGCGTGATTCTGGCCCAGAATTCGCCCAGCTATCGCGTGGTGATCGTGCGCGAGGATGCCGGCGACGTGGACGCGGTCGTCGACAGGCTGGGCCGGCTGATCGCGCTGGACGAGGACGATCTGGAAAAGACCGTGGCGGAACTGCGCCGTTCGCCGCCGTTCCTGCCCGTGACGCTGGTCGATCGCGTCACCTGGGAGGATGTCAGCCGCGTCGCCGTCAACGCCCCGGCGCTGCCCGGCATCACGCCCGAGGTCGGTCTGACCCGGTTCTATCCGCGCGGAGCCGATTTCGCGCATATCGTCGGCTATGTCGGCCCGGTCAGCGATTACGACCTGTCGCAGATCGACGCGCCCGACCAGCTGCTGCGCATCCCGCGCTTTCAGATCGGCAAGTCCGGCATCGAGGCCAAGCGCGAGGACGAGCTGCGCGGCAAGGCCGGCGCCCGTCATGTCGAGGTCAACGCCACCGGGCGGGTGATGCGCGAACTCGACCGCCGCGAGGGCCAGCCCGGCGCCGATCTGCAACTGACCGTGGATGCCGAATTGCAGGCCTATGTGCAGGCGCGTCTGCAAGGCCAGAGCGCCAGCGCCATCGTGATGAACGTCGAGACCGGCGATCTGCGCGCCGTCGCCTCGACCCCGAGTTTCGACCCCAACCTGTTCGTGCGCGGCATTTCGGTGGCCGACTACCGGGCGCTGACCGACGACCCGTACCGGCCGCTGGCCAACAAGTCGGTGCAGGGCACCTATCCGCCGGGATCGACCTTCAAGATGATCACGGCGCTGGCCGGGCTCGAGGCCGGGCTGATCACCGCGGGCGACACCGCCTGGTGCCCGGGCTATCTGGAAGTGTCGAACCGGCGCTTCCACTGCTGGAAACGCGCCGGGCACGGCCATGTCGACCTGTTGAAATCCATCGAGCAAAGCTGTGACGTCTATTACTACGATCTCGCGCTGAAGGTCGGCATCGAAAGGCTGTCGGCCATGGCGCGGCGCTTTGGCATCGGGGTGCGCCACGACATTCCGATGTCGGCGGTGGCGCGCGGCCTGGCACCCGACCGCGACTGGAAGAAGCGCACCTACGACCAGGAATGGCTGATCGGCGACACCGTCAACGCCGCCATCGGGCAGGGCTTCGTTCTGGCCTCGCCGCTGCAACTGGCGGTGATGACGGCGCGCCTGGCGTCGGGGCGCAGCGTCCGGCCACGGCTGGTCAGAACCGTGAACGGCGTGGAACAGCCCGGCGGCGCGGGCGAGCCGATGGGGCTGAACGAAAACAACCTGCGCCAGGTGCGCCGGGCGATGTTCGCGGTCTCCAACGACCGGCGCGGCACCGCCTATGGCAGCCGCGTGATCGACGATGCCTACCGCATGGCCGGCAAGACCGGCACCAGCCAGGTGCGCAACATCACCGCCGCGGAACGCGCCGCCGGCGTCACCCGCAACGAGGATCTGCCCTGGGAGCGGCGCGATCATGCGCTGTTCGTCGCCTTCGCCCCCTTCGACGCCCCCAGATACGCGGTCTCGGTGGTGATCGAGCATGGCGGCGGCGGATCCTCGGCTGCCGCCCCGGTGGCGCGCGACGTCATGTTGCAGGCGCTTTACGGCGACACGCCGCCGCTGGCCGCCTATCCGCAGAAGGACCGCGGCCGCATCAAGGCCCAGCAGGAACGCCTGCAACGCGAACGCCGCCTGCGCGAGACCGACGGAAGCGACCGGGCATGAGCTATCTCGAATATACCGTCAAGTCGGTTCCAAGCGGCATCCGCAAGGTGCTCTACATGAACTGGCCGCTGAACCTGCTGCTGATCTCGGTGGCCTGCGTCGGGTTCCTGATGCTGTATTCGGTGGCGGGGGGGTCGTTCTCGCCCTGGGCGGAACCCCAGATCGAACGCTTTGGCCTTGGCTTTGCCGTCATGCTTGCGGTGGCGATGGTCCCGATCTGGTTCTGGCGCAACATGGCCGCGCTGGCCTATCTGCTGTCGCTGCTGCTGCTGGTCGCGGTCGAGTTCTTCGGCGCCGTGGGGATGGGCGCGCAACGCTGGATCGACCTCGGATTCATACGCCTGCAACCCTCGGAACTGGCCAAGATAACCATGGTGATGATGCTGGCCGCCTATTACGACTGGCTGCCGAGCGAGCGCATCTCGCGCCCGCTCTGGGTGCTGCTGCCGGTGGCGATCATCCTGATTCCCACCTATCTGGTGCTGCGCCAGCCCGACCTGGGAACCGCCATCCTGCTGGTTGCGGCGGGCGGCGCGATGTTGTTCCTGGCCGGCGTGCACTGGGCCTATTTTGCCGTGGTGCTTGCCGCCGGTGCGGGCCTGGTCACGGCGGTGTTCCAGAGCCGCGGCACCGACTGGCAATTGCTGAAGAACTACCAGTACCGGCGCATCGACACCTTTCTCGACCCCTCAACCGACCCGCTGGGCGCGGGATACCACATCACCCAATCCAAGATCGCGCTGGGGTCGGGCGGTTGGGCCGGGCGCGGTTTCATGCAGGGCACCCAGACGCGGCTGAACTTCCTGCCCGAAAAGCACACCGATTTCATCTTTACCACGCTGGCCGAGGAATTCGGTTTCGTGGGCGGCGTGTCGCTGCTGACGCTCTATTCGCTGATCCTTGTGTTCTGCATCGCCACGGCCCTGGCCACGCGCGACCGGTTCTCGTCGCTGGTGACGCTGGGCATCACCGTCACGTTCTTCCTGTTCTTTGCCGTCAACATGTCGATGGTGATGGGGCTGGCGCCGGTGGTGGGCGTGCCGCTGCCGATGGTCAGCTACGGCGGCTCGGCGATGCTGGTGCTGATGGCCGCCTTCGGGCTGGTGCAAAGCGCCCATATCCATCGCCCGCGCCAGAAATGAGCCGGCCGGAACCGGCCCTTGCGAAAACGCCCCGACGGAGACGCCATGACCGCCAACATCCTCTTTGCCGCGCGCAACGACCGCTGGGCCGAATACGAGGCGCCGCTGCGCGCCGCGCTCGATGCCGCCGGGCTGGATTATGTCCTGGCCACCGACCTGCCGCCGGAGACGGTCGACTACATCGTCTATGCGCCCAATTCCAGGCTGCGCGATTTCACCCCCTTCACCCGGCTCAGGGCGGTGCTGAACCTGTGGGCCGGGGTCGAGGAGGTGACGGGCAATGCGACCCTGAACGCGCCGCTGGCGCGCATGGTCGATCACGGGCTGACACGCGGCATGGTGGAATGGGTCACAGGCCATGTGCTGCGCCACCATCTGGGGCTGGATGCGCATATCCACGGGCTGAACGGGGAATGGCGCCGGGCGGTGCCGCCGCTGGCCGAGGATCGCGGCGTCAGCATCCTTGGCCTGGGCGCGCTGGGCCGCGTCTGCGCCACGACGCTGGCCAGCCTCGGATTTGACGTCGCGGGATGGAGCCGCACCGCCAAGGACATCGACGGCATCCGCACGACCCATGGCCCCGATGGGCTCGCCGAGGCGCTCGGGCGGGCCGAAATCCTGGTGCTGCTGCTGCCCGACACACCGGCCACGCAGAACACGCTGAATGCCGCGACCCTGGCCCTGATGCCGCAGGGCGCGGCGGTCATCAACCCCGGCCGCGGTACGCTGATCGACGACAAGGCGCTGCTGGCGGCGCTTGACAGCGGCCGGATCGGCCATGCCACGCTGGACGTGTTCCGGACCGAACCGCTGCCCCCCGATCACCGCTACTGGTCGCACCCTTCCGTCACCGTCACGCCGCATATCGCCTCGGAAACCCGCCCCGGCACCAGCAGCGAGGTGATCGCCGAGAACGTCCGCCGCGGCGAGTCGGGCGAGCCGTTCCTGCATCTGGTGGATCGCCGCAACGGCTATTGAAGGCGGCATCCTCCGCCGGTTTCCGGGCATTTGACGACGTGAACCATGCGGGCCGCGCCTGTCGGCCTCTCCCCGCGGTCGGATACCCCGCCCGGGCCCCGCGCCGCAGGCGCAAGGGCCTTCACGCCTCGATCAGCCAGAGCCCCCGCAGCGCCGGTGCGAAATCGCTCTGGGAAATCGCCGTCAACGGCGCGATGCCAAAGGGCGTATACCAGATCTCGAGCCGGGGGGTGGTCATGTTCGCACCCCCGCGCAGACCGGGCAATCGGGCCGCGGCTTCAGCGCGATCCTGCGGCTCTCGCCATAAAGCGCGTCATAGATCAGCATCTCGCCGCGCAGCGCCCGTCCGGCACCGGTGATCACCTTGATCGCCTCGACCGCCATCATCGCGCCCACCACCCCCGGCAGCGGCCCGACCACTCCGGCCTCGGCGCAACTGGGCGCCAGTCCCGCGGCCGGAGCCTCGGGGAATATGCACTGGTAGCAGGGCGCGCCGGCGGCGGGATCGAACACGCTCAACTGGCCTTCCCATTGCGCCAGCGCACCCGAGACCAGCGGTTTGCCCTGCGACACCGCCGCCCGGTTGACCAGATAGCGGGTCTCGAGATTGTCGGTCCCGTCCAGGATCACATCGTATCCGGCAAACAGCTCATCGGCGATCTCCGCGGACAGGCGGCGATGATAGGGCCGCACGTCGACATTCGGGTTCTGCGCCTCCAGCGCCTTGCGGGCCGAAACCACCTTGGGCAGGCCGATATCGGCTTCCCCGTGGATCACCTGGCGTTGCAGGTTGGCGTTCTCGACCTCGTCGTCGTCGATCACGCCGATCCGGCCCACCCCGGCCGCGGCCAGATACAGCAGCACGGGCGCGCCCAGCCCGCCGGCGCCGATCACCAGCACCCCGGCCCGCTTCAGCTTCCTCTGTCCCGTCCCGCCCAGTTCGCGCAACACGATGTGGCGGGCATATCGCTCCAGTTCCCTTTCGCTGAATGCGTCCCGTTTCATGCCCGCCTCCGGCCTTGCCTGCATCCCGCACGCCGCGCGCATGCCCCGCCGCAACGCCCCGCCACATGCCGCGCAAGGCGCACGACCCCGCCCGGCGAATGGTCCGCCCGCGCCGGAACCGGCCGCATCAACCGCTTCCCGTCGATCCGAACCCGCCCTCGCCGCGGGCGGTGGCGTCCAGAACATCGACCGGATCGAACCTCGCCCGCAGCACCGGCGCCACCACCATCTGCGCGATGCGATCGCCATGCGCGATGGTGAACGGCTCCGCGCCCGCGTTCATCACGATCACCCCCAGCGCTCCGCGATAATCGCTGTCGATGGTTCCCGGCGCGTTGGGCAGCGTGATCCCGTGCTTCAGCGCCAGCCCCGAACGCGGCCGGATCTGCACCTCGTAGCCTGCGGGAATCGCCATCCGCAACCCGGTCGGCACCAATACCCGCGCCCCGGGCGCCAGCACCAGCGCGCCGCGGTCGGGCAGGTTGGCGCGCAGATCCGCCCCAGCCGCCCCCGCGCTCTCGTAGGAGGGCAGGGGCACCGCCCGATCCGCACCGGCCACATGACTTACCGCGATCGCCAGCATCGCCGCATTCCCGCTTCTTTCTGGTCAAAAATACTCAAAATCCCGCAACGCCCGCCTCAGCCGCCCAACACCGCCGCGATGCGCTCGGCCAGACGCCGCGCCACCTCGTCCTTGCCCATGCGCGGCCATTCCTCGGCCCCGTCCCCCGAGATCAGAACCACCGCGTTTTCCGACCCGCCCATGATTCCGGTCGCGGGGCTGACATCGTTGGCGACAATCCAGTCGCAGCCCTTGCGCGCCCGCTTGGCGGTGGCATGCGCGATCACGTCGTCGGTTTCGGCGGCAAAGCCCACGACCAGTCCGGGCCGCCCCTCGCGCATCTGTGAAACCCGTCGCAGGATGTCGGGGTTCTCGGCGAACTCCAGAACCGGAAGGCCGTCGCGGCTCTTCTTCAGCTTGCGGTCCGATGCGCGGGCGACGCGCCAGTCGGCCACCGCCGCGGCGAACACCCCGGCATCGACCGGCAGCGCGGCATCGACCGCGTCCGACATCTGCTGCGCCGTCTCGACACGCACCACCTCGACCCCCTCGGGGGGCGCCACCTCGGCGGGGCCGGTGACGAACACCACCTGCGCGCCCAGCCGCGCCAGTGCACGGGCCACCGCCGTGCCCTGCGCCCCCGACGACCGGTTGGCGATATAGCGCACCGGGTCGATGGGTTCATGGGTCGGGCCCGATGTCACCAGCACCCGCCTGCCGGCCAGCGGCCTCGCCCCGATCGCGGCCTCGATCGCGGCCACGATTTCCAGCGGCTCGGCCATGCGGCCGGGGCCGTGTTCGCCGCAGGCCATGTCGCCGGCATTGGGGCCGACCGTCAGAACCCCGTCGGCGCGCAGCCGCTCCAGGTTGCGCCGGCAGGCCGGATGCTCCCACATGCGCACGTTCATGGCGGGCGCGATCAACACGCGCTTGTCGGTCGCCATCAGCAGCGTCGCGGCCAGGTCGCCGGCCAGCCCGCCGGCCATCTTGGCCATCAGATCGGCCGTCGCCGGGGCCACCACCACCAGATCGGCGCTGCGGCTCAGCTGGATATGGCCCATCTCGGCCTCGGCGGTCAGATCGAACAGGTCGGCATGGACCGGCGCGCCGGCCAGTGCCGACACCGAAAGCGGCGTGACGAACTGCGCGCCGGCTGCCGTCAGCACCGGCACCACCGCGGCCCCGCGCTCGCGCAGCCTGCGGATCAGGTCGAGCGACTTGTAGGCGGCGATGCCGCCCCCGACGATCAGCAATATGCGTTTTCCAGCCAGCATCCGCGCCCTTCCGCCCGTCAACGGCCCGACCATAAGCGCGCCGGCGGTCCTGTGCCAGCGGTTAATCCGCCCCGGCCGCCGGCCGGTCGAACACCGCGCAGGGGTCGGGGCGGTCAGCCGCGGGGCTGTCCACCACCGCATCGAAGCTGCCCTCGATCGCGCCGTCCTCGGACTGGCCCAGCGCGAACACGCGCAGGCCGGGGCGCACCCGGCGCAGCACCTCCGGCACGCCGCGGTCGGTGCGGGCATGGCCGTTGCCGGTGATCACCACGACCGGCCCGCCATGTCGCCCGGCCGCCCGCACCGCCGCCCGCGCCAGCACGGCATCGCGCAGCCGCTGCACGTCCACCATCAGCGGCAGCATGTCGGGCGGCAGCGCATCGCAATGCGCGCGGGCCTGATCGGCCTCCCGCTCTGCCTGCCGCTCCTTTGACAGCGGGATCATGAGGCCGTACTCGGCCGCGTCCGATCCGAAAACCACCGCCAGTCCCTGCTCCATCACCGCCTGCGCCACCTCGCGCGATACCAGCCCGCCATAGACCGGCACACCGTCCGCGGCCCGCATGATCGGCAGATACATGTCGAAACCGGGCCAGCCGGCCTGCGCCCACTCCAGCCCCTGCGCGCGATGCTGCGGATCGTCCAGCCAGCCCGCACGCAACCGCGCCGCCGTTTGCGGGCTCAGCATTTCCCAGACCATCGCGCTGGGCCGCAGCGCCGCGACCGCCGCCGCCTGCACCGCGTGATGGTCGGGGTTGTCATGCACCTCGCCCAGCAGCACCACGTCCGCCGCCGCCATGTCCGCCAGCAGCCCGCGCGATATCTCGACCGCCCCAAGCGGGCCAGCCCACATCGCCACGCAGGCGCAGATCAGAATTGTGAAACCTCTCATGCGAGGAAGTGTTGCACCTCGCGCGACTGCGCTTCAAGGCTCTTGCGCATCTTCTGGAACGCCGCCGCCTCGAGCTGGCGCACCCGTTCCTTGGACAGGCTCAACTCCATGCCCAGGCTCTCCAGCGTGCGCGGCTGTTCGCGCAGCTTGCGTTCGCGCACGATGAAACGTTCGCGATCGTTCAGGCCCTGCATCGCCGTGACCAGCCAGTCGCGCAACTGCTCGTTGTCCAGACGGTTCTCGACCAGTTCGGCGGCCTGCGCGCTGTCATCCTCCAGCGCGTCGATCCATTCGCGGCCGTCGTCATCGGCGGCCTGCACCGCGTTGAGCGAGAAATCGGACCCGGCAAGCCGGCCCTCCATCATCTCCACGTCGCGCAGCGGCACGCCGATCTCGGTCGCGATCAGCTGGCGCAATTGCCAGCCGTCCATCTCGACCCCCTGGGCCGAGGCCTCGCGTTCCAGCCGCGCCTGCACCCGGCGCATGTTGAAGAACAGCGATTTCTGGCTGCTGGTGGAACCGGTGCGCACCATCGACCAGTTGCGCATGACGTAATCCTGGATGCTGGCCTTGATCCACCAGACCGCATAGGTGGAAAACCGCACGCCGCGGTCGGGGTCGAACTTGGAGGCCGCCTTCATCAGCCCCAGCCCCGCTTCCTGGATCAGATCGTTCATCGGCGCGCCATAGCGCCTGTAGCGGCCCGCCATCGAGATCGCCAGCCGCATGTAGGCATTGATCAGCCGGTGCAGCGCCGCCTCGTCGCGCCGGTCGCGCCAGGCATAGGCCAGTTCCAGTTCGGTTTCGGCATCCAGCAATTCGGCCTTCATTGCCTGCCGCGAAAGTGTCTTGTCAGCCGCTGCCTCGAGTGCCATGTCTTCCCCCCGAATTCGGCGTCCGCCCGCCGCGACCGCACAAGGGCGGGGCGGGCCGTCGCCGAAAGGCTACAAAAAGTGTTTCCAGGAGTCACATTCATTCTTGAGGTCAATGCCCGCCGGTGCCCCGACAGGCGTGAGTCTCGCAATGAAACCAGCGCCGAAACAACGGGTTAGGCCATGACTTCACAAGTTCTTGATCGCAGCGGGCAGGCGGATCGCCGCCACGTTGCCGCAGGGCGCGGTACCGGCGCGGCCCCGGCCGGGGGGGCGCAGGGTCACGGGGGCCGCCCCGTATGAGCCGCCTGCATCTGATCCGTCACGGCCCGACCCATGCGCGGGCGATGGTCGGCTGGTCCGATCTGCCCGCCGATCTGGGCGACTTCGCGGCGCTGGAGCGGCTGAGCGCGCATCTGCCCGCGGCGGCGGTCGTGGTGTCCTCCGATCTCGTCCGTGCCGTCGCCACCGCCGACGCCATCCAGGGCAGCCGCCGGCGCCTGGCGCATCGCCCCGACTTGCGGGAAATCGGTTTCGGCGCCTGGGAGCTGCGCGATCTGCGCGAGATCGAGACCGAAGATCCGGAGCTGGCCCGCGCCTACTGGAGATCGCCGGGCGACATCCGCGCCCCCGGCGGCGAAAGCTGGAACCAGATGCGCGCCCGCACCGATGCCGCCATCGACGCGCTGATCGCCGAACATGAAGGCGGCGACATCGTGATCGTCGCGCATCTCGGCGTCATCCTGAGCCAGATCCAGCGGGCCCTGGGGCTTTCCGCCGCCGCCGTGATTTCGCGGCCGATCGACAACCTGTCGCTCACCCGCATCACGAGGCTGGATCGCGGCTGGCGCGTCGAAGCGATCAATCACCTGCCCTGAACGCCCCCGAACCGGCGCACGTTTGCGTGCAGGGCCGGCCTGCTGCTTCTTTCTGGTCACAAATACTCGGGCCCGGCCCATCCCCGAAGCACGGCGTTAACCATTCCTAAACCCCTGTGCGGCTAGCCGTTAACCATTCGCCACCACCACGCGGGGAGCCATGGTCGCGCGCGCCTATACCGTTGCCTTTCAGGGCGTCCAGGCCCGCCTCGTCGAGGTGCAATGCGCCATCGCCCCCGGCCTGCCGGCCTTCGCCGTGGTCGGCCTGCCCGACAAGGCGGTCTCCGAGGCGCGCGACCGGGTCCGCAGCGCGCTGTCCTCGATGGCCATCTCGCTGCCCTCAAGGCGCATCACCGTCAACCTGTCGCCCGCCGACCTGCCCAAGGAAGGCAGCCATTTCGACCTGCCCATCGCGCTTGCCCTGCTGGCCGCGCTCGAGATCGTGCCGGCGGATGCCGCCGAAAACACCGTGGCGCTGGGCGAGTTGTCGCTGGACGGTTCGCTGATCCCGGTGCCGGGCGCCCTGCCGGCGGCGATGGCGGCGGCCGAGGAAGGCCGGAGCCTGCTCTGCCCCAAGGCGTCGGGGGCCGAAGCCGCCTGGGTCGATGCCGTCCAGGTGATCGGCGCCGCCTCGCTCGGCGAGGTGATCCGCCACCATACCGGCCAGGCGCCGCTGGCGCCGGCCCGGCCCGGCGAGGTGCGCAATGCCCCTCCCGGCCGCGACCTGCGCGATGTCAAGGGCCAGGAACGCGCCAGGCGCGCGCTCGAGATCGCCGCCGCCGGGCGGCACCACCTGATGCTGGTCGGCACCCCGGGGTCGGGCAAGTCGATGCTGGCCGCCCGGGTTCCGGGCATCCTGCCGCCGCTCACCGCGCCCGAGGCGCTTGAAACCTCGATGATCCATTCGCTTGGCGGCCTTCTGGACCAAGGCGGCATCAGCCGCGCTCGCCCGTTCCGCGAACCCCATCACACGGCGTCGATGGCGGCCATCGTCGGGGGCGGCCGCGGCGCCAGGCCGGGCGAGATCAGCCTGGCCCATAACGGTGTGCTGTTCATGGACGAGTTTCCCGAATTTCCCCGCGCCGTGCTGGAAACCCTGCGCCAGCCCATCGAGACCGGCGAGGTTGTTGTGGCCCGCGCCAACGCGCATGTGAAATATCCCTGCCGCTTCATGCTGGTGGCCGCCGCGAACCCGTGCAAGTGCGGCTATCTCAGCGATCCGGCCCGGGCCTGCGCCCGGGCGCCGGTCTGCGGCGAGGATTACATGGGCCGCATCTCGGGCCCGCTGATGGACCGGTTCGATCTGCGCATCGAGGTGCCGCCGGTGGCATTCCGCGATCTCGACCTGCCCGCGAACGGGGAGTCGTCGCAGACCGTCGCCGCCCGCGTCGCCGCCGCGCGCGCGGTGCAGGCGGAACGGTTCGCCGGCACTCCCGGCCTGCGCCAGAACGCCGATGCCGAGGGCGGGCTGCTGGAAGAGATCGCTGGCCCCGATGCCGAGGGGCGCGAGTTGTTGATCCGCGCGGCGGAACGCTTCGGGCTGTCGGCGCGCGGCTATCACCGGGTGCTGCGGGTGGCGCGGACCATCGCCGATCTGGACGAATCGGCGGATGTGCGCCGCGGCCATGTCGCCGAGGCGCTCAGCTTCCGGCTGACCACGCCGGTCGCCGCCTGAGGCGCAGGGCCGGCGCCCTCACGCCAGCCGGGACTCGATCGCCTCCCAGATCTTCGCGGCGACGTTGACACT
The DNA here is from genome assembly GCA_020441385.1 of Paracoccaceae bacterium. Lineage (GTDB taxonomy): Bacteria > Pseudomonadota > Alphaproteobacteria > Rhodobacterales > Rhodobacteraceae > JAGRMG01. Next base: position 22,333 of record JAGRMG010000110.1, read on the forward strand.
ATCGAACCGTTCCAGTTCCTGGATGCCGGTGGGCGAGGTCACGTTGATTTCGGTCAGGTAGTCGCCGATCACGTCGATGCCCACGAAAACCTGGCCGCGCTCGCGCAACAGCGGCCCGATGCGGGCGCATATCTCGCGGTCCCGCTGGTTCAGCCCGATCTTTTCGGGGCGCCCGCCGACATGCATGTTCGACCGGGTCTCGCCTTCGGCGGGCACCCGGTTGATCGCCCCCGCCGGTTCGCCATCGACCAGGATCACCCGCTTGTCGCCGCGGCTGACCGCGGGCAGGAATTTCTGCACGATCAGCGGCTCGCGCGAAAATCCGGTGAACAATTCGTAAAGCGATCCGAGGTTGCGGTCGTTGCCGTCAAGCCGGAACACGCCGGCGCCGCCATTGCCGTAGAGCGGCTTGAGGATGATGTCGCCATGGCGCGCCTTGAAGGCGCGGATGGTGTCCAGATCGCGCGCGATCGCGGTCGGCGGCGTCAGGTCGGGATAGTCCAGCACCAGCAGCTTTTCGGGAAAGTTGCGCACCCAGAACGGATCGTTGACGACAAGCGTGCCGGGTTTCAGCCGGTCCAGCAGATGCGTCGAGGTGATATAGTGCATATCGAAGGGCGGATCCTGGCGCAGCCAGACGACATCGAAATCCGCCAGATCCACTTCGCGCAGCGGCCCCAGCACCGCCGGATCCCCGGCGACCCGCCGCACGGTCATGTCCTGCCCGCGGGCGGTGATCCGCCCCTCCTGGTAGGCCAGGCGGTCGGGGCCGTAGAAAAACAGCTCATGGCCGCGCGCCTGCGCCTCCTCGGCCAGGCGAAAGCTGCTGTCGGCGTCGATGTCGACGGCGCCGATCGGGTCCATCTGAAAGGCGATCTTCATGGCGGGTTCCCTGACTGGTCGCCCGATACATGGCCCAGCCGGCCATGCGGATCAATGCGTTTCGCGGCGGCTCAGGCCGGTCCGAAGGCGTTTTCGACGATCTGCACCGCGCCGGCGCCATCCACCAGCGCCACGTCAAAGCGGACATCGCCAGGCGGTCCGGCCGGTTCGTCGGCGAGGAACCCTTCGGCCGAGACGCAGATGCGATCCATCTGGCGGCGGCCGACGCGTTGCGCGGCGCAGGCGAAATCGCGGCCCTTCTTGACCTCGACAAAGACCAGCGCGTCGCGACTGCGGATGATGAGGTCGATTTCCCCGCCCGGCCCGCGCCAGCGCCGCCGCGCCACGCGATAGCCGCGACGTTCGTATTCCCGGGCCACGCAATGTTCCGCCGCCTCGCCGGCCAGATACGCCATCCTGCCCGCCAACCTTCTGTGCATGGCTCAGCCCTTTCCGAGTTTGAGCGCCATCTGATACACCTGCCGCCGCGCCAGCCCGTGCGTTCCGGCGACCAGTTCGGCGGCATCCCTGACCGAATGGGTTTGCAGCGCCTGTTTCAGATCCCGTTCTATGTCGATTTCGTTAACGATCTGCGAACGCCCGCGATCGACCAGCACCACGACCTCGCCTTTCAGCGGCGCATTTGCCAGATCGGCGGCGAGGCCGGCCAGGGTTCCCCGGCGCACCTCCTCGAATTTCTTGGTCAGTTCCCGGCAGATCGCCGCCTGGCGATCGGCCCCCAGCACCTCGGCCATATCCGCCAGGCAGGCCGCGACGCGCCGGGGCGATTCGTAGACCGCCAGCGTACCGGGCACCGTCCGCAGGTCTTCGAGCCTCGCCCTGCGCGCGGCCGAACCCGGTGGCAGGAAGCCCGTGAAGAAGAACGCATCCGTCGGCAGCCCCGCCAGCGTCAGCGCGGTCAGCACCGCCGACGGGCCCGGCGCCGCGGTCACGCGATGGCCCGCCTCGGCGGCCACGCGGCCCAGATCATAGCCCGGATCGGCGATCAGCGGCATCCCCGCTTCGGAGGCATAGGCCACCGAACGCCCTTCGCCCAGCGCCCGCATCAGCCGGGCCCGCGCGCCGGCGCCGCTGTGGTCGTGGTAGGACAGCAGCGGCCGCCCGGCGAGGGGCACCCCGTGCATCTCCATCAGCTTGCGCAGGCTACGGGTATCCTCGGCGGCGATCACGTCGGCCGATGCGAGGATATCCAGCGCGCGCAGCGTGATGTCGCGCGCCGTCCCGATCGGGGTGGCGACGAAATAGAGCCCCGGGGGCAAACTGACAACCAGGTGATTCAACGCTGGACCCGCCTTGCTGGACGTCTATTATCCCTGCCAAGCAAGAGCGCGGTTGCGGACCGCCGGAAATCAGGGAGTATCCGTTTCGATGTTTGCCGTTTTCAGCCCCGCCCGCAAGGTGGCCCTTTTCCTGCTCGGCCTGGCGACGGCGGCCCTGCTGGCCGCCTGCGAGCCGGTATCCATCGGCGGCGGCGGCCCGGTCATCAACACATCCAGACCGGTGCCGGTGGCGCTGCTGGTGCCGCGCGGCTCGGCCCAGCCGGGCGATGCCGTCCTGGCGCAAAGCCTGGAAAACGCCGCGCGCCTCGCCATCGCCGACTTGCAGAACGTTCAGATCGACCTGCGCGTCTATGACACCGCGGGCGATGCCGGCACCGCCGCGGCAGCGGCGCGGCAGGCGGTGGACGACGGTGCCAAGATCATCCTCGGTCCGGTCTATGCGCAGGCCGCCAATGCCGCCGGGCTGGCGGTTCTGGGCGACAAGATCAATGTGCTTTCGTTTTCCAACAATACCCGGATCGCCGGCGGCAACGTCTTCGTTCTGGGGCCGACATTCGACAACACCGCGCGGCGTCTGACCGGCTTTGCCGCGCGCCAGGGCAAGGGGCGGATCCTTGTCGTGCATGGAACCGACGAATCCGGGCAGCTTGGCCGCGACGCCATCCAGAAGGCGATCGGCGCCACCGGCGCGACGCTGGCGGGCACGGTGCCGTTCGATCAGTCCCAGCAAAGCGTGATCGACACGGTGCCGAAGGTCCGCGACGCGGTTGCCGCCAACGGCGCGCAGTCGATCTTCATGACCGCGACCACCGCCGGTGCGCTGCCGCTGTTCACCCAGCTCTTGCCCGAGGCCGGCGTATCGCCCGCCGAGACCCAGTTCATCGGACTCACCCGATGGGACATTCCGTCCCAGACGCTGTCGCTGCCCGGCGTGCAGGGCGGCTGGTTCGCGCTGCCCGACCCGGTCAAGAGCCAGCAGTTCGAGGCCCGCTACCAGGCCGCCTATGGCGGTGCTCCGCACCCGATCGGCGGTCTGGCATATGACGGCATCGCCGCCATCGGCGCGCTGGTGGGCGCCGGCAACGCCGATGCGCTGACCGGCGCCGCGCTGACCCAGGGTGCGGGTTTCCAGGGCGTCGGCGGCATCTTCCGGCTGCGCCCCGACGGCACCAACGAACGCGGGCTGGCGGTGGCCACGATCCAGAACAGACAGGTGGTCGTGATCGACCCCGCCCCGACCAGCTTTGCCGGCGCCGGCCTCTGATCCGGGCGGAACGGACGCTGTCCTTGCCGCTCCGCCGGGTCCGCTGATCTGCGACCCGCCCGCGATCCTGGACAGCGTCGACCTGCGCCGCCGGATCGACGAGGCGGCGGCCATGGCCACCGACAACGCCGCGATCCGGGCCGCGAGCGTGAGCATCCTGCGCGAGGCCAACAGGGCCGGCCGCGATGCCATCGCCGCCGCCTTCGCCGACCAGCCCTTTGCCGCCCGCCCGCTGACACGGTCCTATGCCTGGCTGACCGACGGGCTGGTCGCCATGGCCCTGCATGTTGCGCAGACCTGGCTGCACCCGCGCCCCAACCCGACGGCGGGCGAACGCATCGCGGTGCTGGCCGTGGGCGGCTACGGGCGGGGCGAGATGGCGCCGTTTTCCGATGTCGACCTGTTGTTCCTGACTCCCTACAAGCTGACCGCCTGGGCCGAAAGCACCATCGAATCCATGCTTTACATGCTGTGGGATCTGAAGCTGAAGGTCGGCCATTCCGTGCGCACCATCAAGGACTGCATCCGCCTCGGCGGCGAGGATTTCACGATCCGCACCGCGCTTCTGGAACAGCGGTTCCTGGCCGGCGAACGCAAGCTGGCCGACCGGCTGGAGGCAAGGCTGCGCACCGATCTGTTCGCCGGAACGGAACGCGAATTCATCGAGGCCAAGCTGGAGGAACGCGAACGGCGCCACGAAAGGCAGGGCCAGCGCTATATGGTCGAACCCAACGTCAAGGAGGGCAAGGGGGGGCTGCGCGACCTGCAATCGCTGTTCTGGATCGCCAAGTACATCCACGGGGTGCACGACCCCGCCGAACTGGTGCCACTGGGCGTGTTCCTGCCCGAGGAATTCGACACCTTCGTTCAGGCCGCCGGGTTCCTGTGGGCGGTGCGGGCGCACATGCACCTGGCCACGGGGCGGGCCAACGAACAGCTGACCTTCGACCTTCAGGTCGAGGTCGCATCGCGCATGGGATACCGCGACCGGGCCGGGCGCCGGGGCGTGGAGATCTTCATGCAACGCTATTTCCGCGAGGCGACGG
>JAGRMG010000111.1 GCA_020441385.1 Paracoccaceae bacterium
GTCGATGGCGCGCAGCGTGTCGATCTTGACGGGCAATCCGGTGCCGGCGATCGGGTCGCCGTCGCCATAAAGCCGCCGGTTGGTGGGGGCCGGCGCATCGGCCAGCGTGCCGCCGCCGTCGCCAACCGCCAGCCGCGCGGTTTCGGCGGCGCGTTTCAGCGAGGCGATCGAGACATCGGTGGAATGGGCATAGCCCGCGACCTCGCCCAGCACCGCGCGCAGGCCGAAGCCTTCGGATGCGTCGTAGGAGGCCGAGCGCAGGCGGCCGTCGTCGAACACCAGCGTCTCGGACTTGCGCCGTTCCACGAACAGTTCGCCATCCTCGGCGCCGGCGGTGGCCGCCTTCAGGATACGATTCGCCTGCTCCAGCGGCAACGCGGTGTCGAAAGGGCGGAAAGGGGCGGACGCCATGGGCCGAAACCTCGCTTTTTGATCGAAGTCAAACGGCGCAATTTGATCTAAATCAAAAAAGCGTCCGTTTGACGCAAGCATTTTGCTTTAACTGCGAGTCGGAATATGATTGTTAAGATGGCAATGACAACAGGGCCGGGGCCGAATTCCGCGACTTCGCAAGCGAATAGCGCGTTTCCGGCAAAGACCGACGCGACCAACCGATCAGGATGGACCATGAAGACCATATTGACGCTGACGGGCCTGCTTACGGCCGTTTCGACCATGCCGGCCCTCGCGCAGGACGGGCTGGAGATCATCGGCAGGCCGGTACCCGGGGGCACCGGATTCCAGCCGGCCGCGACCTCTCTGGCGCGCGGGCTGCATTCGCTGGACCATCTCGTTCTGGTGATCATCACGCTGATCTGCATTCTGGTCGTGGGGCTGATCACCGTCGTGATCCTGCGCTACAATCGCCGCACGAATCCCACCCCGGCGACCTTTACACATAACACCCCGGTCGAGATCGTCTGGACGCTTGGCCCGATCCTGATCCTGGTGCTGATCGGGTCGTTCTCGTTGCCCGAACTGTTCCGCCAGCAGGAAATTCCCGAGGGCGACATCACCATAAAGGTGACGGGAAACCAGTGGTTCTGGAGCTACGAATACGTCGACGAGGGCTTCGGGTTCGACAGCTTCCTGATCGGCAGCGGCAAGGTGCTGACGCCCGAGGTCGAACAGGAACTTGTCGATGCCGGCTATTCGCGCGACGAATTCCTGCTGGCCACCGATACCGCGGTCGTTGTCCCCGTGGGCAAGATCGTCGTGATGCAGGTCACCGGCTCGGACGTGATCCATTCCTGGACGGTTCCGGCCTTCGGCGTAAAGCAGGACGCGGTGCCCGGCCGCCTGGCGCAGCTCTGGTTCGAGGCCGAGCGGGAAGGCATCTATTTCGGCCAGTGTTCGGAGCTTTGCGGCAAGGATCACGCCTACATGCCGATCACCGTCAAGGTCGTCAGCCAGGAGGCATACGACGAATGGCTGGCCGGCGCGAAGGAAGAATATGCCGGCATTGCGCCGGATTACCGGGTGGCATCGAGGTAAGGCGCGGCGCGCGTGGGTGCCACGCGCCCTCACGATACGGGAAGACGCATGAGCGACGTCAGCATCACCAGCATTCGCGAGGATGACGCCGGTTTCGGCGACTACTTCGCCCTGCTCAAGCCGCGGGTGATGTCGCTTGTGGTGTTCACCGCGCTGGTCGGGCTGATGGCGGCGCCGGTGCCGGTGCATCCGCTGATCGGCTTTTGCGCGATCCTGTTCATCGCCATCGGCGGGGGCGCGTCGGGCGCGCTGAACATGTGGTGGGATGCCGATATCGACCGGATCATGACACGCACCCGCAAGCGCCCGATCCCCTCGGGCCGGGTGCAGCCGGGCGAGGCGCTGTCGCTTGGGCTGGGGCTGGCCGGCCTTTCGGTGGTGATGCTGGCGCTTGCGACCAACTGGTTCGCGGGCGCGTTCCTGGCCTTCACGATCTTCTTCTATGTCGTGATCTACTCGATGTGGCTGAAACGCTCGACCCCGCAGAACATCGTGATCGGCGGCGCCGCCGGGGCATTCCCGCCGGTGATCGGCTGGGTCGCGGCCACCGGCGGCATGGCGGTGGAACCGTGGCTGATGTTCGCGCTGATCTTCATGTGGACGCCGCCGCATTTCTGGGCGCTGGCCCTGTTCATGCGCTCCGACTACGACGATGCGGGCGTGCCGATGCTGACGGTGACGCATGGCCGCCGCGCCACGCGGGTGCATATTCTGGTCTATACCGTGCTGCTGGCGGCGCTGGCCCTGGGCGCGGCGTTTTCGGGGATCGGCGGCCCGATCTACCTGTGCGTGTCGGCGGTGATGAACCTGCTGTTCCTGCATGGCGCCTGGCGTATCTGGCAGCGCAGCGAACCGGGGGCAGAGGCTGACAATTTCCACTGCGAGAAACGGTTCTTCCGGCTGTCGCTGCTGTATCTCTTCCTGCATTTCGGCGCGATCCTCGCCGAGGCGCTGCTGCGGCCCTGGGGCCTGGGAGGCTGGGGATGAGCCTGAAGGCGACCCATGACCTGCACCGGCGCCGCTTTGGCCGCAACCTGGGCGTCGGGCTGGCGCTGGCCGCGTTCATCGTGCTGGTGTTCGGCCTGACCATCGTCAAGATGTCAAACGCCGACCGGGTGATGCCGGCCGCAACAGAGGCGGCGGACTGATGGCGATGTCGGGAACCAACAGGACCGCCCTCAGGCTGGTCGGGGTCGTTGTCGTGATGGGGGCGCTGGCCTGGGCCGCGATCCCGCTATATGACCTGTTCTGCCGCGTGACCGGCTTTGGCGGCACCCCCGGCATCGCCCAAGCCGGATCGGACCGGATCCTGGACCAGACCGTGAAGATCCGCTTTGACGCGTCGCGCGAGCGCGGCATGCCCTGGGAATTCAGGCCGGTCGAGCGTCAGATGGAACTGCGCATCGGCGAAAGCGGGCTGGCCTTCTACGAGGCCCACAACCCGACCGACCGCGCCGTCGCGGGGCAGGCATCCTATAATGTCACCCCCTATGCGGCGGGCGGCTATTTCCAGAAGATCGAATGCTTCTGCTTTACCGAGCAGGTGCTGGCCCCCGGTGAACGGGTGATGATGCCGGTCACCTTCTTCGTCGATCCCGGGATCGTCGACGACCCCGAGGCGAAATATGTGCATACGATCACGCTGTCATACACGTTTCACGAAATCGACCTGCCCGAAGGCTATGCCTCGCTGGACGGCGGGACGGACAAGAACCTGAATTGAGCCAGGAGGCGAGGGACACCGACATGGCACATGCCAAGAACCACGACTATCATATTCTGACACCCTCGATCTGGCCGTTCATCGGCGCGGTCGGCGGGTTCGTCATGCTGTTCGGCGCCGTGCTCTGGATGCACGGTGTCACCGCCTGGATGTTCTGGATCGGCGTGGTGGCGGTTCTCTACACCATGTTCGCCTGGTGGAGCGACGTGGTGCGCGAGGCCAATACCGGCGATCACACGCCGGTCGTGCGCATCGGGCTGCGCTATGGGTTCATTCTCTTCATCACCTCCGAGGTGATGTTCTTTGCCGCCTGGTTCTGGTCGATCTTCAAGCACACGCTTTATCCCATGGCCGAATATGCAGGCACCGAATATGTGCCGCCGGTGATCCACCCGGTCGATGCCTTCCATATTCCGCTGCTCAATACCGTGATCCTGCTGCTGTCGGGCTGTGCCGTGACCTGGGCGCATTACGGTCTGGTGCATGCCAACGACCGCAAGGTGCTGGTCAACGGGCTGGCCATCGGCATCGTTCTGGGGATCGCGTTCACCGGCTTGCAGGCCTATGAATACGGCTTCCTGTTGAACAACGAGGGCTGGACCTTCGGCGGCGACCAGTTCTATTCCAACTTCTTCATGGCGACGGGGTTTCACGGCGCGCATGTGATCATCGGCACCATCTTCCTGATCGTCTGCCTGCTGCGCGCCATCAAGGGCGATTTCACCCCCGAACGCCATGTCGGCTTCGAGACGGCGGCCTGGTACTGGCACTTCGTCGATGTGGTTTGGCTGTTCCTGTTCTTTGCCGTCTATCTGTGGGCGTCCTCGGCGGTCTGAACCCCGCCGCCGCGCCCCGCCGGGCCGTGGCCGGAACACATTCGAAACAGGGCGCGCGGGATCAGGCCCGCGCGCCCTTGCCATTGCCGAGGACTGTCGCCGCAATGCGTTCCTTCCTGTTCCTGACCGTCTTCGGCGTGGCCGGCCTTGCCCTGCTGGCGGCGCTGGGTGTGTGGCAGGTGCAGCGCCTCTCCTGGAAGCAGGGCGTGCTGGCCGAGATCGACGCCCGCGTGAACGCCGAACCGGTGGCGCTGCCCGCGTCGCCCGACCCGCGGGCCGACCGTTTCCTGGCCGTGGCGGTGACGGGCACGATGCCGCCCGGTGAAATCCGTGTTCTGGTATCGAGGAAGATGATCGGCGCGGGATACCGCATCATCGCGCCGTTCGTTACCGATACCGGGCGGCGCATCCTGATCGACCGCGGTTTCGTTCCCGTCGCTCAGGGCGCCGCCGCCCGTGCCACGGGGCCGATGCGGATCGTCGGAAACCTGCACTGGCCCGACGAGATCGACGCCTTCACCCCCGCCCCCGACCGGGGTGCCAACATCTGGTTTGCCCGCGACGTTGCGATGCTGGCCGGCGAACTGGGCACCGAACCGGTGCTGGTCGTCGCCAGGTCGCGGACCGATCCGGGTGTGACGCCATTGCGGGTGGACACCGCCGGCATTCCGAACGATCACCTTGCATATGCGGTCACATGGTTCGGCCTGGCGCTGGTCTGGGGCGCGATGACCGGCTATTTCCTGTGGCGCAGCCGCGCCCGCAACCGAAGTGATGCGAAATGAAATACATCTCGACCCGGGGCACCGCGCCGGAACTGACATTCGAAGAGGCCATGCTGACCGGGCTGGCGCGCGACGGCGGCCTATATGTGCCCGCGACCATCCCGCAGATGCGTGCGCCGGAGATCGCCGCGCTGTCCGGGCTGAGCTATGAGGAAACCGCATTCCGGGTGATGCGACCCTTTGTCGGCGATGCCTTCGGCGACGATGAATTCCGTGCCATCATCGAACGCGCCTATGCGGGTTTCGGCCATGCCGCGCGTGCGCCGCTCGTGCAGCTTGCGCCGAACCATTTCCTTCTGGAACTGTTCCACGGGCCGACCTTGGCGTTCAAGGATTTCGCGATGCAGATCATCGGCCAGATGTTCCAGGCAGCGCTGAAACGCCGGGGCCGGCGGGTCTGCATCGTCGGCGCCACCAGCGGCGACACCGGCTCGGCGGCGATCGAGGCGTTCCGTGGCCTGGATGCGGTGGACGTGTTCATCCTGTTTCCCCATGGCCGGATCAGCGAGGTGCAGCGCCGTCAGATGACCACGCCCGCCGACGGCAACGTTCATGCCCTGGCGCTGGATGGCGATTTCGACGACTGCCAGGCGCGCGTCAAGGACATGTTCAACGATTTCGCCTTTCGCGATGCGGTGGGACTGGCCGGCGTCAACAGCATCAACTGGGCGCGGGTGCTGGCGCAGGTGGTCTACTACTTCTCCTCGGCCGTCTCTCTGGGCGCGCCGCACCGCGCCGTCAGCTTTGCCGTGCCGACCGGCAATTTCGGCGACGTTTTCGCAGGCTATGTCGCGCGCCGGATGGGTCTGCCCGTCGAACGGCTGGTGGTTGCCACCAACCAGAACGACATCCTGCACCGATGCCTGAACGGACAGGGGTATTTCAAGGGCGACACGGTCGCCTCGATCAGCCCCTCGATGGATATCCAGGTCAGTTCGAATTTCGAACGCGCGTTGTTCTTCGCCTACGGCCAGGATGGCGCCGCGGTGGCGCGGTCGATGGAGGACCTGAAGCAGGGCGGGTTCGATGTGAGCCAGGGCGCCCTGCAGGCATTGCAGGAACAGTTCGCCTCGGGCCGCGCGTCGGAGGATGAAACGCTGGCCACCATCGCGGCGACGCTGGAAACCAGCGGCCAGCTGGTCTGCCCGCACACGGCCGTTGCGCTCAAGGTGGCCGGGGAAATGCGCGAACGGGAAGTGCCGATGATCACGCTGGCCACGGCGCATCCGGCCAAGTTTCCCGATGCGGTGCGCAAGGCCAGCGGCGTGCATCCGCCCCTTCCCCCGCGCATGGCCAGCCTGTATGAGATGCCCGAACGGCTGACCCGGATCGCCAACGACCTGGGCGCCATCGAAGACCATATCAGGGGACATATCGGCAATTGACTGTGCAGCTTGACCAACTGGCTAACGGCTTTCGCATCGTGAGCGAACCCATGCCCGGCCTGCAATCGGCCTCCATCGGCATCTGGGTATCCGCTGGCGGCCGCCATGAACGGGTCGAGCAGAACGGTATCGCGCATTTCCTCGAGCATATGGCCTTCAAGGGGACGACGACGCGAAGCGCCCTGCAGATCGCCGAGGCCATCGAGGATGTCGGCGGCTATATCAACGCCTATACCTCGCGCGAGGTGACGGCCTATTATGCGCGGGTGCTCGAGGCGGACGTGCCGCTCGCGCTTGACGTGATCGCCGACATCCTGCTGAACCCGCTGTTCGATGCGACCGAGATCGAGGTCGAGCGCGGCGTGATCCTGCAAGAGATCGGACAGGCCAACGACACCCCCGACGACGTGATTTTCGACTGGCTGCAAGAGGAAAGCTATCGCGACCAGCCGCTCGGCCGCACCATTCTTGGCCCCAGCGAACGGGTCAGCGCGTTTTCGCGCGACGATCTGGCCGGCTTTGTCGGCGAACATTACGGGCCGGGCCAGATGATCCTGGCGGCGGCCGGCGCGGTGGATCACGATGCGCTGGTGCGCGCCGCGCAGACGCTTTTCGGCCATCTCGCGCCGGTTGCCGAACCGGTGACGGCGGCGGCCCGGTTCACTGGCGGCGAGTACCGCAAGTCCAAGGCGCTGGAACAGGCGCATTTCGCGCTGGCGCTGGAGAGCCCCGGCTATCGCGACGACGCGATCTATACCGCCCAGATCTATGCCAGCGCGCTGGGGGGCGGCATGTCCAGCCGGCTGTTCCAGGAGGTGCGGGAAAGGCGCGGGCTGTGCTATACCATCTTCGCCCAGGCCGGTGCCTATGCCGATACCGGCACGACGACGATCTACGCGGGCACCAGCGCCGCCCAGATCGCCGACCTCGCGGGCATCACCATCGACGAGATGAAGCGCACCGCCGAGAACATGACCGACGCCGAGATCGCCCGCGCCCGCGCGCAGATGAAGGCCGGGATGCTGATGGGGCTCGAGAGCCCCTCGACCCGGGCCGAACGGCTGGCCCGGCTGGTGCAGATCTGGGACCGGGTGCCATCGCTTGAGGAAACCGTCGAGCGGATAGACGCGGTAAGCAGCGCCGATCTGCGCCGCTTTGCCGAAACCATGGCGGCGACCGCCCCGGCGGCGATGGCGCTTTACGGCCCGATCGACGCGGCGCCCAGCCTGGCCCGGTTGCAAGAGAGGCGCGCCGCCTGATGCTGGCCTGATGCTGCTGTTCCGCCGCAAGCTGAAGATCGAGACCGAGCGTTTGACGCTGCGCCCGCCGGTGCATGCCGATTGCCACGCCTGGATCGCGCTGCGCCGGGACAGCCGCGATTTCCTGACCCCCTGGGAACCGGCCTGGGCGCACGACCACCTGAGCCGCAAGGCGTTCACCAACCGCGTCTACTGGGCGCAACGATCGGTGGCGAACGGCTCGGCGGTTCCGCTGTTTCTGATCCGTCGCGCCGATCAGATGCTGCTGGGAGCGATCACGCTGGACAACATCCGCCGCGGCCCGTCGCAGGCCGGGACGATCGGATACTGGACCGGCCAGAGCTTTGCGCGTCAGGGATACATGCGCGAGGCGGCGGCGGCGGTCGTGCATTACGCCTATACCCGGCTTGACCTGAGCCGCATCGAAGCCGCGTGCCTGCCGGAAAATGCGGCTTCGCGGGCCTTGCTGGAAAGCGCGGGGTTCAAATACGAAGGCGTGGCGCAATCCTACCTTCAGATCGACGGCCGCTGGCGCACGCATGTGCTCTATGCCGCGCTGCGCAGCGACCGGCGCGGGCGCACCGAAACCGGATAGGCCCGGCGCGCGACGGGGCGGGAAACGAAAGCGGCGGCAGATCGCTCTGCCGCCGGGGTGTTTCAGGATGCCGTGTGGCGCGTTATGCGAACCACCAGCGCTCGCCGGCCTTGTTGCCGTCCATTTCCCAGTTGGCGGCGACGGCCTCGTCATGCGCCACCGCCTTGGAGTGCCCCATGACGTAGTTGGCGAACATCGGCACCAGCGCGCCGCCGTCGTCGCGCACCAGCATCTGGGTTTCGCGATACATCTCCGCGCGCTTGTCGTGGTCAAGCTCGGCCCGGGCCGCGACCACCAGTTCGTTGAACCGGTCGGCGGCCGGCGTGTTGCGCCAGGCGGTATCGTTCCACTCGGTGTCCTCGACATAGGCCGAGGCATACATCCAGTCCGAGGTCGGGCGCCCGTTCCAGTAGCAGGCGCACCAGCCCTTCTTGTTCCAGACGTTGGACCAGTAGCCGTCTTTCGGTTCGCGCACCACCTCGACATCGATGCCGCATTCCTTGGCCGATGCGGCGATCAGCTGCGCGGCGTCGACGGCGCCGGCGAAGGCCGCGTCCGAGGTCGAAAGCTGGAGCGGCCCGGAATGGCCCGACTTCTTGTAATGCTCGGCCGCCTTCTCGGGGTCGAATTCGCGCTGGGGCAGGTCGTCGGCATAAAAGCTGGTGGCCGGCGAGATCGGGGTATCGTTGCCGATGGCGCCGTGGCCCAGCAGGATCTTGTCGACCAGTTCCTGCCGCTTGACCGCCAGTTTCAGCGCCATGCGCAGGTCGTAATTGCCGAACGGTTCCACATCCAGCCGCATCGGGAAGGTGTAGTGCCGCGCCCCGGTGCGTTCGAGAATCGTGATATTGGGGTTGCGCGCCATCAGGTTGACGGTCTTGGGGTCGATCCGGTCGACCGCGTCGACATCGCCGTTCATCAGCGCGTTCTGGCGCGCGGTGACGTCGATGATCGACAGCAGGTTGACGCCGTCGAAATGCGCCCGTCCTTCCTTCCAGTAATTGGGGTTGCGCTTGGTGATCGTACGAACCCCGGGCTCGAACTCTTCGATGATGTAGCCGCCGGTGCCGATACCCGCGGTCGGGTCGATCTCGCCATCCTTGGACGGCAGGATGATGAGGTGATAATCGCCAAGCAGATAGGGGAAGTCGGCATTGGCGCCGCTGAGTTGGAACACCACCGTGTCGTCGCCCTCGGCGCGGACATCGGTGATCGCCGACAGGATGCCCTTGGCCGCGGACTTGGAATTTTCGCCGCGATGATAGTTCATGTTGGCAACCACGTCGTCGGCGGTCAGCGACTTGCCGTTGTGAAACTCGACCCCCTTGCGCAGCTTGAACATCCAGGTGGTGGCGTCCGAGCTGTCATAGCTTTCGGCCAGTTCGGGGATCAGCTCGCCGGTGTTGGAGACTTCGGTCAGGCAATTGCCATGCAGAAAGCCGGTTCCGGTGGTGAACCCATTTTCATAGGTGCCCGGATCCAGCGAGTCCGTGGTCGAGCCGGCGCCGAACCCGATGCGCAGCGTGCCGCCCTTCTTGGGCGTCGCGGCCATCGCCTTGTCGGCCATCGAAATGGCGCTGGGCAGGACCACACCCGCCGCCAGCGCCGACATGATGAACTGCCGCCGGTCGATCCGGCCGTCGGTCAGGCGCGCGGCCTGGGATTTGAGATATTGTTTCTTCACGGTTTTCTCCCTTGTTTTGCTGAGTTTTTTGTTGGTCCCCGCCCCGGACGTGCCGGCCGGGGCAGATCGACCCGAAGATGATCCCAAGATAGTGCATAGGAATATTGCGCCCATGTCCACCCTTCATTTGACACATTGGCGACATCGCCGGGTTGAATGCGACACCGGCCCCGGAACCGAACCGGGCGCGCCGGAATTGGCGCGCGGGCGGAGCGGCCGGCGAAGTTTCTGGTCAAAGGCGGTTTACAGCCATGGTAATTGCACGCCTATAATGCAGCAATACGACATGCCGGCGGATCGAAACCGAGCGGTCAACAAGAAAAACGACAGGGAAGGATAGACTTTGCATCCCGTGCTTTCGACGGTACTGAAGCGGCTGGGCCTGGGCATCATCACGCTGTTCGTCGTCTCGGCCATCATCTTCAGTTCCATTGCCATGCTGCCCGGCGACTTCGGCCAGGCCGTGCTGGGCCAGGCCGCCACCGAAGAGACGGTCGCGGCCTTCCGGCGCGAGCTTGGCCTCGATCAGCCCGCCGTCCTGCGCTATTTCGACTGGGTCGCCGCGGTGCTCCAGGGCGATCTGGGCACGTCGTTCTCGGGGCGTGCATCCTCGGGCGTGGACAGGTCGCGCGATGTGGCCGATCTGGTGGCGCCGCGGCTGTGGAACACGCTGTTTCTGGCCGGGGTGACGGCGGTGATCGCCGTGCCACTGGCGCTGTTTCTGGGGCTGACGGCGGCGCTTTATCGCAACTCGGTCTACGATCGGGTCGTGAACGCCGCGACGCTGACCACGATCGCCACGCCCGAATTCTTCGTGGCATACATCCTGATCCTGCTGTTCGCGTCGCTCTGGGCGGTGTTTCCGTCGCTGGCCAATGTCGATGCCGACATGGCGCTGGGCGAACGGCTGTACCGCGTGGCGCTGCCGGCGCTGACGCTGACGCTGGTGATCGTGGCGCACATGATGCGGATGACGCGGGCGGCGATCATCAACCTTATGGCCTCGCCCTATATCCAGATGGCACGGCTCAAGGGGGCATCGCAGTCCGAGGTCATCCTGAAACACGCCCTGCCCAACGCCTGGGCGCCGATCGCCACCGTGATCGCCTTCAACCTGGCCTATCTGGTCGTGGGTGTGGTGGTGGTCGAGGTGGTGTTCGTCTATCCCGGCATCGGCCAGCTGATGGTGGATGCCGTCACCACGCGCGACATCCCGGTGGTGCAGGCCTGCGCGCTGATCTTCGCGGCCACCTATGTCATTCTGAACCTGATCGCCGACATCATCGGCATCGTCACCAACCCGAGGCTCCTGCATCCGCGATGACCCAGCCTCCCCAGACCCCCGAAACCTATTCGGCTTCGGCCGAGGTCGGCGCCGTCCGCAAGCGCCGGACCCGGCGGGAACGTATCTGGATCGTGCTGAAAAAGGCCCCGCCAAGCGCGTGGTTCGGCATGATCGTGGTGCTGCTTTACTGCCTGACCGCCCTGTTCGCGCCCTTCCTGGCACCCTACGGCGAGGCCCAGATCTTTCCCGCGCCCTACGCCCCGTGGAGCGCCGAGCACGTCTTCGGAACCGATCAGATCGGGCGCGATATCCTGTCCCGGATGATCTACGGCGCGCGCAACACCATGGGCATCGCACTGGTCACGACCTTCCTGTCCTTCCTGATCGGCGGCGGGCTGGGGCTGGTGGCGGCGATCAACCGCGCCTGGCTCGATCAGCTGCTGTCGCGCTCGGTCGATGTGCTGATGGCGATCCCCAGCCTGATCTTTGCGCTGATGCTGCTGTCGATCTTCGGCTCGACCGTATCGAGCCTGATCCTGATCATCGCCGTTCTGGACAGCACCCGCGTCTTCCGCCTGACCCGGTCGGTCGCGGTCAACGTGGCGGTCATGGATTACGTCGAGGCGGCGCGCCTGCGCGGCGAAGGGCTGGGCTGGATCATGCGGCGCGAGATCCTGCCAAACATCATGCCCCCGCTGGTCGCCGAGTTCGGGTTGCGCTTCTGCTTCGTGTTCCTGACCATCGCGGCGCTGTCGTTCCTGGGCGTCGGCATCCAGCCGCCCACCGCCGACTGGGGCTCGATGGTGCGCGACAACGCCTCGCTGATCCAGTTCGCCAAATACGATCTCAAGGCGGGGCTGACGCCGCTCCTGCCGGCGGCGGCGATCGCGCTGCTGACCGTGGCGGTGAATTTCATCGTCGACTGGTTCCTTCACAAGACGAGCGGGCTGCGCGATGAGCACTGACACCGGAACCGGCCGCAGCGGCGATGTCCTGCTTGAAATTCGCGACCTGCGGATCGAGGGCTATTCGGATGAACAATGGCATCAGATCATCAAGGGTGTCGATCTGACGCTGCACCGCGGCGAGGTGATGGGTCTGATCGGCGAGTCCGGCGCGGGAAAATCGACGCTGGGCCTGGCCGCGATGGGCTATACCCAGCCCGGCTGCCGGATCAACGGCGGCACGATCATGTTCGACGGGATGGATCTTCGGGCCGCATCCGAAAGCGAGAAACGCAGGCTGTGGGGCACGCGCATCGCCTATGTGGCGCAGTCGGCGGCGGCATCCTTCAACCCGGCGCACCGGCTGATCGACCAGACGGTCGAGGCCGCGAACCGCATGAAACTGCGCGCCGACGCCGAAAGCCGCGAGGATGCGGTCGATCTTTACCGGCAGTTGCAGCTGCCCGACCCCGAAACCATCGGCAACCGTTACCCGCATCAGGTTTCGGGCGGTCAGTTGCAGCGCGTCATGACCGCGATGGCCATGTCGCCGCGCCCCGACCTGATCATTTTCGACGAACCGACGACGGCGCTTGACGTGACCACACAGGTCGACGTGCTGGCGGCGATGCGCCGGATCGTGGACGAATTCGACACCGCCGCGATCTACATCACGCACGATCTGGCGGTGGTGGCGCAGATGGCCGACGTGATCAAGGTGCTCCGCTTTGGCGAGCAGGTCGAGGAGGCCGAAACCGGCAAGATGCTTGCGCATCCCGAAATGCCCTATACCAGGTCGCTGTGGTCGGTGCGCTCGTTGCAGAAGCCCGAAGCCAGGGGCGAAGAGATCCTGCTGTCGATGGAAGGCATCGACGCCGCCTATGGCACGGCAAAGGTTCTGCACAACGTCAACATCTCGATTCCGCGCGGCCGGACGGTGGCAATCGTCGGCGAAAGCGGCTCGGGCAAGTCCACCGCGGCGCGGGTCATCACCGGGCTGTTGCCGCCCAGCGCCGGGCAGGTGCTGTTCAAGGGCGAGCCGTTGCCCCCGGCCCTGAAGGACCGCAGCAAGGAACAGTTGCAGCGCATCCAGATGATCTATCAGATGGCCGACACCGCGATGAACCCGCGCCAGACCGTCGGCGAGATCATCGGCCGGCCGCTGGAATTCTATCTTGGTCTGAAGGGCCGGGCGCGCGAGAAGCGCGTGATCGAGTTGCTCGAGATGATCGAGCTTGACGAAGGCTTTTACGACCGCTTCCCCTCGGAATTGTCGGGCGGCCAGAAACAGCGCATCTGCATCGCCCGGGCGCTGGCGGCCGAGCCGGAGCTGATCATCTGCGACGAGGTCACCTCGGCGCTGGACCAGATCGTTCAGGAAGGCATCCTCAAGCTTCTGCTGCGCCTGCAAGAGAAATTCGCCATCACCTACATGTTCATCACCCACGATATCGCAACGGTACAGGCGATCTCGGACGAAATCGTTGTGATGCTTGCCGGCGAGGTGGTCGAACAGGGGATGAAAAGCGAGGTCATGGCCCCGCCCTATCCCGACTATACAAGGCTCTTGCTGTCGTCGGTGCCCGAGATGGATCCCGACTGGCTGAGCAACCTGCTGGCCGAACGCGGCGAACGGCCGGCCTGAACCGTCATTTCCTGAAATGGCCGGGCGCTGTCCGGCCCTGCCTTCATGTTTTCCGACAATGTCCACTTTCTGACCACAATCCGGACTGAAACTGGACCGTGCAAGACCCCGCCCGGTTCCGGCCGCGGCCCGTTGCCAATCGAAAGACCCGGAATGACCGCCAAAGGCCAGATGATCCCCGACGATGCCGACTATCCCGACGAATTGCGGCCGGGCACCGTGCTGCTGCATGGCCAGTACGTCATCGAAAGCTATCTGGTGCGCGGCGGGTTCGGGATCACCTATCTGGCGCGCGACAGCCTCGACCGGACGGTCGTCATCAAGGAGTGCTTTCCCAGCGCGATCTGCTGCCGCGCCGATGGGCGCGTGCTGGCACGCTCGCGCGAGCAGCAAAACCAGTACGCTTCGGTCCTGCGCCATTTCATTCGCGAGGCGCGCCGGCTGTCCAAGCTGAGCCATCCCGACATCGTCGGCGTGCACCAGGTGTTCGAGGAACGCGATACCGCGTATATGGCGCTCGATTTCGTCGATGGCAGCGACCTTCTGACGATTCTGGAGGACGATCGCGCCCGGCTGAGCCCGCGCCTGATCGGCAGCATTCTCAAACGCACGCTGGAGGCGGTCAGCTATATCCACAAGAAGGGCATTCTGCACCGCGACATCTCTCCCGACAACATCCTGCTGGATGCCACCGACAGCCCGACCCTGATCGACTTCGGCGCCGCCCGCGACCACGCGACCAAGGAGAACCGGGCGCTTTCGGCGCTTCTGACCGTCAAGGACGGATACTCGCCGCAGGAATTCTATCTCTCCGACGAACCCCAGCGCCCGTCGAGCGATCTGTATTCGCTGGGTGCAACGTTCCATCACGTCATCACCGGCCAGGCCCCGCCCCACAGCCAGCAGCGCCTGGCCGCCGTCGCCTCGCGCGGGGACGACCCGTATGTGCCCCTGGTCAAGCGTGTGAGCGGGTTCGACCGCGAGTTCCTGGCTGCCATCGACCGGTCGCTGGAGATCTTCGCCGACGACAGGTTTCAGAGCGCCGACGACTGGATCCTTGCCATCGAACGCAGCCTGCGCCGGCAGGTCAGCACGGACCGCGCCAGCCAGGATGCGAACATGCTGCGCGCGATTTCCGAACTGATCGAGAATACCGCCGTCACGCAGTTCCAGCCCCAGCAGAAACGCGACGCCGCGCCGCGCCCGCGCATGGCCTCGCGCGCCCTGACCGCGATCGCGCCCGCTCCGCCGGCGCCCGCGCCCGAACCGGCGGACGCGCCGCGCCAGTTCGTCGACATCTTCGGCAACCCGATCGACGACGTCGATGCCTGGCTGGAGGCGCAGGAACGTGAACGGGCGCAAGCTGCCAGCGGCTCGCGTGGAAACGAAGCGAAGAAGAAAGACCGCGCTGCGCCGAAAACCGGGTTCCTGCGGACATTTCTGAGCCGCAAAGCCGCCCAGCCGGCGGGCAATTTCGATACGTGACCAAGCCATATCCGGGCCGTGCGGGCCAGTCAGGAAAGGACCAGCCATGAAGTTCATCAGGGAAATCATCTCTGGCAAGCATGACGATTCCGGCGGGCCCGGTTCGGTGCCCGGAACTCCCCGGCCGGAAGGCCGGGAACCGGATGCCGGCCAGATCCGCGGTTCCGGGAAAGCGGCGCTCGATCTCGACAGATACTCGGTTGCCGGCGATGCCATGGACGAGCCCGAGGCCCCCGTTTCCGACTTCACGGACGATGATGAGATCCACCGGCTGATAAGCGATGCCGCCCGGCTGCACCGGTCGGGCACGCCCGAAATGGCGCATGATCCGGCGCCGCCCATCGAGGCGCCCGCGGCGCCACCGCCCCTGGAGGGAACCGAAGACGGGTTTCACGACGATTACCGCCGTGCCGGCCTCGGGGCTGGCGAGGACGAAAACGACAATTTCGAGCGCGACGAAGCCGCCAGCACCGTCATTCCCGCGATGCCCGGGGCGATGCGGCCTCCGCTCCGCGCAACGGACGCTGCCGCGCCCGAGGCGGTCCGGCACCAACCCCGCGCAGCGGGCGACGTGGCCCACGATGCAAATTCCGCTGCGGCGGGGGCCGGAATGGCCAAAGACATGCCGCAAACCACAACGCCGGACGCTATGGCATCATGCCCACCCGAACCGGCGCTGGCACCGCAGGACCGCGAAGTTCGCGCACCGCTCCCGCCCGACCGCGACGCCAGGGCATCCGCCGCGCCGGACAGCGACGTTCAGGCCCGGCCGGTGACCAGTCTGGGCGAATACCGCACCGATCCGTTCGCCCGTCTGGAACGCCAGGCCGACGCGGCGCCCTCGCCCGAGGGCCGGCTGCTGTTCCATCGCGCCAGGGACGGCCAGTCCGAGGCCCCCGCCCGCGATCCAGGGCCGGGCACGCCGCCGGTTGCCGGCGCGGTCACGCCGGGCCGCCCGCGAACCCGGCTGTCGGACAACATGACGATGCCCTCGGCCGCGTCGCTCGAGATGCCTGCCCCGGCCGCCGGGCGCGCCGCCCGCCACGCCCCCCGCGTCAAGACCAGGCTGCTGGGCTTTGGCGGCGGATCGGACAGCAACCCGTTCGACAGCGCGGCCCAGTCCGCCCCGGCCGCACAGAGCCTCTATCCGGTCGGCTGGATGGTGGTGGCTGCCGGTCCCGGGCGCGGCAACGCTTTTGCGCTCTATCACGGGGTGTCGCAGATCGGGCGCGGCGAGGATCAGGCGGTGCGGCTGGATTTCGGCGACACCAGCATCTCGCGCAGCAACCATGCCGCCGTGGCCTATGACAAGACCCAGCAGAAATTCTACCTGGGCCATGGCGGCAAGGCCAATCTGGTGCGGCTGAACGGCAAACCCGTGCTGAGCACCGAGGAACTGGAAACCGGATCGGCGATAAGCATCGGTGAGACCACGCTGCATTTCGTGGCCCTTTGCGGGGCCGGATTCGACTGGGACGAAAGCCGGGACGATGACACCGACACCGCGATCTTCGGCTAGGGCGCATTACGACGTCGCCTCGGCCATCAGCATCGGCCGGCGCGATTGTCAGGAGGACGCGATCGTCGCGGACTTCCCGCAGGGCGCCGAACACGGATTCGTGGTGCTGGCCGACGGCATGGGCGGCCATGCCGCGGGCGATATCGCCAGCAAGATCGTCGTCACCGAGGTGTTCAGCGAACTCAAGCTGCAAAGCGGCGATCCGGTTCGCTTCGAACGCAACATCAACGCCATCCTGCGCGCGGCGGTGCGCACGGCCAATGATTGTGTACTGAACCATGCCACGTCCTATCCGCGCACCAACGGAATGGGGGCGACGCTGCTGGCGCCGGTTCTGCTGGGCGACTGGCTGCACTGGATTTCAGTGGGCGATTCGCCGCTCTATCTGTACCGCGACGGTGTGTTGCGGCAGGTCAACGAAGATCATTCGCTGGCCCCCCAGATCGACCACATGGTGCGCTCGGGTCTGATGCAGCCCGAACGCGGCCGCACGCATCCCGACCGCAATTGCCTGACATCGGTGCTGATCGGGATGGAGATTCCGCGTATCGACTGCCCCGCGCAGCCGATCGCCCTGAAACCCGGCGACATCGTCCTTGCCGCCAGCGACGGGTTGCAGTTCCTCAGCGACGGCCAGATCGCGGAGCTGCTGGGCCGTCACCGCGACGCGACCAGCGCCGAGATCACGGCAGCACTGATGCGTCGGATCGAGGCCGCAGGCGACCCGGACCAGGACAACGTGACATTCGCCGTGATCCGGGTGCGCCCGGACGCGGCCATGCCGGCACTGCCCGTGCCATCGGCAATGGAGGCGGAAAGAATGCCGGAAATCCTCAAGCAATCCAGCAGGAACAACGAGGTGACGGTGATGGCGTCCCGGTCCGGATCCGGGGTCGCCATGGTGTGCCGCGTGTCGGTCCCGGCGGAGAGGCTGACATGAGCGGCGCCGAAGCCCATGATCTCATCCACGACCGCCTGGCCCGGACCCTGGGTTCGGGCCGGTTGCCCGAACCCGCCTCGCGGCGGGGTGCGCAATTGCTCGCGCGTCTGGGCGCTCCGGTTTCGGTGGTGGTGATCGGGCCGCCGGGCAGCGGAAAATCCAGCATCGTCAACATGCTGCTGGGCCTCAGCGCCATTCCCGAAACGCCCGATCTTCCGGTGCTCGAGATCGTCGCGGGTGCCCGGCCCAGAACCGTGTTCGAACTGTCCGACGGATCGCGGGACCATGCCGAGGGCATGGCGCTGGGCGGGCCGGTGCCGGGCGATGCGGTGCTGGCCCGGCTCGAGCTTGCGGCGCCGGTCCTGAACGGCATGAACCTGACCGAGATCCGCGTGGCGGGCAGCAGTTGCGAACAGCGGGCGGCGGTGGGTCTGGCGGTGCAGCGGGCCGATATCGTGCTGTGGTGCACCCAATCCTTCGGCCCGGCCGAACAGGCGCTGTGGGCCGAGGTGCCCGACGCGCTGAAGGATCACAGCTTTCTGGTGCTGACCAAGGCCGACCGGCTGCTGATGCAGGGGGTGCTGGCCGACCGGCTGGCCGAGCTGGAGCCGGTGGTGGCCGAAGAGTTCTACAGCCTGTTTCCGGTCGCGACCTTGCAGGCGATCGCCGCGCGTGCGCCGGGCGCGCAGGAAAATCCGGGCCTGTGGAAGGCCAGCGGCGGGCGCGCGCTGACCGGGGCGGTGATGAAGCAGGTAGAGACCGGCCGCAATGCCGATGCCGACAGCGCGTTGCTGTTCCTCGCCCGATTCGGGATCGGCGATGCCGCCGCTGCGCCGGAATCCGGGCCGCCGGCCCAAGCCGGGGCGAACCCGGCGCCCGAACCCGGTGCAGCGAACCGGACCCAAGCCGCCCCGGCAAGGCCGGGCGCGGCCGGGTGCGGCGCGCTTGGCCGGGCGCTGGAATACCTTGCGGGCCGCACCGACGAGATGGTCGCCTCCATGCCCAGGGGCGGGGACGAGATGCGCGGTTTCGTGCTGGATCACTGCCTGGCGACGGCAACACAGCTGTCCGACATCCTGCGCGGCGCGGCCCCCGGCGATCCGCTCGCCGAAGGGCTTCAGTCGGACATGGCCGAAAGCATGGACATGATGCTGCTGATGCAGCTGGAGCAGACCGGCGCGGCCGCCGAAGACGCGCTGACGCTGCTGTTGCAGATGAAAAAGGAACTGGCCGAGTGTGCGGCCGGCGGCCCGGGCTGATCTGTCCCGTATCGCCGGAATGAGGCCGCAAAAAGACCACATTCCCACGCCACCATCGCGGGGCGAACTGGAAACACCGGGGTTGTTTCGCCGGCAGGGCGCCGCAATGCGGGCCCGCCCGGTCGGACTTGTCCCCCGGGACAGCAGCCGGGCCGGACATGAACGCAGACGCAAGACCCATCCAAGCACCGCAACCCGCCCCGGCCCCGTCCGCCGTATCGTGGGACGCGTTGCAGCCGCTTGCCGGGCTGGCAAACCAGTTCCGGCAACTGGAACAGGCGCTGACGCATCTGGCCGGGCTGGGCGACGAGAACACCGCGCGCAAGGCCGGCCGCCTGCGCCAGATGCTGACCGGGTTCGAGCCGGGCGTGACCATGATCGGACAGGTCAAGTCGGGCAAGACGACGCTGGTGAACGCGATGGCAGGCGCGCCCAACCTGCTGCCGGCCGATGTCAATCCCTGGACCTCCGTCGTCACATCGCTGCATCTGGCCGCGTCCGAGGCGGCACTGGGAACCGGCGCCAGATTCCGGTTCTTTGACGGTGGCGAATGGGACCGGCTGCTCAGCCGCGGCGGGCGCATCGGCGAATTGGCCAGCCGCGCCGGGGCCGACCGCGAAATGGAAAAGATCCGCACCCAGATCGAGGACATGCGGGAAAAGACCCGCACCCGGCTGGGCCGCAAGTTCGAACTGCTGCTGGGACAGGAACACAAATACGCCACCTTCGACCGCGACCTGATCGAACGCTATATCTGCCTGGGCGATTTCGTCGGCGGGCACAAGGACGACGGCCCGGCACTGACCCAGGGCCGGTTCGCCGACATCACCAAATCGGCCGATCTCTACCTGGCGCAGGAGCGCATGCCGCTGCCGTTGTACCTGCGTGACACGCCGGGCGTGAACGACACCTTCATGATGCGCGAACAGATCACCATACGCGCGATCCGCGACAGCCGCATCTGCGTCGTGGTGCTGTCGGCGCATCAGGCGCTGACATCGGTGGACATGGCGCTGATCCGGCTGATTTCGAACGTGCGCTCGCGCGAGGTGCTGATCTTCGTCAACCGGATCGACGAACTGGCCGACCCCGCCGCGCAGATCCCCGAGATCGAGGCCAGCATCCGCCAGACGCTGAAGGATCAGAACGGGCCGGCGGATGCGCAGATACTGTTCGGCAGCGCCTATTGGGCCAATTGCGTGCTGGCCGGCGAACTGGACGCGATGACCCGGGACAGTGGTGCGGCGCTGATGAACTGGGCGGGCGCGGCCCTCGAGGACGATGACAGCGGCATGTCCGCAGAAGAAACCGTCTGGAAGCTTTCGGGCGTGCCCGGTCTGCTGTCCGCCCTGTCCGATCGTATCGTAAACGGTGACGGCCGGGAACTGACCGACAAGGTGGCGCGCAGCGCCGTCAATCTGGCCAACGGTCTGCAATTCGCCACCCAGATCGCCGGGGCCACCGACGATTTCTCGGTGCGTATCAGCCGGTCCGAACTCGAAGCCGAGATCGTCGATCTGGCGACCCGGCATTTCCGGGGCCTTGAAACCGAACTGGACACGCTGACCCGCGCCTACCGGCAGCGGCTGGAGCGCGCGCATGGCAGCTTTCTCGACCGGGCCACGCAATCGCTCATCTCGCATCTCGAAAGGGTCGGTGGCGACGAGGTCTGGGAATACAGCCCTACCGGCCTGCGCATGCTGCTGCGGTCGGCCTATACGGTCTATGGCGCCGGCACCCAGCAGGCCGTGGAAAGGGCGATCGAGGGCGCCATCGCCGACATCACCGCTCTGTGCGAACGCGCCTTCGGCGGCACTTCGGGCGTGGCCGACATCGAGGCGCCCGCCGCCCATCGCGTGCCGCCGCCGGTGTTCATCGGCCAGACCATCGCGCTGGATATCCGCGGCAGCTGGTGGTCGAGCTGGTGGCGGCGCTGGCGGGGATTTCAGGCGCTGGCAAGCCGCTTTCACGAGATGATCAAGGCCGAAACCGACCCGATCGTCGCCGAACTCAAGGACGACCAGGCCGAGATCCTGTGCCGCGACGCGGTGGGCGCGCTCGATGAATTCCTTGACGAACAGCGGGTGATCCTCACCGGCATCATGGATAGCTGCATCGCCTGTAGCGGCGAGGTGCGCGAATTGTTGCGCGACCCCGAGGATGCCCGGCGCCGGCAGACGCTGACCGAGACGCTGGAAACCCTGAACCGCTATGCCGCCTGAGGCACGCCCGCAACACCGAAGACAGGGACCGACATGACCGCAACGACGCAACAGCCCGGACACGAAGGCGGCAAGGATACCGCGGCCGCGCCCCGGCAAAGAAAGCCGCGGGTGGCGCTGATGGGCGAATTCAGCGCCGGCAAGAGCACGCTGACGAACCTGCTGCTGGGCGGTGCGCCGCTTCCGGTGCGGGTCACGGCGACGCGGATGCCGCCGGTCTGGGTCTCGCACGGCGAAGCCACGGCGCATCGCGAGGATATGCGCGGCAACCTGCATCCGGTCGCGCCGGATGACATCGAATCGGTTTCGCTGGACGATACCAGATCGATCCGCCTGACGCGGGAAGCCGACATCCTCAGCCTGTGCGATCTGATCGACATGCCCGGCATATCCGATCCGAACATGGGCTCGGACATGTGGGAACGGGTGATCGGCGAGGCGGACCACATCATCTGGTGCAGCCACGCGACCCAGGCCTGGCGCCAAAGCGAGGCGGCGGTGTGGGAAGCGATTCCCGAAAGCCTTTATGCCAAAAGTCTTCTGCTGCTGACGCGGTTTGACAAGATCGTGTCGCGGGGCGACCGCGACAGGGTTCTCGCGCGCGTGCGGCGCGAAACGGCGGGTCTGTTTTCGGATGTCTTCCCCGTCTCGCTGACGCAGGCCGTGCAGGCGGGCGACGACCGCGCCAGATGGGAAGACAGCGGGGCCGAAGCCTTCGCCCGCCGGCTGGTCGAATTGCTGATGACGCCCGATGCCCCGGCGGTCCGCAGCCGTGACGGCAATGACGGCAAGGGCGATGATCGGCCCGATGCCGAAGCTCGTTCTTTCTCATCCGCCACCGACGCCGCCCCCGCCGCCGATGCGGTACCGGCCTCGGTGCGGCCCAAGCGCGTCCGCTCGGCGGGCCAGATGGCACGCCCCGACACCCCGGCCCAGCCGCGCCCCGCCCCTGGGGCGAGGGTTCTCTGAGACCGGCGCATCACGGTGGGTGACGGATCCGCCATGCCATGCGCGCGGCGCCTGTCATGACAGCGGTATGTGTCGTAAGAGGAACGCATGAGTGTGATGGACAATCTCGACGCCCTGCGCCGCGCCCTGCCGGGGTGCTCGGTGGTGGCGCTCGGCGATCTGTCCGCCGAACTCGTGCTGTGCGCCAGCCATTCCGGCCAGGTGCCGCAGGAACGGCTGGACAGCCTGTGCGCGGCGGCCTCGGCCCTGCTGGGTGCGCCGCAGGCGGGCCGCGCCGCCCGGCTGATGGGCGCCGGGGCGGGCCGGGGCCCGGATATGGCGGTTGTCATGACCGGGCTGGATACGCGCGTCTTCCTGCGCTCGCCCGTGGACGAGGCCGATGTGCTGTGTTGCGTGTGCGGCCGGAATGTGGACATAACGGATGCGGCAGAGCTTGCCCGGTCGACCCTGACCGAAATATCGGCGCAGCCCTGATCGGGCCGGCGCATTCCTGTCCGCAACGGTTCGGCGCAAATGAGCGACAGCGAAAGACTTCACGACAAGATCGCGCGGCTGGGCGAGGATTTCGGCGCCACCCCCGGCGGCTGGCGCGTGCTGAGGGCGGACAACCCCGAGGCGCTGACCGGGCTGCTTTTGCGCGAGGTTGAGGAAACCGTCCTGACCCGCTGCCTGGTGGTCGAGGGCGGATCGGGCGGGCCGGCCCGGATCATCGTCGCCGCGGGGCGGATTCTGGCGCTGGAAACCGCGGAAAGCGCCATCTCCGGCGCTGACGGTTTCGAGGATCCGGGGGATTTCGCAGTCGCCCTCGCATCCGCCCTTCGCGCCTATGTCGGCGGGCAGACTGCGCTGCGCCTTCGCAGCGAACGCACCGACTTTGCGCCCGGCCCGGGCGATCCGCGCTGCCCGGCAGCGCAGGTCGCGGGGCTGTTGCGCCCAGGCGCGGCCGGTGGCAAGGGGCTGCGCGCCTTTGCCGACATGCTGTCCGATCACGCGCTGGCCTGGCGCCTGTCCGGGAACGGCACGGCGGGCGCGGGCGGCGATGACGGCAGCGGCCCGCAAGACCGGGTCGAAGCACTTGCCGCGTATCTGCGCGACCACCGCCCGGACATCGACGCACAGCTGGACGTTGCCCTGGGCGGCGCCGGCCGCCCGGGCTGCATCCTGCTTGCCACCGCCGGTGCCGATGACATCCGTCTGGTCTGCGCGCGGGCGGATGGCGCGTATCTTGCGATGTTGCTCAGCCCCTCCGCGCAAGCCGACATCGCGGCCCGATGGAGCGCGGTCTTTTCCGCGTGATCCCGCGCTGCCCGGCCCGGGATGTCAGCCCGCGGCCTCGTCCATCAGCCGCCGCACCCAGCGCCCCGCCGCCCAGCCCGCGGGCACACCCAGCGGCACGCTCCACAGCACCGCCGTGACCGGGGCGAGATTGCCCCACCCGGCGGAATGCGCGATCAGCCCCAGCAGAAACAGGTTGATCGCCACCGCCGCCGCGGCGAAGGGGTAAAGCAGCAGGGCCAGTTTCCAGACCGGCCATTTCGCGCCCGGCCCGCTCATGACGCCGCCACCGGGTGCGCGCCTTGCCGCAGCGAGGCGGCAATCAGGTCCGGCACCCCGTCGGCCATGCCCAGAACCGGCAACAGCCTGCCGGAAAACCCGCCCCGCTCCAGCGCCTCGGGAACGTCGTGGCGCACATGATCGCCCGGAAAGGCGAAGAAGGGCAGGCACAGCGCCTCCGGCCCCGTGCCGGCCGCCACCTCGGCGATGCCCGGCGCCTGCTCGACGAACCCCGTGGCGATGCGCATGCCCGGCAGCATCGGCGCCAGCCGGCCGGCAAAGCCATGGGCGGCCGCGGCGGCCGCCGTGCCCCGGCCCGACCCATGCGCCGCCAGCACCAGCGCCGGGTCGCGCCCCTCGCCGCTCCGCCGCCGCGTCTCCGCCCGGATCGTGCGCGCGGCAATGCCCGGCAGTCCGGGGTCCAGCCCCAGGGGCGGTACAATGCGAAAGCGGCGATCGCCCAGCCGCCGGGGCAGGGCCTGCGTGACGAACCAGCCCGCCGCCATGAAGAACGGATAGATCGTTGCGCCATCGGGCAGATCCGCCGCCACCTCTTCCAGACAGTCCGGCATCGCCATCGTCGCCGAGCGCACGAGCCAGCCGGGCAGACGCTCCGCGACCTGCCCGGCCAACCGCGCCAAGGCCTCCTCCGGCGGCGTGGGCTCCGAGGGTTGCCCATGCGCCACGATCAGCGCCTCAGTGACTGGTGCCTTCCGAAAAGTTGATCTTGTTCCAGACATTGTACTTACCCGACGGCTTGCGCATCGGCAGCCGCTTGACCTCTTCCAGCGTGGCCGCGTCGTAGACGATGACCGCGCCGTCGTCTTCCCAGATCGACACCAGCGCATGCTTCCCGTAACGGTCGAACTCCACATGCGCGACGGTCTTGCCCGGCGCCGGGTCCAGCGTCCGCACGATCTCCAGCGTTTCCTTGTCGATCACATGCATCTTGTCACGGTTCGGCCCGAAGAACACATCGACCCACACATAGGGCGAATTCTCGTGGCTTCGCATGAAAAATCCGGGGCCCAGCGTCCTGATCTGCCGGACCGTCTCCCAGGTGTTCATGTCGATGACCGAAACGACGCCGTCCTTCAGGTGCGGGGTCGCCATCACCGTGGTGTCGCCACGGGCCCAGGTGATGCCCGATCCCAGATGCGGCATCCCCGGCAGCGCCAGATCGGCGATCTTGTGGCCGATCACCAGGTCGATCACCTGCCCGCCCTGCCCGTCGCGCGAGGCGCCCATGACATGTTCGTAGGACTGGTCGAAAAAGAAGTCGTCCAGGATGTCGGGCGTCGCGATCTTGCGTACCGGAAACGGATCGTCCCCGGCGACCGGCCCCTCGATGCGCCAGTCATGGGCAAACCCCGTCCGCGGCGGGTTCGGGCCATAGAACACCTCCCAGATTTCGGGCACATCCTTGAGCGCCAGAACGAAGCTCTGGCGCGGCGGCGCCTGATAGACCGCCGACACCCGCGATGGTTCCCCGTCCTTCGAGACCACCGGCATCACCCGGACCGGGCTCAGATCCGCGGTCGAGAGGATGCTCAGCGTCATCGGCAGATAATTGGCCACCGCCAGCCACTTGCCGTCGTCGCTGATGGCGATGTTGCGGCTGTTCAGGCCGGCGCGCACCCGCCCGACCTGTTGCAGCGACCAGATATCGTATTTCTGCACCCAGCCGTCGCGCGACATGATGAAGACATACCGCCCGTCGGGGCTGAACTTCGGGCCGCCATGCACCGCGAAGGGGGTGGCGAACCGGTCCAGCACCTCGAACGTGTCGCCGTCAAGCACCGAAACATGATGATCGCCGGTCTCGACCACCAGCGTGATGTTCATCGGGTCGGCATCCCAGACCGGCGCCGTTGCGGCGACATAGTCCGCATCCAGCGTCCGGCTCGCCAGAATCTCGGCCTCGCCCCAGTCCGGCACCCGGTCGAGCGGCGTTTCCAGATAGGCGGCCAGTGCCGCGATTTCCGCCTCGTCGAGCGTTTCGGCAAAGCCCGGCATCTGCGTGGCGGTGCGGCCCTCGCCGATCACCCGGGCCAGTTTCGGCCCGCGCATCCGGCCCAGCGTTTCCGGAATCAGCGCCGGCCCGATCGCGCCCAGCCGCCCGGCTCCGTGGCATTCGGCGCAATGCTCCGCGTAATCCGCCGCCGGGTCCGCCATGGCCGGTATTCCGATGCTCAAGACCAGGGCGAACCCCATCCCCAGGATCGCCCCCAGGGTCTTCTTCTGACCCCAAATATCCCCGCCGGAGGCTCCCGCACCCGCGTTTCGCACGCCCCTCTGTCCCATGGTCCGGCCCTCAGAAGAACTTGTGCGCCGGATCGTGGCGCTTGCCGCGGAATGGCGTGATTTCCAGGCGCTCGGCGTCCTCGATGCCGATCTCGGCATTGTCGAGATAGCAGGCGGGGTCTTCGGCCCAGGGATCGCCGGTCAGCTGAAGCGCGCGGATGCGGGTGTTGCCGCCGCAGATCTCGCGCAGCGAACAGGCGCCGCAGCGCCCCTTCAGCGGGCGCGGGCGCGTACGCAGCAGCGCAAGCATCCGGTCGCTGCCGGTCCACAACTGCGAGAACGGCGTCGTCTTGACGTTACCGACGGTGTAGTCCGACCAGTAGGTATCGGGATGCACATCGCCCAGAAAGTCGATATTGGCCACCCCCAGCCCCGAGGAATTGCCGCCCCAGGCGGCCAGATGCTGGCGCAGGTTGGCGATCTTGCCGGCATCGAAGCGCTCCTGCGCCCAGTGCAGGAAATACCCCGCGTCGGCGTCGTTGTTGCCGGTCACGATATCCAGCGGGGCACCCCCGGAAACCGCGTCCCAGGCCCGCTCCAGCAGCAGGTCGAGCGCCCTTCGGGTACGCAGATGCGCCGCGTCCTCGCCGCGGTTCTTGTCGCCGCGCCCGGCATAGACCAGATGGCTGAGGTAGAACTTGTCCACCCCTTCGTCGTCGCAAAGTTTCAGCAGGTCGGGCAGGTGCCGGTGATTGCCCTCGGTCAGGGTAAAGCGCAGGCCCACCTTGACGCCGCGCGCCTTCAACGCACGCACCCCGCGCAGGGCATCGGCGAACGCGCCCTCCACACCGCGGAACCAGTCGTTGGTGGCGCCGATGCCGTCGATCGAGATGCCGACATAGTCGAACCCGGTCCCGGCCACCCGGTCGGCGGTCTCGCCGTGGATCTTCGTACCGTTGGTCGAAAGCGCCAGCACGCGCACCAGTTGCCGGGCGCGCGCGGCGACCTCGAACAGGTCGCGCCGGTCCAGCGGCTCGCCCCCCGACAGGATCAGCGCCGGAATCGCGAACCGCCCCAGATCATCCAGCGTCTCCATCGCCTGCGCCGCGCTCAGCTCTCCGGGGAAATCGACATCGGCGGATACGGTATAGCAATGGCGGCATTTCAGGTTGCAGCGCCGGGTCATGTTCCAGATCACCACGGGCTTGACCGCGCCGTTCGAGCCGCGGTTGCGGACCGGGGTCGGAGTGACCAGTTGCTGCATGTATTCGGTCAGGCGGAACATCTGCCTCAGCCTTTCTGACGAAGCCGCAGCCCCGCCTTTTTTAGGATACGGGTGGAATAGAGAATGTCGCAGGCCGCGCAGGCATCGCCCAGAAGCTCGGCGATGCGGGCGCGCTTTTCCTCGACCTCTCCGCGGCTTGTCCCGTGAACCATGGCAAACAGGTTGTAGGGCCAGTCGGGGCACGCGCGCGGACGTTCGTAGCAATGGGTGACGAAGGGCAGGGCGCCCACCAGCGCGCCCAGTTCCGCCACCCGGTCATCGGCCACGTCCCAGACGGTCATGCCGTTGGCGGTCATGCCCAGCCGGTAGTGGTTGGGCGCCGCGGCGATGCGCCGGATCGCGCCGCGCGCCTTCATCCGCGCCAGCCGCTCCACAAGCGCGGCCTCGTCCATGTCCAGCCGCCGCGCGATCTCGGCGTAGGGGGCCGACACCAGCGGCAGGCCCTCCTGGAGGGCGGTCACGATGCGGCGGTCTGTTGCGTCCAGTGTCATGCGGCGACCCGAAACCCGATGAAGAATTCCTGCAATTTCGGAAACCTGCGCACCTTCAGCCCGGTTTCCCCCTCGATGGCGTCGGCTGCCGCGTCGATCCCCTCGGGCGTTTCGGTCGCCAGAACGAACCACATGTTCAGCCGGTGCGTGCGCTGGTAGTTATGCGCCACCTCGGGGCGCGCATTGACCTGGATCATGACCGCGTCGAAATCCTCCTCGGGCACCGCGATGGCACACAGGCAGAACGCCCCGCCCATGGCCGAGGCGTCGAAGAACGGGCCGAAGCGGGTGATGATCCCCTGATCCTTCAGCCAGCGGATACGGCTCAGAAGATCGGCCTCGCTCATGCCCAGCCCTGCGGCCATTCCGGCAAAGGGGGCGTGCGACAGCGGCAGGTCGTCCTGGATCGCGTTCAGGATGGCGCGGTCCTGTTCGGTCAGATCGGTCATATCGGTCATGCGGGGGTTTCCGTCTTCAGCGAGATCAGCGCGCCGGTCTGCTTGAAGCAGCGCGTCGAGAACAGCACCTTGTGCGCCGCGCCCTCCAGTTGCGGCAAATCCAGCGCCCGGCCGAGCACTTCGAGCGCCTCGTTGCGGCTGCGGGCGTGGATCATGTTGTAAAGCCGGTAGGGCCAGACCCCCGGCACCGGGCTGCGTTCATAGCACAGCGTGACGCCGGGCAGCGCCGCCAGCGCCGGGCCGGCGGTGTCGATCCGTGCGGAGGGCAGATCCCAGACCACCATGGCGTTCGAACTCCAGCCCAGGGCGCGGTGGCGCACGATCACGCCGAGCCGCGTGATGATGCCGGCGCGCAGCAGCGTCTCGATGCGCCCGGTCACTTCCGTCTCGGGCCGGTGCAGCCGGGCGGCCAGTTCGCGATA
The DNA here is from genome assembly GCA_020441385.1 of Paracoccaceae bacterium. Classification (GTDB taxonomy): domain Bacteria; phylum Pseudomonadota; class Alphaproteobacteria; order Rhodobacterales; family Rhodobacteraceae; genus JAGRMG01. The sequence continues at coordinate 28,484 of JAGRMG010000111.1, forward strand.
GGGGCGCGCCACGATGGGCAGGCCGCTGGTCAGCTGTTGCAGCAGCCGCCGGTCGCCGTCCCGCATCACGGACAGGTCGATCCGGCGCGGCGCCGGGTTGCGGCCGCGCTTGCCGGCCGACATCCGAAAGCCCAGATCGACGTTGAAGGGCCGCACCAGCCGCAGATCCAGCACCTGCAAGCCGGTCAGCACGCCGATGCTGGCCAGCGTCGCATCGACATGGGCGCGGTCCGGCCCGGTGGCGACGAACCACAGGTTCCAGCGATCTTCGCGCTGATAGCTGTGATTGACGCCTTCCTGGGCGCTGACGATCGCGGCGACATGGTCGATCCGCTTGTCCGGGACGGCAACGGCGGCCAATGTGCTGGCCGATACCGAATTGGGGGCGCATGTGGCGCCGACCCGCGTCACGCGACCGGCGCTGCGCATCTTTTCCAGCCGTTCCAGAACGTCTTCTTCGGTGGTGCCGACGGCCCTGGCGATGGCGTGAAACGGCCGGTCGCAGATAGGCAGGTCGCGCTGCCAGTCGTCCAGCAGCCTGCGGTCGATGGGGTCGCCGATGATCTTCATGGCCTCAAAGCCCCGTCCTGTGTGCGCGCGCGGTAAAGAAGATGCCCGACGGGCTGTCGGCGTCGATCTCGCGCAGCTTCTCGAAGCTGTGCGTGTCGTAGATCATGATCTTTCCGGCGTCGCGCACCGAGATCCAGACTTCGTGCCCGCGCGGCGTGAATTCCATGTGCAACACCGCCGGGCCGGGCTTGAACTCGTGGATCACCTGCTTGGTGAGTGTGTCGATCACCTGGACGGTATCGTTTTCGGGATGGGCGAAATTCACCCAGACCTGGCGCCCGTCGGGCCGCGCCATGGCAAAGACCGGCTGGCCGTGGGTCCGGGTGCGTCCGGTTTCCTTGAGGCTGCGCGCATCGACCCAGAGAACCTCGTGATGGCCCACCGCGGGAAGAACGAATTCATCGCCCGCCAGCGCCCAGCCCTCCAGATGCGGCATCTTGTAGACCGGCATCTTCTGTTCGCCGCGCCCGTAGCCGGGCAGCACCCGGATCGGTTGCGGATCCTGTTCCCAGAGGTCGAGCGCGGTCAGCCCGTCCTCGCCGAACAGGCCGGTGATGTAGGTCCGCCCGTTGGCCGTGACCAGCGCGTCATAGGGGTTCTTGCCCATGTCGGGAATTTTCGTGATCCGCGGCTCGGCGCCCGACATGTCGGCGATCCAGGTCTCGCCGCTGTCCCACATGGTAAAGACGAACTTGCGGCCCGGCACGTCGACCAGACCGATGGTCTTCGACCCGGTGGGGAAATCGGCGACCATGTCAAGCGTGTCGGCATCGAACACCCGCACGCCGCCGGGTTCGTAGTTCGACACCGCGACCAGTTCGCCGTCGTCGGAAATGGCGCCGCCGATGGCATTGCCGGCCTGCACGACGCGCCCGGCGATCTCGCGTTTGACGATGTCGATCTTGGTCAGCCCGCCGTCGCGGCCGAAGACATAGGCGAAACGCTCGTCCGGGGAATAGACGAGGCTGGCATGGGACAGATCCCCCAAACCCTCGATCCGGGCCAGCGCGGCGCGGTCGGACTGATCCACCAGCAGCACGGATCCGGTGGTGCGTTCGATCACCAGCCCCAGATCGCCGGTGGCGGTGGTGTCGGCCCGGGCGGCGGCGGCCAGCATCAGGGCGGCCGCGAGACCAAGCGTCATGCGTTTCATTTACTGTCGCCTTCCAGCAGATACTCGGCGATCCACAGCGCATCGGCCTCGCTCAGAAGCGGGCGCCAGGGCGGCATCGCGGTGCCCGGCACGCCATCGAGAATGACCAGCGCCAGGACGTCGGGGTCGTAGTGCGAAATGGCCTCGCGCGTCAGCGGGCTGCCCAGCCCGCCCTTCATGGTCAACCCGTGGCACGATCCGCAATCCTGCACCACCAGGTGTTCCAGCGAGGCGGCGCGTTCGGGCGTGACCTGCTGGGCCGAGGCCAGCGCGGCCGCGGCGGCCAGGAACAGCGCACAGAAGATGGCCGCGATCCTAGGCATTGGCCGCGACCTGCATGGCGCCGGCATGGGCAGCCGCGGCCAGCCCGTCTTCGGCACCGCGATAGAGGCTGACCACATGGCCGATCACGAACAGCACCGGCGCCTCGGGCGCGGCCTCGGCAATCTCGGCGGGCAGGGCCGCCAGCGTCGAGACGATGCGCGCCTCGCGCGGGGTGGTGGCGGCGGCCACCGCCATCGCGGGCAAATCGCCGGGCAGGCCGGCAGCGATCAGCCGGTCGGAAATCTCGGCGATGTTGGCGGCCCCCATGTAGACGACCAGCGTGGTCTGTTCCGAGGCCAGGCTGGCCCAGTCGAGATCGAGGCTGCGATCGCGCGCGCGGTGCCCGGTGACATAGCGAACGCCGGTGGCCAGGCCGCGATGGGTCAGCGGCACGCCGGTCGAGGATGCCATGCCCTGCGCGGCGGTGATGCCGGGCACATAGGAACAGCCGATGCCGGCGGCGCGCAGCACCTCGGCCTCTTCCGAGCCGCGCCCGAAGATCAGCGGATCGCCGCCCTTCAGCCGCGCCACGTTCAGCCCCTGAAGCGCCAGATCGACCAGAAGCTGGTTGATCCCGTCCTGGGGCAGCTTGTGGCGTTTGGGCATCTTGCCCACGTCGATCTGCCGCGTCGTGGCCGGGATCAGCGCCATGATTTCATCCGATACCAGCCGGTCGTAGACCACGACATCCGCTTCCTGCAAAAGGCGCAGCGCGCGCAGGGTCAGCAACTCGGGATCTCCGGGGCCCGAGCCGATAAGATGCACATGGCCGGCCATCCCGGGCCGGGGCCGCCTGGTCGTGAAGCTGGCGGAGCGGCGGCGCAGTTGCGTGACGCAATTGGCGTTCATGCAGGGAAAGGACATGGGCTAGGCACTCCGGGCTGGATCGGTTGCGGGCAATCTGCGGTTTCGAAAAACCTGCTGCCTTGACATAAGTTAAGGTAGGGCGGTTTTCTGGCGCCCTCCCATGTGGCGAATTGGCCTATTCGGCCACGCTCACCATACCGATCATGTCGTGCGTGTCCCAGTGCGGGCCGCACAGGTAGTCATGATCGCCGGGTTCGAGAAAGGTGAACTCGACCGTCTCTTCCGGGAACAGGCGGGCCGATTCGGGTTCGCTGCCGTCCTTCAGCTTGACGCTGTGGCTGGTGCGCTTGTCGACGTTGACCCAGCGCACGGTGGTGCCCGGTTGCACGGTGATCTGCGCGGGGCAGAAATTGTACTTGTACATCGTGACAACGGTTACGCCCTCTTCTTCCGAGGGCGGGTGGCCGAACAGTTCGGCATAGCGTTGCCCGGCTTCGGCGCAGATGGCGGCCTGGTCTTCGCTCTCGGCAGCGCCGGGGCTGGCCGCGGCAAGGGTCATCAGGATGAGGGGGATCAGGCGGGTCGGGTACATCGCTCGGGTCTCCTTCGGCTGAATGGCAGGACGGCGGCAGGTTGCCCCGCCGCCGCCGATGGCTGCACTACTGCGCAACCACGTTAATGTTGGCATCCTCGCTGTCCAGCGCAAGGCTCGTGTCCAGCGTCACATGATGGAAACGCGCCGCGGCAAAGTCGTCGTGGATGGCGAAGCCGACGGTATAGGTCTTGCCCGGCTCCAGCGCCACGTCGCCCGGACCGGCCGCCAGCGGCCGGCTGAAGGTGACGGTCCACAGGTTGCCTTGCAGCACCGCTTCGGCCGCGATCTCGCCGTCGTTGACCACCCGCTGTTCCAGCAGATAGCCGTTGCTGGCGCTGCCGTCGGCGTAGACGCGCATCAGATCGAGGAACGTGCCGTCCGCGAGATACTGTTCGATCTCGGCCTCGGGCTTGAGCAGATCCCAGCCGCCCAGCGGCTTGTCGCCGCGACCGCGGATTTCGATATCCGTGCGGGATTCCGAAATGTACTTGGTCACTGTGTCCTTGGCCGTCAGACGCGATGCCACATCGCCATGTTCGGCGATGGTCTCGTCGCTGGGTTCGAACGGCATGTAGGTGTTGTCGGCATGGCACGAGGCCCAGCAACCCACCTGTTCGCCCAGTTCGATTCCCGTTCCCGCGATCATCATGGCGACCTTGACCTGGTTGTCCGGGTCCATCTTGCCGCCGTCCACGAAGGGCGCGGGATTGTGGCCGGCGTCTTCCCATTGCAACTGGAAGTACGCGTTCTCACCGTCATGGGTGGCCTTCAGCGTCGCCTTGATGGTGCCGCGCTTGCCCGGGATCGGCGTCGGTTCGAGCTCGCCGCCCGCGACGATCTTGTTGCCGATCGTCTCAAGCTCCTTGGCATGGCAGGTCGAACACGCCTCGCCGCCCTTGGTCAGCGGCCGGGCGCCGCCATGGCTGCGGCCGTTCTGCACCCATTCGAACGATGCCTGACCGGGGTAGAACAGGGTCAGGTTGGTGGACGGGACCGCGCCCCAGTCGAGACCGGCGCCAACCGATCCCCCGGCGCCGGCCGGTGCGGCCTCGCCCGCGGCCTTGGCGCGTTCGGCTTCGAGCGCGGCCTCGACGGCGGCGGCAACGCGGGCCTCGACGGCGTCCGCCTTGCGCTTGGCCTCGGCATCGGTGGCGGCCTGCTGTTGGGCTTCGCTGGCCTCGATTCGGGCCAGGCTGTCCAGGTATTCCTGCGGAATCGCACGAACGAATTCCGGCTTCGGCGCTTCCAGCCGTTCCAGGTAGTCCGGTTCGGCCCGGTCCCGCAGGTCGGAGTGCGCAATGCCCTTGTGGCAGTCGATGCAGGTCTGCCCGGTCTCCATCGCATTGAGATGCTGCTGGCGCGCCCGGGGGCGCTGGAACTCGGGCATCATCGATTCGAAATCGTGGCAGTTGCGGCATTCGCGCGAATCGGAGGATTTCATCCGCTCCCATTCGTTCATCGCCAGATGCAGGCGCTTGGCCTCGAATTTCTCCTTGGTGGCGATGGTGCCGGTCGCCTTGCCCCACAATTCGCGCGAGGCCTTGATCTTGCGGATCATCTTGTGGGTCCAGTCCTTCGGAACGTGACAGTCCGAACAGACCGCGCCCACGCCCGAGCGGTTCACGTCATGGATGGTTCCCTTGTATTCGGAATAGATGAAATCCTCCATCTCGTGGCACGAGATGCAGAATTCCTCGGTATTGGTGGCTTCCATCGCGGTGTTGAAGCCGCCCCAGAAAACGATACCGGCGATGAAGGCTCCGGCGAGACCGGCAAGCGGCATCCCCCAGATGAAATATCTCTTCCAGATCGGTTTCTTGGCGGGCGCGTCGTCGCGGTCTTGCGTCATGTCCTCGTTCCGTTCGGTTCTGAGCGGCCGTTTTCGCTGGCCTGATTGCGGGCGCATGCCGGGGTTTGGCCGGTGTTGTCTGCGTCTGGTACGGAAAAGGCGGGCCTGTGCCCGCCTTCCCGTGTTTTCGCGGTCACATCAGGTGACGTGGTTCGAACGGTTGTAGACGTTGAACTTGCCGGTCGGCGCGTACAGCCCCTCGATGCGGCCGATCTCTTCCAGCGTTTCCGCGTCGAAGATCACGATCTGGCCGTTCGGCTCCTTGGAGTCCGACAGGTTCCACTTGGACACCCAAACCTCGGTGCCGTCCGCGTTGAACTCGAAGTGAACCGCGGCGCTGCCCTCGTCCTCGGTGATCTGGATCGTCTTCACGATCTCACCGGTTTCCTTGTCGATGACCTGCACCGACTGCTGGATTTCCGGCTCGGGATGCTTGGTCTGGTCCGCCCACACGTATTTGGACTTGGGATGCGTGCGGATGAACAGGCCGGGCCCGTCGGTTTCCACCTCATAGCATTTCTGCCAGGCATTGTCGGCATGTTCTAGCGGATCGTTGCCCCAGACCGTTACCGTGCCGATGCCCAGATGGGTCGTGCCGGCAACCGGGCCGCAGTTCGGGTCGATCCAGTTGGCGCCCGGGCCGGGGTGGGGCAGGGCGGCGGTGTCGATCAGTGCCTCGAGCTTGCGATCCAGGGTATCGACCACGACCATCTTGTTGGACGCGTTGGCCGCGATCTGGAAGTACCGCCCGGTCGGGTCGAAGAACCCGTCATGCAGGAACTTGGCGGAATCGATCTTGTCGATGCGCAGGTTGTCGAGGTCGGAATAGTCGACCTGCCACATCTGGCCCAGTTCCTTCACCGCGACCAGCCACGAGGTTTCGTTGGGCGTGGTGTAGATGGCGGCGACGCGGGCCTCTTCGACGTAGTCGCCGTCGATGTTGACGCCGCGGGTCGAAACCACCTTCAGCGGTTCCATGGTGACGGCATCCGCGATCACGAAATGCGGCGGCCAGTAGCCCCCGCCGATGATGTACTTGCCATCGCCCGAGACGGCGACGTCACGCGCGTCATAGGCAACCTTGACTTCGCTGACCAGCATCTTGTCCGGCGTCTGCCAGAGGTCGATCTTGGTCATCTTGCCGTCGCGGCCCATCGTGTACCAGAAACGGCCGGGCTGTTCGGGTTCGGTCACGGTGTGGTGCTCGGACGCCTTGATGACGTGCACGGCATAGCCCGTGGGGATGTGGGTCAGAACTTCCTTGGTGTCGCCGTCGATGATGGCGACCTTGCCGACGTCACGCTCGATGACGACAAAGAAGTTCTCCCAGTTGCGGCCGTGCAGCGGTTCGGTCGGGTAGTCGGCTTCCTCGACATAGACCTTGCGGGTCTCCTTCATCTGGGTCAGCGACATTTCCGGCGGCTTGGGCGCATCCATCATGATGTAGGTCGCCATGTCGCGGATCTCGTCCTCGGTCATGATGTCCGAGAAGTTGTTCATCCCGCCTTCGGTTCCCCAGGCGATGATCTTTTCCAGACGTTCCTGGCCCAGCTTGAGCGTACCGCCCTCGGTGACGGTGCCGTCGGCGGCCGTCTTCTTCCAGTGCGGTTCGAGGCTTTTGCCGGTGGCACCCTTGCGGAGCACACCGTGGCAGCCGGCGCATTGTTCGAAGTAAAGCTGTTTCGACTTCTCGAAGGCTTCATCGCTCAGCGTCGGCGCTTCTGCGAAGACCGGCAGCGCCGCGCTTCCCAGCAGCAGACCCAAGCCGGCGCCCATCGCCCGCTTGACCTGTTTGTTGACGTAGACAAGTGACATTATCACTCTCCCTTTTCCTTGGTGAGGCGAGGCGGACTTTTAGTGGGCGGGCGGTGCGCAGCCTTGATTTAAGTCAACGGTGGACGGATTGCCGCATGCGGTGCCGTTTCGCGCGTTTTCGGGCCGCAAGTTGCGCAAAATCGTACCGCTTTGCTTGATTTTCGTTAAGTCGCGCCCGGCGCGCCGGTGCTAAGGATCGGCGCCAGAACCGGCCGGACGCGGCCTGCCCGCGGAAGTGGCCGGTGGTGAAACTGTGGATCGGAGATATCGGTGATGGCCGAAGTAGTGAAACGCCTGTTCAGCGACGGGTTTCGGGTCTTCTTTCTGGCGGCGGGCCTGTTCGCGGTGTTTGCCGGCATCGTCTGGGGCCTCTGGCTGGGCGTGCATGCCATGGGCGGAATGTGGAACGCCACGCCCTACGGCATGGCGCCGCATCTGTGGCATGCGCACGAGATGATCTTCGGCTATGGTGCCGCCGCGCTTGGCGGATTCTTCCTGACCGCGGTGCCGACCTGGACGGGCGGCCCCGGCGCGCGCCCCGCCTTCATCGCGGCCGTGGCGCTGCTCTGGTTCGCCGGACGTCTGGCGATGTGGTATTCCGCATCGCTTGCGCCCTGGGCGGTGGCGCTGGCCGATCTGGCGTTCCTGCCGGTGCTGGCAAGCCAGGTCGCCGGGTCGCTGATGCGCCGCCCCAAGCCGCAGAACGTGATGTTCCTGGGCTTCCTGCTGCTGCTCTGGCTTTCGAACCTGATCGTCCACCTGGAATGGAACGGTCTGGCCGGGGATACTGCCGCCAACGGCCTGCGCGCCGGCCTGCTCACGCTTTGCGCGCTGATTTCCACGCTTGGCGGGCGCATCATTCCGGCCTTTACCGGCAATGCGATTCAGCAGGCCGGCAACGGTGCCGGGCGGATGCCGCGCTCGGTGGCGCCGCTGGACCGGGGCGCGCTGATCCTGTCTCTGGCGCTTCCGGTCACGTTGCTGGCCGGTCTGCCCGCCGCGGTATCCGCCACGGCGGCGCTGCTGCTGGGGGCGGTGCAGATGGCGCGCCTGTCGGGCTGGCGCGCCCGCTGGACCTTGCGCCAGCCGATCCTCTTCGCGCTGCATCTTGGGTTTGGGATGCTGGCGCTGGGGCTGATCCTGTGGGGGGCCGCGGGGTTGGGTTTCGGCAGCGAGGTCGCGGCGCTGCACGTGCTGGGCATCGGCGCCGTAGGCGGCATGACCGCCGCGGTGATGAGCCGGGCAGCGCTCGCTCACAGCGGCCGCGACCCGGTTGCGCCGGGGCCGCTGGTGCTGGCCTTTGGCCTGATTGCCGCCGCCGCCGCGGTGCGCTGGCTGGGCTCCACCCTGCCGGCGGAATGGTATTTTCCGGCGATGCTGGGGGCCTCGGTCCTGTGGTCGCTGGCCTTCTCGCTTTACCTTGCGTCACTCTGGGCGGCCCTGGTGGGTCAGGTCAAGAAATTGGAATAAAACGATTTTCTTAGAATTTCCAGAAAAAACATACTTTATCTATTTTATTTGACATAAGTCAAGGATGCGCTCCGCTGCAACGCAGAAAAGACAGGAGGTAGAAAGGCGCCGCAAAAGCACTCGAACATGTGCCCAAGCGGCGTATCAAGAAGGAGAGCGCAATGCGCGAAGTCATGACGAAAAGCATGGCCCGCAATATCTTCTATGGCGGGTCATTGTTCTTCATCCTAATTTTTCTCGGCCTGTCGGCCCATTCCCACCGCTACATCGTCACCACGTCGACGGATGCCGAGACGCTGACCGAAAGCGTCGTGGCGGGCAAGCATGTCTGGGAAAGGCACGCCTGCGTCAACTGCCACTCGATCCTGGGCGAAGGCGCCTATTTCGCCCCCGAGGTCGGCAACGTGATGGAGCGCTGGGGGGTGCTGGACGATCCCGAAGGGGCGTTCGTTGCGCTCAAGGGCTGGATGGAAGCGCAGCCGACCGGCATCGAAGGGCGCCGCCAGATGCCCCAGTTCAACCTTTCGGACGAGGAAATCCGCAATCTCGCGGACTTCCTGCTCTGGACCAACACAATCGACACACAGGACTGGCCGCCCAACGAGGCAGGCTGAGAAGGCGAAGACCATGAAATACGAATCACAAAAGATCGCCCTGGCCTACTTTGCCGTGGCAATGGGCCTTTTCGCGATACAGGTGCTGGGCGGGCTGCTGGCGGGCTGGATATATGTCTCCCCCAACACGCTTTCCGAACTGGTGCCCTTCAACATCGTGCGCATGCTGCACACCAACGCGCTGATCGTCTGGCTGATCACCGGCTTTTTCGGGGCCGCCTATTTCCTGGTGCCCGAAGAGGCCGAGCGCGAGATACACTCGCCGCTGCTGGCCTATATCCAGCTGGCGATTCTCGTGGTCGGTACGCTGGGCGTGGTCGTCACCTACCTGTTCCAGCTGTTCCCGGGCAACTACCTGCTGGGCACTCAAGGGCGCGAGTTCCTCGAACAGCCCACATGGGTCAAGGCCGGCATCGTGGTGGCGGCGCTGATCTTTCTCTACAACGTGACGATGACCGTCCTGAAGGGCAAGAAGACGGCCATTTCCAACATCCTGCTTCTGGGGCTCTGGGGTCTGGCGCTGCTGTTCCTCTTTGCCTTCTACAACCCGGGCAACCTGGCGCTGGACAAGCAGTACTGGTGGTACGTCGTGCACCTGTGGGTCGAAGGCGTCTGGGAACTGATCATGGCCGCGATCCTGGCCTATCTGATGCTGAAACTCACCGGGGTCGACCGCGAGGTGGTCGAGAAATGGCTTTACGTCATCGTCGCCACGGCGCTGTTCTCGGGCATCCTGGGCACCGGCCACCACTATTACTGGATCGGCATGCCCGGCTACTGGCAGTGGATCGGCTCCATCTTCAGTTCGCTGGAAATCGTTCCGTTCTTCGCAATGATGGCCTTCGCCTTCGTGATGGTCTGGAAGGGGCGGCGCGATCATCCCAACAAGGCCGCGCTGTTGTGGTCGCTGGGCTGCGCCACGCTGGCCTTCTTCGGCGCCGGGATCTGGGGTTTCCTGCACACGCTGCACGGGGTCAACTACTATACCCACGGCACGCAGATCACCGCCGCGCACGGGCATCTGGCCTTCTACGGCGCCTATGTCTGCCTCAACCTGGCCATCTTCACCTATGCGATGCCGATCCTGAAGAACCGCGATCCCTACAACCAGGTGCTGAACATGGGCGCGTTCTGGCTGATGTCGGGCGGCATGGCGTTCATGACCTTCGTGCTGACCTTCGCGGGCACCGTTCAGACCCACATGCAGCGCGTCGAGGGTGACTACTACATGGACGTGCAGGACGCCCTGGCGCTGTTCTACTGGATGCGCTTCGGTTCGGGCGTGGCCGTGGTGCTGGGCGTGTTCATGTTCCTCTATGCGATCTGGATGCCGCGGCGCGAAGTGGTCCGGCCCGGCCGGCTCGAACGGAACCGCCTGAAAAACGATCCCGATCATGTGGCGGCGGAGTGACGCAGATGGACGGCACATCGAACTTCGGGGGGGCGGCGGACGCCCCCTTCTACCTGGCGCAGGGCGATGAATGCGACATTTTCGCCGCCGCCCATGAAAACGGCCTGCCGGTCCTGCTCAAGGGGCCGACCGGCTGCGGCAAGACGCGATTCGTCGCCCACATGGCCGAACGGCTGGGCCGCAAGCTGTATACCGTGGCTTGCCACGACGACCTCGCGGCGGCCGATCTGATCGGACGCTATCTGCTCAAGGGCGGGGAAACCGTCTGGGTCGACGGGCCGCTGACGCGGGCGGTGCGCGAGGGCGCGATCTGCTATCTCGACGAGGTGGTGGAGGCGCGCAAGGACGTGACCGTCGTGCTGCACCCGCTGACCGACGACCGGCGCATCCTGCCGATCGACCGGACCGGCGAGGAGCTTGCGGCTGCGCCCGGCTTCATGCTGGTGGCGTCCTACAACCCGGGCTATCAGAACATACTGAAAACCCTGAAACCTTCGACCCGTCAGCGGTTCATCGCGGTCGAGTTCGACTTTCCGGCCCCCGATCTGGAGGTTCGGATCGTGGCCGAGGAAAGCGGGCTGGCCGCCGAGCGGTGCAAATCGCTGGTCCGGCTGGCCAACAAGCTTCGCGCGCTTAAGGGGCAGGACCTGGAAGAAGGGGTATCCACCCGCCTCGTGGTCTATGCCGCGACCCTGATCGCGCAGGGCATGGGTGTGGAACGGTCCGTGCGCGCCGCGATGATCGAACCCCTGAGCGATGACGAGGATGTCAAGCGCGGCCTTCTCGATCTGGTGACGGCGGTCTTCGGGTAGGGCAGTCCGATGAGCCGCATCGACTTTGAACCATGGGAGCCCGAGGAAACCGTCGGCAAGCTCTGGCACAGATTCGCCAGCCGTCTGGACGCGCCGCAGGCGCACGAGGGTGCCGCGGTCGAACTGGCGGAAGTCGCCGGGCGCCTGGCGGTGCTGTTTCGTGGTCTGGGCGGCTCGCCCGCGGTCGAGCTGCGCCCGGTGTCCGACGAGGTGTCGCGCCACCGGCTGGGCTGGCGCCGCCGCCTGGGGGCCGAGGCCGAGGCGCTGCCGCGCACCAGTTTCGATGGCGAGATCCTGCGCCTGCCCGCACGTCTGGCAGTGCTGCCCACGCGCGAGGCCAATGGCGCGCTTTATGTCTGGCTGGCGGCCTGCGCCGCCCATGCGCCCGCGCGTGCGAGTGATGACGATCCGCTGCGCGCCGATCTGCTGGCGCTGGGCGCTTCGCGCCGGATGGTAGCGGACACGCTGGCTGCCGCGCCAGGGCTGCGCGGCCTCTATGCGGCGCTGTGCGAGGGCATCCTGCGCCTGCGGCCGCGACCGGACCTGCCCGCATCCGAGGCGGCGATGGAAGAGCTGATCCGCAACGCGCTGGGCGATCCGCGTCCGCTGTCGGCCCGCGCAAGCGATTTCGAAATCGCTTGCCAAGCTGCTTGCAAGCAGCTTGCGCCCGCCCCGCCCGCGCCGCGCCGCTATCGTTCGTTCCGCCCGGTGCCGCTGTGGCCCGAACTGCGCGCGTTGCAGTTCTCGCAAGGTCACGAGGTCGAGAGCCGCGACACCGAAGGCACGCCCGAAGAGGCCGGCGACAAGACCCACCGCGCCCGGCGTCGCAGATCCGAACAGGCCGAACGCCGCGACAGTCTCATCCTGCACAAGTTCGAGGCGATCCTGTCCTGGGCGGAATTCCTCAACCTCAACCGGCGGGTCGATGACGACGATCCCGACAACGCCAGGAAAGCCGCCGACGATCAGGACGAGATCGGGCTTGGCCAGATCTCCAAGGCGCCTGCGACGCGGCTCAAGCTGCACCTGGATCTGGCGCCCGAGGATGTAGACCGCGAACGCCTTTCGGGCCGCGTCACCTATCCCGAATGGGATGTGCGCACCGGCTGCTATCTGCCCGATCACGTCTGCGTCCTGACCAGCGAGGCGGCCATCGGCGATCGCGCCTTTGTCCACGACCCCGCCGCCATCCGGCGCATTCGCGCCGTCAGGCGCCAGTTCGAGGCGCTTCGCCCGGGCCGGGTGACGACGCGGGGGCATCTGGACGGCGACGATCTGGATATCGAGGCGGCCGTGCGCGCCGAGATCGACCGCCGCGCCAGCGGCGAGGGCAACGAACGCGTCTGGCTGCAATCGCGCCCCGAGGCCCGCGATCTGGCGGTGTCGATCCTGCTGGATGTGTCGCGCTCGACCGAAAGCGCCGTGTCGGGCCGCGCGGTGATCGACATCGAACGCGAGGCGCTGGATGCCTTTGCCTGGGGCCTGGATACGCTTGGCGACGATTTCGCCATTCACGCGTTTTCCTCGCTGAAGCGGCAGCGCGTCTACATCCAGAAATGCAAGGGGTTCAACGAACCGATGGGTCCGCTCGTGGAACAGCGGCTAGGCGGTCTTCGCCCCGGCTTCTACACGCGGCTGGGGGCCGCGATCCGTCACATGTCGGCGGATCTGTCCGCGCAGGGGCGAAAACGCCGCCTGCTGCTGGTCATTACCGATGGCAAGCCCAACGATCTGGACCATTACGAGGGCCGGCACGGAATCGAGGATACCGCCATGGCGGTTCGCGAGGCCCGCCGCGCGGGCCATTCCGTGTTCGCCGTTGCCGTGGACAAGACCGGCAAGAGCTGGTTCCCGCGCATGTTCGGGCAGGGCGGTTTCGCGCTGGTGTCCGAACCGCAAAGGCTGATCTTCGCGCTGCCCCGGATTTACCGTCAACTGGTGGGCGCATGACACAGGAAACCGACGTCTCGGGTTTCGACGACCTTCCCGGCGAATTGCTGATGTGGGTGCTGATCGTCAGCGAGTTGCTGGTGTTCGGCGCCGGGCTGGTCGCGTTCATGGCCGTGCGCCTGAGCGATCCCGCGGGCTTTGCCGAGGCGCAGTCCCATCTTTACCGGACCGGGGCGGCGCTGAACACGATCGTCCTGGTCACCAGCGGCTTTCTCGCGGCGCAGGCGCTGCACCTGCGCCGCGCTGCCCGGCGCATGGCGGCGCGGCTTGCGCTGATCGGCGCGGCGCTGCTGGGGCTCGTGTTTCTCTGGATCAAGGGCGCTGAATATGCCGGCAAGGCGGCTCAGGGGATTACCTGGGACACCCACCCGTTTTTTACCTTCTACTACCTGCTGACCGGGTTTCATGCCGCGCATGTGGCGGCTGGCGTGGTGGTGCTGTGCCTCGTCGCCTGGCGCGACGAGCCGCGCAACATCGAAACAGGGGCGCAGTTCTGGCACATGGTCGATCTGGTCTGGGTGCTGCTGTTTCCCGTGATCTATCTGCTGGGGTAAGAGCCGTGGACAAACGACTTGCAACCGCGTGGAGCCTGCTGCTGGTGTTCAGCCTGGGTTCGGCGCTGCTGACTCTGGCCAGGATCGACCCGCGCGCCAGCGGTGCGGCGATCCTGATTCTGGCGCTGTTCAAGTCGCGGGTCATTCTGGGCCGCTATCTCGATCTCGACGGCGCACCGGCCTGGCGGCGCGGTTTCATGATCGTGCTTTGCGGTTTCGCCCTGCTGGTGTTCGGCCTCTATCTGGTGTGAGGGGACGCGCCTCAGGTGCGGAACGCCGCCGCCAGATCGTCGGGCAGATCGAATTCCTCCAGCACCCGCGCCCGCGCCATGGGCGACATCTTGCGGGCGGTCTTTTCCACGATGCCGAGGATCTTTTCGTGCGCGTGCCTGGCCGCGAAACCCGCGAAATAGTGTTTCACGAAGACGAAACTGGCCACGTCCTCGATCGCCTGCACCTCCGGGTCGCGCTTGACCCCTTCCTTGCGCAGCATCCGCCCGACCTTGAGAACATCGTCCATGCCATAGCCGGCGCCGGTCATCATCGCGCCGACGCGGTTGGCGTGATGCGTGGCCAGATCGCGCCGCCATTTCAGATATCCGGCCTTGCCTTCGTCATAGTCCGACCGCGCCAGAACCCAGCGTTCCACATGCTGTCCGCGCGCGGCGATCTGCAACAGATCCGAGGCGTCGGGATAGAGCCGCGAGAGTTCCGCGCTCATCCGGTGCCCGTAAAGCAAGGCTTCGGGCTGGCCGTCGTCCTGCCGGGGATCGCGGGCATTGGCGGTGTCGATCGCGTCGAGGACTTGTTGCAGTACTGTCATCCGGGTTTGCTCCATGCCTGGGCCGGATCCTCTTCGGCATAGCACCGAAGCCGGTCCACATCCTCGATTCTGGCGTGATTCTTGCGAATCGTAACGCCGGCCGGTTTCAGACGCGCGAAGGCGCGGCTCAGGCTTTCGGGCTTCATGCCCAGCCGCCCGGCGATCAGCACCTTGTCATAGGGCAGATCGACGGTGCAGCCGCCGCCGTTCACCTCGCAAAGCGAAAGCAGGAATTCGGCCACCCGCTGCGCCCCGGTCTGCGCCTTGAGCTGTTCCAGCTGTTCGACCAGCGAATGCAGATGCTGGAACGTCGATGCCAGGATGGAAATGCAGATCTCGGGGTCGTCATGCATCATCGTCGCCAGCACCGAGGTCGGCACGATCATCACATCGCAGGCGGTCACGGCCTCGGCCGATACCGGGTATGTGCCGCTGCGCAGCGACGCCGCCTCGCCAAAGCTCTGGCCGCGGGCGAAAATGCCGACCACGGCCTCGGCCCCGTTCGGCGACACGCGGTACAGCTTGACCCATCCATCCAGCACGACATGAACACCGGTGGCCATTTCGTCTTGCAGGAAAACGGTTTCGCCCCGCTCGAAATGGCGGAACGTCGCCCGGGACAGCAGCGGTTCGACATGCTGTTCGGGGAGGGTCTGCACGAACAGCGAGCTGCGTGCGGTGTTTTTGTCCTTTTCGTTGGCCAATGTCGCGTCCCTGCGGCGGTAAACTCGTAATCAAAGCGCATATTAGGTGCAATCGCGCCCGACTGCACCCCAAGAAGACAGACAAGTGCCCAAACGTCGCAGCCCTTGAACGATGTCAATGAACCATCCCGGCCCGTCGGGGCGCCGGGCGCGTTTCCGGGCCGCTGCCGGATCGGCGGGCGGGTGATGTCCGTGCCAAGGCGGCAAGCAGCACGCCCGTCGCCACCGGCGGGTTGGCCAGCGCGAAAAGCCGTCTGGACCCGCGCAGATGCTTGCTCTAACGTCGGACCCGAACGGGTTGAAACGAGGCTGAAAACATGGCTCGGACCGATCGGATTGGGCTGATGCCCGAACCTGGCCGCAACGGTTTCGATCAAGACGCGGAACGCGAAGTTCACTATTCCACCGACCCCAGGGATTTCGGATGGGTGCGCGAGAACGTCCCCTGCCAGTCGGCCTGCCCGGCGGGCACCGACATTCCCGCCTATATCCTGGCGATCCTTCAGGGCAAGTACGGCCTGTCCTACGAGATCAACCGCGAGGCCAACGTGCTGCCCGGCGTCCTCGGGCGCATCTGTTCGCGCCCCTGCGAGGACCAGTGCCGCCACGGCTGGCCCGGCAATGGCGCGCCGGTGGGCATCTGCCATCTGAAGCGTTCGGCGGCCGACCTGAAGAACCGCGGCCACCGCCTGAACGAAAGCCTCTACGGTCCCTCGGGCAAGCGGGTGGCCATCGTCGGGTCGGGTCCGGCGGGGATCGCCGCGGCGCACGACCTTTCGCTGATGGGCCATGACGTGACCGTCTTCGAACGCGAGGACCAGCCGGGCGGCATGCTGAATTACGGCATCCCCGAGTTCCGCCTGCCGCGCGATGTCCTGCACGAGGAAATTCACAACGCGCTGCGCCTGGGCGTGACCCTGAAAACCGGCGTCAGCATCGGCAACCGCGAAGGCGAGATGCCGCTGGCGCAACTGCGCGGGGAGTTCGACGCGGTGCTGCTGGCCACCGGCTGCATGGCGGCGACGGAAATCCCGCTGCGCGACGATCCCGGGGGCGGTGCGGTGGATCGGGTCGGCAATGTCGAATACGGCTTCGACTTCCTGCTCGACATGCATCGCGGGGCAACGAAGACGGTGGGAAAACGGGTTGCCGTCGTCGGCGCCGGGTTCACCGCGCTGGATTGCGCCCGTGTCGCGCGCCGCCTTGGCGGGGAAGAGATCACCATTCATCTGCGCACGACCGAGGAATACATCCCCGTGACCCGCGACGAGATAATGGAGGCCAAGGCCGAGAATGTCTCGTTCCTGGGTCTGCGCACGCCGATCGCGCTGCATGGCGGCGCCGATGGCGGCCTGAGCGCGGTGGAGTTCGTGCAGAACCGCCTTGGCGGCTGGCGCGACAACGGCCGGCGCAAGGCCAACCCGATCGAGGGGTCGGAATTCACCGTCGATTGCGACACGCTCCTGATTGCGATCGGCCAGCGCACGGCGCACGGGTTTCTCGACGCCGACCTGAAACTGGACCGCTGGCGCAACGCCGAGATCGGCGAAGGCGGCATGACCTCGCTTGAGGGCGTTTTCGCGGCGGGCGATTATGTCAAGGGCGCGAGCACGGTGATCGAGGCGGTGGGCCAGGGCCGCGAGGTGGCGCGCGGCATCGACACCTGGCTGATGGGCAAGCCCCGGCGCGTGCCGGCGGTGCGCATCGAGAAGGTGACCGAACCGCTGCGCGAACGCGCCTGGGATTTCATTCCCCGGGTTCACATGCCCACCGAGGCGATCGAGGAGCGCAGCCACAACCTGCGCCAGGAGGTCGAAACCGGCTATCCCCCCGATCTGGCGCACCAGGAGGCGAAACGCTGTTACCTCTGCAACCTGCACTACAAGATCGACGTCGACAACTGCATCTACTGCCGCGCCTGCATCGAGGTGGCGCCCAAGAACTGCATCAAGATGGTCGAGGGCATCGAGATCAACGAGGACGGCACCTATGGCAACCTGCTGGAAACCGGCGAATGGGACCATGTCGGCGCCATCTGGATCGACAACAACGAGTGCATTCGCTGCGGCGCCTGCTATGACGTCTGCCCGACGAAATGCATCTCGATCACGCGCAACCAGCTTTGCATGGTCGAGGTGAACGATGACTGAACCGGTGCATCACGTCATCATCGGTTCGGGCAGCGCCGGGTTCGGGGCGGCCAGAACCCTGCGCGAGAACGATGCCGATTGCCGGATCACCATGTTCACCATGGACGCGATTCCGTTCTATCAGCGATACGAACTGCCCCAGATCTTCCGCGGCCGCAGCGACTGGCGCGACCTGCTGGCGGTGCCGCCGTCCTTTTACGAAGATCATCGCATCGACCTGCGCCGGCGCTGCCGGGTTGCCGATGTGGACGGTGCGAACCGGAAGATCAGCCTGTCGCATCAGGAAACCGTCGCCTACGACCGCTTGCTGGTCTGCGCCGGCGGGCGCGGATATCTGCCCGAGAACCTGACCGGCTACGGCGAACTGATCCACGGTTTCGGATCGTTCGAGGCGGCGATGCAGACCTATCGAGACCTGCCCGAGGGCGGCCGCGTGGTGATGATCGGCGGCGACATGGTGGGAATCGACCTGGCGCTGACGCTGCTGGACACCGGCTATGGCGTGACGCTGATCACCAATTCCCAGACCTTCTGGCCGCACGAACTGGGCGCGGAAGAACGCGCGCCGCTGCTCGATGTGCTGCGCGCCAGGGGCGTGACGGTGCTCGAGGATGCCCGCGCCGTCCGGGTCGAGGCCCGCAACGGCGGCGCGCCGGCCCGCTGCGTGACCCTGGACGATGGCGCGCAGGTACAGGGCGATGTCGTGATGGCCTTCTGCGGGCTGGCCTCGTCGGTCGAATTCATGCTGCGCGCCGCGGTGGACATAGAACGCGGCCTGCTGGTCAACCCGCAACTGCGCACCACCAACGAAACCATCTGGGCCGCCGGCGACGTGTGCCAGATCTGGCACGACAGCGAAAAGGCCTACAAATTCTACCACGGCTGGAAGAACGTCCGCGTCATGGGAGAGCTTGCGGCGCGCAACATGCAGGGCGCCAACGAGGTGTTCGACGTGGATGTCGAGGAAAGCATCGGGATCGGCGAGGATGGCGAGATCGTCTCGACCTTCTGGACCCGCGGCAACTGAGGGAACGTCATGAACAAGTCCGGGACGGATATCCAGTTCGCCATCTGCGGTTCGGCCGGGGACGGAACCATCGCTTCGGGCGACATCGTCAAGCGCGCCGCCGCCGCGGTCGGCTTTCATGTCATCGCCTTCGATGTCTACCCGCCCGAGATCAGGGGCTTTGGAAAATGCATCTCGCGCATCCGCGTATCCGCCGAACAGGCGTATTCGCTGAAGGAAAAGACGGATGTGTTCATATCGCTGAACGACAGTCACGCGATTCCCCATGTCGGCGAGGTGCGCGATTTCGGCGCCGTGATCTATGACGACCGCTCGATCGCACCGATCAGGGAGGGCGCCCACATCACCGCCCATATCAGGCCCGCGCAAATCCCCTATGGCCTGCCGATCCGCCAGATCTCGGAACAGGCGACCAACGCCGCGCGCAGCCGCAACATCGTCGTCCTGGGCTATATGGCCGGGCTTCTGAAACTGCCGTCCAGACCGTTTCGCGAGGTGATCGCGGCAAAGTTCGCGACCAAGCCGCAGGCGGTGATCGACGCCAACATTCGCGCCTTCGACGCCGGGCTGGAGGCCGGCAGGAAGGTGTTCCGCCTCGATGACGTCGATGTCGGCACGGTGCCCGACCATGGCGGCAGCGAGGCGGTCATGATGACGGGTAACGGCGCCATCGTGCGCGGGTTCCTCGAAGCCGGCATCCAGAGCTATTTCGGCTATCCCATCACCCCGGCGACCAGCATCATGGAGCGTCTCGCCGTCGAGATGCCCAAACAGGGCGGCAAGTTCCTGCAAACCGAGGACGAGATTTCCGCCATCGCGGCGACCATCGGCGCGGGCTTTGCCGGATCGCGCGCCGCGACCGCCACGTCGGGGCCGGGTCTGGCATTGATGACGGAAATGCTGGGCCTCGGCGTCATGGCCGAAGTGCCTTCGGTCGTCGTGGTCAGCCAGCGCGGCGGGCCCTCGACCGGCCTGCCGACCAAGACCGAGCAATCGGATCTGAACCTGGCGGTGTTCGGCGGGTCCGGCGACGCGCAGCGCATCGTCATCGCGCCGACCAATGTCGAAGGGTGCTATCGCTGCGCCGGCATGGCCTTCGAAATCGCCGAAACCTACCAGACGCCGGTGATCGTGCTGATCGACCTCTACCTGTCCAACCGCTACGAGACGGTGTTTCCCTCGCACGAGAACACCTTTGCGCCAAAGCCGCGCAAGGTGCCCGAACTCGCCGAGGGCGAGCCGTACAAGCGGTTTGCCTTCACCGAAAGCCACATTTCGCCGCGCGCCCTGCCGGGCGATGCCGGCATGGTCCACACCGTCACCGGGCTGGAGCATAACGAACTTGGCCGCCCCGGCGATGGCGACCACATGCGCATGAACGCCAAGCGGCACGAGAAACTGATTTCGGCAACGCGCTATCCCGGCCTGACCGTGGCCAAGCGTTTCGGCGATGCCGGAAAGGTCGATGTCGGTATTCTGGGCTGGGGTTCCACCTTCGGTGAAATCCTCGAAGCCATGTTCGAGGCGCAGGATGCGGGCATCAGCTGTTCGGCCATGAAGGCGGTGATGCTCTCGCCGCTGCCGGTGGACGAGCTGCGCGCCTTCTTTGACGACTGCAGGACGGTGCTGGTGCCCGAACTGAACTACGAGGGCCAGTTCGCCAACCTGGTCTCCGGTGCGCTGGGACGGCCGGTGGTGCGGCTGAACCGGACCGTCGCCACGCCGATGCCGGTGGCCGATATTCTGGCCGAGGTCAAGCGGCTGGCGGCAGAAGCGGACAGTCCCGAACGTATCCCCGCAACCGCAGGAGTGGGATCATGAACAAGCGAGTCGAACCCGTCTATCTGGAGGACAAGCTTCAGGAGATTCGCGCCGACGGCCATCTGAAATACCGGTCGAAATCGCTGCCGACCTGGTGCCCGGGCTGCGGCTATTTCAGCATGGCCGACGGGCTGACCGTGGCGCTGAACCGGCTGGGGCTGGACAACCGGAATGTCGTGACGGTCTCAGGCATCGGCTGTGCCTCGCGCTTCCCCTTCTTCGTCAACACCTATGGTTTCCACACGCTGCACGGCCGGGTGCTGCCGGTGGCGACCGGCATCAAGATCGGCAACGACGCCCTTACCGTGATCGCGGTGGGCGGTGACGGCGACGCGTTCGCCATCGGCGGCGGCCATATCCCGCATGCCGCGCGGCGCAACGTGGACATGACCTATCTGGTGTTCGACAACGGCATCTACGGTCTGACCAAGGGTCAGACCTCGCCCACCTCGGCGCTGGGTTTCAAGACCTCGTCGACGCCTTACGAAAACGGCGACGCGCCGCTCAACCCGATGATGATGCTGCTGAGCTATGGCGCCAGCTGGGTCGGCCAGGCCTATGCCGGCAAGCCGCATCACCTGACCGACATGATCACCGCCGCGATCGCCCACAAGGGGTTTTCCTTTCTGCGCATCCTGTCGCCCTGCGTGACCTTCGACAAGACCGACAACACCTACAAGAACCTGTCGATGATGGTGCGCGACCTGCCCGACGGCCATGACGGTACCGACATGATGGCGGCGATGGCGCTGGCGATGCAGGACGGGCACCCCGCGCTGGGCGTGTTCTTTCAGGCCGAGCGTCCGACGCTGGCCGAGGTGATGCAGACATCCATCGACCGGGCGCAGCAGGCAAGCGCAACCTAGGCGGGCGGTCGAGGCGTTCGCCGCGCTCTCGCGCCCGGGTCAGATCTCGGGCGTGGTCTGCGCCGCCAGGCTCATGGCATGGCCGGTCCGGTCCAGGCGTTGCCAGTTCAACTGATCGCGCAGCGTCACGACGCTGCCGATCAGGATCATCGCCGGACTTTTCAGCCCCGCCCCGGCGACCCGGCCGGCGATGTCGGCAAGAGTGCCGGAAACGACCTGCTGGTCCGGCCGGGTGCCGTTCCGGATCACCGCCACGGGGGTTGCCATGTCCACCCCGCGACGGGCGAACCCCTCTGTCAGCGCCGCCAGGTTGCCCAGACCCATGTAGACCGCCACGGTCTGCCCCTTGCGCACCAGCACATCCCAATCCACGTCGAGCACGCCGTCGCGGCCATGCGCGGTGACGAACGTGACCGATTGCGCGTGGTCGCGATGGGTCAGCGGGATACCGGCATAGGTGCCGCAGCCCGACGCGGCGGTAATGCCCGGCACCACCTGAAAGGCGATGCCGGCGGCGGCCAGCTGCTCGATCTCCTCGCCGCCGCGCCCGAAGATGTAGGGATCGCCCCCCTTGAGGCGCAGCACCCGGTTGCCCTCGCGCGCCAGCCGCACCATCAGCGCCGATATGTCCTCCTGCGCCATGGTGTGTTCGCGGGGCAGCTTGCCGACATAGA
>JAGRMG010000112.1 GCA_020441385.1 Paracoccaceae bacterium
CAGATGGGCATCAACGTGATGGTCGGGCCGCAAGTCGTTGAATGCGCGTTGCAGGAGGCCGGAATCGGGTTCATGATGGCGCCCATGCACCACCCCGCCATCGCGCATGTCATGCCGACGCGTTCGGAACTGGGCACGCGCACCATGTTCAACATTCTCGGGCCGCTGACCAACCCGGCCGGCGTGAAACGCCAGTTGACCGGCGCGTTTTCCCGCGATCTGCTCCGGCCGATGGCAGAAACCCTCGGCCAGCTCGGCAGCGAACGTGCCTGGCTGGTGCACGGATCGGACGGCACCGACGAGTTGACGATCACCGGCGTCAGCTGGGTCGTGGCGCTGGAGGATGGCCGGATCGCCGAGGTGGAACTGCATCCCGAGGATGCCGGCCTGCCGGTACATGACTTCGACGATATCGTCGGGGGCACGCCCGAGGACAATGCCCGCGCCTTTCGCGCGCTTCTGGCCGGGGCGCCTTCGGCCTATCGCGACGCGGTGCTGCTGAACGCCGCCGCCGCGCTGGTGGTGGCCGATGCCGCCGCCGATCTGCGCGAGGGCGTGGCGCAGGCGGCGCAAAGCATCGACAGCGGCGCCGCACAGAAAAAGATCGAAACGCTGGCCCGCATCACTCGGGAGACGACATGACCGACACCATCCTGGACCGGATCAAGGCCTACAAGCTGGAAGAGATCGCCGCCGACAAGGCCGCCATGCCGCTGGAAGAGATCGAGGGCCGCGCGCGCGGCGCCGGGGCCGTGCGCGGCTTTGTCGAGGCGCTGCACAAGGCCAGCCGGACCGGTTACGGCCTGATCGCCGAGATCAAGAAGGCGAGCCCCTCCAAGGGGCTGATCCGCGCCGATTTCGACCCGCCCGCGCTGGCCGCGGCCTATGCCGAGGGCGGCGCCGCCTGTCTGTCGGTGCTGACCGACACGCCAAGTTTCCAGGGCGCCAGGGAAGACCTGAGCAGGGCGCGCGCCGCCTGTTCGCTGCCGGTGCTGCGCAAGGATTTCCTGTACGACCCTTATCAGGTGATCGAGGCCCGCGCGCTGGGGGCCGATTGCATCCTTCTCATCATGGCCTCGCTCAGCGATGCCCAGGCGGGGGAACTGGAACAGACCGCGCATGAGTGGGGCATGGATGTTCTCATCGAAGTGCACAACCGCGCCGAACTGGACCGGGCGGCCATGCTGAACAGCAAGATGATCGGAATAAACAATCGCGATCTCAATACGTTCGATACCTCTCTTGATGTTTCCAGATCGCTTTCCAAGCTGGTCCCGGCCGACCGCCTCATCATCTGCGAAAGCGGCCTGAACTCGGCCGCGGATCTTGCCGACATGGCGCGCTATGGCATCCGCTGCTTTCTGATCGGGGAAAGCCTGATGCGGCAGGACGACGTGGAGGCCGCGACACGGGCGCTGCTGGCCAATCCGCTGACCGCGGGGGGCATGTGATGGCGCTGACGCATTTCGACGCCGGGGGTAATGCGCATATGGTCGATGTCTCGGACAAGGCGGCGAGTGCGCGCATCGCCGTGGCCGAGGGCCATGTGAGCATGGCGCGCGAAACCTTCGACATCATCGCCGAGGGGCGCGCCCGCAAGGGCGACGTTCTTGGCGTGGCGCGGCTGGCCGGGATCATGGGGGCGAAACGGACGTCCGATCTGATCCCGCTGTGTCACCCGCTGCCGGTGACGAAGGTGGCGCTGGATCTGACGCTGGATCCGGACCTGCCCGGCGTGCGCATCGCGGCGACCGTCAAGACCACCGGCCAGACCGGGGTCGAGATGGAGGCGCTGACGGCGGTCAGCACCGCAGCGCTGACGGTCTATGACATGGCCAAGGCGGTGGATCGCGCGATGCAGATCGGCGGCATCCGTGTCGTTTTGAAAGATGGTGGAAAATCGGGGCGTTACGAAGCAGAATGATTACAGTATCCGAGGCGCGGTCGCGCCTGTTCGACCTGATCTCGCCGGTGCCGGCCGAGGATGTCCCGCTGATCGGGGCGGCGGGGCGGGTTCTGGCCCGTGATGTCGTGGCGCGCCGCGACCAGCCGCCGTTTTCGGCCTCGTCCATGGATGGCTATGCCCTCAAGGCGGTCGAGGTCGAGGCGCACGCGATGTTCAGGATCGTGGGCGAATCCGCCGCGGGCCATCGCTTTGCCGGCAGCGTGGGCCCCGGTCAGGCGGTGCGCATCTTCACCGGCGCGCCGATGCCCGAGGGCGCCGATTTCGTGGTGATGCAGGAGAACGTGGAACGCAAGGGCGACGTGATCACCCTGGCGGATGCGCCGGGAACCAAGGACAACGTGCGCCGCGCCGGGGTCGATTTCACCAGCGGCGCCACCGTCGATGCGCCCCGCGTGCTGCGCCCCGAGGATATCGCGCTGCTGGCGGCGATGAACATCGCCTCGGTGCCGGTGGCGCGCAAGCCCGTGGTGGCGCTGATCTCGACGGGTGACGAACTGGTGATGCCCGGCGACGACCCCGGCCCCGACCAGATCATCGCCTCCAACACCTTCGGGCTGAAGGCGATGCTCGACAATCTGGGCGCCGAGGCGCGGATGCTGCCGATCGCACAGGATACCGAGGCGTCGCTGCGCACCGCCTTCGCGCTGGCCGAAGGCGCCGACATGGTCGTCACCATCGGCGGCGCTTCGGTCGGCGATCACGATCTGGTGGGCCGGGTCGCCGGCGATCTGGGGCTAGAAAGAAGCTTTTACAAGATCCTGATGCAGCCGGGAAAACCTCTCATGGCGGGGCGGCTCGGCGGGGCCGCGATGGTCGGGCTGCCGGGCAATCCGGTCTCGGCCATGGTCTGCGGATACATCTTTCTGGCCCCGATGATCCGCGCCATGCTCGGCCTGGGCAAGGCACAGCCAAGGCTGCACCAGGGGGTGCTGGCCGCCGCCATCGGCCCCAACGGCCCGCGCGAGCATTATCTGCGCGCCCGCATCGACGGCGGGAAAGTCGCGGCGTTCGACAACCAGGACAGTTCGCTGTTGTCGGTGCTGGCGCAGGCCGACGCCCTGCTGGTGCGCCCGCCCGACGATCCGGCCCGCGAGGCTGGCGAGACGGTCAGCTATCTGCCGATCTGACGCGTCGGTGCGCCACCGGGACGAACCCGTTGACACAAAACGGGAACATGCGTAGAACAAACGCAGACGCATGAGCGAGGGGCGCGAGGAATGCTGACCAAGAAGCAACTGGATCTGCTGGAATTCATCCACAAGCGCGTGCAGCGCGACGGGGTGCCGCCCAGCTTTGACGAGATGAAGGCGGCGCTGGATCTGCGCAGCAAGTCGGGCATTCACCGGCTGATCACCGCCCTGGAGGAACGCGGCTTCATCCATCGCCTGGCGCATCGCGCCCGTGCCATCGAGATCGTCAAGCTGCCCGAAAGCCTGGGCGGCGAACCAAGCGTCGGCTTCCGGCCCCGGGTGATCGACGGCGACCGCCCCGCGGGCCGGCGCCCGGCCGCCGCGGTGCCGGTTTCGGCCTCGGCGGTGGATCTTCCGGTCATGGGGCGCATCGCTGCCGGTGTCCCGATCGAGGCGATCAGCCACGTTTCGCACCAGGTCGCGGTGCCCGGTTCCATGCTGTCCTCGAGCGGGGAGCATTACGCGCTCGAGGTGCGCGGCGATTCGATGATCGGGGCGGGTATCAATGACGGCGACGTCGTGGTGATCCGCGAAACCGCCAGCGCCGACAACGGCGATATCGTGGTGGCGCTGGTCGAGGATCACGAGGCCACGCTCAAGCGGTTCTTCCGCCGCGGCGGCTCCATCGCGCTCGAGGCGGCCAACCCGGCCTATGAGACGCGCGTGTTCGCCGAGGACAAGGTCAAGGTGCAGGGCAAGCTGGTGGGGCTGATCCGCACCTACTGACGCCCCGCGCGAGCGGCCCTATTGCGCCTTGGCGACGCGCTGTTTCGCGCGCCGGGGCCGCGAGTTCCATACCCGCCAGCCCGACCGGTCGCGCGCGGTGACGATTTTCGCACCGTTGATGGCAAGGCTGCCGGTGCGGCGCAGGCGCTTGAGGTCGAACACATCGCAGGGGCCGTCCAGTTGCATCGGCACCGATGCGATCACCACCTGACCGGCGCGGCATTCGCGCATCCCCGCCGCCGCGCGCTTGCCGATCACATGCACGATCTCGACCGGGCCGGACCGGATGTGGCGCAGCCGGCCCTCCTTGCCGGGCCAGCGTGCGGCGGCACCCGCCTGCCCGGCCCCGTCGCCGTCGTTTTCCAGCCAGATGCCGGCAACGAACCCGGCACCGCGCGGCTTGCTGAGCGCGCGGCCCGCCTCGGTCATCACGCCGACCAGCCCGCCGCTGTCGGCAACCAGAACCTGAGGACGTTCGCCCGCCGCCCAAAGCGCGAAGGCCAGCATTGCGGGCGCCAGCCCCGCCCAGCGCGCCCGGCCCTGCCACAGGATCAGCCAGAGCATCCCCAGCGCCAGCAGCGGCAGCACCGCCGGCCCGGGGCTGACGACATGGCCCTGGGCGCCCTCCATTGCGGCCACGCGGTGCGCCACGCCGAGAATCCACTCCAGCCCCAGCCCCATCAGCCGCAGCGCCGGGGCCTCCAGGCCCAGCGGCGCGAGGCATGCCGCCAAGACCGCCGCCGGAATCACCAGCACCCCCATCAGCGGCACCGACAGAAGGTTCGCCGCCAGCCCGAAATGCGACGTCGTGTTGAAATGCGCCGCCCCCACCGGCGCGGTGGCCAACCCCGCGACGGCCGACGAGATCACCACCGTCACGACCGGCCGCAGCCAGACCGGCCCCAGCCCGATCCGCGATTCGCGCAGCCATCCGAACACGGCGATCAGCGCTGTGGTGGCGGCGAACGACATCTGGAATCCGGGGCCCGTCAGCGCCTCGGGCCGCAGCGCCAGAACGATGAGTGCCGCCATCGCCACCGCGCGCAGCGAAAACGCGCGCCGGTCCACCAGAACCGCGC
>JAGRMG010000006.1 GCA_020441385.1 Paracoccaceae bacterium
GACCGCCGCGACGGCGGATTTCGACGCACCCGTCACTTCCAGCGTCAGCTTGGCGGACACGTCGCCCTTGGCCAGCACGCGGATACCGTCCAGCTTGCGGCGCACCAGACCCGAGGCGACCAGCGCGTCTTCGGTGATCGCCGACTTGGCGTCGAGCTTGCCGGCATCGACGAATTTCTGGATCAGGCCCAGGTTGACGACGGCGAATTCCTTGCGGTTGGGCTTGGAAAAGCCGCGCTTGGGCAGGCGCTGGTACAGCGGCATCTGGCCGCCCTCATAGCCGTTGATGGCCACGCCCGAACGCGATTTCTGGCCCTTGATGCCGCGCCCGCCGGTCTTGCCCATGCCCGAGCCCGGCCCGCGCCCGACCCGCTTGCGGGGTTTGGACGCGCCGTCATTGTCGCGCAGTTCATGCAGTTTCATGTCGCTTCTCCTTTGCCGGATGCGGCCCCCAGCGACGGGAGCGGCCGAACGCGGCGTCTGCCAATGTGAGTCGTGGCCGCGAATGGCCACCGGGGGCGTATAATGGGGATGCGGAGCGGGATCAAGCCCGCCCGGACGCGACCCGCTGCCAGGCAAGCGGCTGTTGCGACCGGCCCGGATTGCAAGCGCGCAAGCGGGCGGCGGCTCCGGGCGCGGCGCGCGCCGGGTTCAGCGACCCGCCGGCCAGGTGAAATCCGGGCGCAACGCCTCGTGAACCGGCTTGCCGTCCGCGGGCCGCGGCACGCCCGCCGCCGGGTCGTAAAAGGCGTGATAGGACGCCGGCGGGAAGGACGCGTCATAGC
Source organism: Paracoccaceae bacterium (assembly GCA_020441385.1). Lineage (GTDB taxonomy): Bacteria > Pseudomonadota > Alphaproteobacteria > Rhodobacterales > Rhodobacteraceae > JAGRMG01. The sequence continues at coordinate 786 of JAGRMG010000006.1, forward strand.
CCATCAGGTTGGGCACGATGACCCGGATGCGTTCCTGCCTGTCGTCGAGCATGATCGGGGCGCCGCATTCGGCGCAGGTGCACAGCTCCAGCGGGCCGTCCGGATTGCTGGCATTGAACGGCTGCTTTTTCAGCTTTTCGGGATGGTCTACCGCCAGATCGCCGTGGTTGAAGAACGCCACGTGGCTCGCAGGCTGGCCGGTCACCCTCTTGCAGACCGAACAATGGCAGGTGTGGTTGTCGATGGGGTCGTGGTCGGCATGGGTGTGCACATGTTCGCAGCCGCCCGAGAATTTGTGTGACATGAGGTCCTCCCTTTCGGTCGGGCCTGCTTGGGGCCGGCCCGCAGGCCCGATTCGAACCGGAGGCCGCGCCCCCGGTGCGCAAGTCACTCTAGCACGGGTCCGGGTGCATATCGAGCCTTTCGGCGCGCGGGGCCGCCTGGGGGAAACGGCAAACGCCCCCGGTTGATCCGGAGGCGTTCGTGGTTCTGTCCGGCCGGGTGCGGCCGGCCCGTAGGGTCAGCCGCGCTCTTCGACGATCTCGACGAGATGCGGGATTTTCGCGACCATGCCGCGCACGGCCGGGGTATCCTCCAGCTCGCGGGTCTTGTGCATCTTGTTCAGGCCGAGGCCGATCAGCGTCTGGCGCTGCTTGGCGGGTCGGCGGATCGGGCTGCCGATCTGCTTGACGACGATTGTCTTTGCCATGTTCGGTTCTCCTTACGCCTCTGCGGTCTCGGCGGCCGGCGCCTCGTCGCGCCTGGGCAGGATGTCGGCGACCTTCTTGCCGCGGCGC
>JAGRMG010000113.1 GCA_020441385.1 Paracoccaceae bacterium
GTTCGTGCGCAACGGCATCGTGACGCGGCTGGAACAGAATTACGACTATCAGAAATACACAGACCTTTACGGCAACAGGGCCACCTATGCCTGGAACCCGCGCATGTGCCTGAAAGGCTATACCATGCATCGCCGGGTTTACGGACCCTACCGCGCCAAGGGTCCGATGATCCGCGACGGCTGGAAGGCCTGGGCCGATGCCGGATTCCCACCGTTGTCCGACGATCCTGCGTTGCGCGCCACCTACAAGTTCGACAGCCGCGGCACCGACACCTTTACCCGGATGAGTTGGGACGAGGCGACGACCTATCTCGCCCGCGGCCTTGTGGCGGTTGCCGAGACCTATAGCGGCGGGGAAGGCCGCACCCGGCTGATCGAGCGGGACGGCTATCCCGAGGAAATGCTGGCCCATTGGGATGAGGCCGGCACCCGCACCATCAAGATGGGAAGCTCGCTGCCGATCCATGGCGTGATCGGCAAGTTCGGCCTGTTTCGCATGTGCAACCTGCTGGGGCTGGTCGATGCCCATGTGCGCGGCGTCGGTCCCGACGAGGCCAGGGGCGGGCGGGAATGGTCGGAATATACCTGGCGCGGCGATCAGGCGCCGGGCCAGCCGTTCGTGCACGGGCTTCAGACCTCCGACATCGACCTCAACGACCTGCGATTCACCAAGTTCGTCGTTCAGGTCGGCAAGAACCTGATCGAAAACAAGATGCCCGACGCGCATTGGCTGACCGAACTGATGGAACGCGGCGCGCGCAGCGTGGTGATCGCGCCCGAATACAGCCCCTCGGCGACCAAGGCGGATTACTGGATCTCGGTGCGCCCCGGCCTGTCGGACACCGCGATCTTCCTCTACGCCACCCGCGAGCTGATGGAGCGCGGCTGGTATGATGCGGATTTCGTCAGGCAGTTCACCGATTTCCCGACCCTGGTGCGCACCGACACGCTGAAACGGCTGAAACCGCAAGAGGTGATCGCGGGCTATGCCGACAAGGACATCAGCGCCGGCCCGTCCTTCACGATCCACGGGCTGACCGCCGAACAGCGCGAGAGGCTGGGCGATTTCCTTGTGCATGATGCCAATTCGGGCCAGCCCAGGCCAGTCAGCCGTGACGACGTGGGCAGGCATGTTCCGGAACTTGGCATCGACCCGGCGTTGGACTGGAAGGGGCGCGTGATACTGGCCGACGGCGGCGAGGTTCAGGCGATGACGGTCTGGCCGATGTATCGCGAACACCTGGCCGATTACGACCTCGCCACCACCGCCGAGATCACCGGCGCGCCCGAGACCCTGCTTGAACGGATCGTCGAGGATTTCGGCCGCCGCTTCTGGGATCCCGATTTCATGGGCAAGCCGCGCGAAGCCTATCCGGTGGCGATCCATTATGGCGAGGGCATCAACCACTATTACCACGCCACGCTGCACAACCGCGCCACCATGTTGCCGCTGATGCTGATCGGTTCCATCGGCATCCCCGGCAGCGGCGCCCACACCTGGGCGGGCAACTACAAGGGCGCGCTGATGCAGGGCTCACCCTGGTCCGGGCCCGGTGCCGGAGGTGCCTGGGTCAAGGAGGATCCGTTCAACCAGGTTCTGGAGGAGGACGGCACCATCGGCCCCGGCAACATCCGCGAGATGCTGCATGGCGAGGAGATGTCCTATTGGGGCTTCGGCGACCGACCGATGATCGTCGACACGCCCGGCGCGGGGCGCAGGAACTTCACCGGCCACACGCATCTGCCCACCCCGACCAAGGCGATGTGGTATTGCAACGCCAACCTGATCAACCAGGCCAAATGGGCCTATCACCTGATCACCAACGTCAATCCCAAGATCGACCTGATCGTCGATCAGCAGGTCGAATGGACCGGATCGGCGGAATATGCCGACGTGATCCTGCCCGCGAATTCGTGGATGGAATTCCAGGATCTCGAACTGGGAGGATCCTGTTCCAACCCGTTCCTGCAAATCTGGGGCGGCGAGGGAATCGATCCGCTTTTCGACAGCAGGGACGACGGGATGATCTTTGCCCTGGTGTCGGGGAAACTGGCTGATCTGACCGGCGACGAGCGCTTTCGCGAGCACTGGAAATTCCTGCTGGAAGGCAGGAGCGCGGTCTACCTGCAACGCGTGCTCGACAATTGCACCACCACGCAAGGCTACCGGGTCGATGACATCATGGCCGGCAAGTACGGCGAACCCGGCGCGGCGCTGATGCTGTTTCGCACCTATCCGCGGGTGCCGTTCTATGAACAGGTGCATGACGACATCCCGTTCTATACCGACACCGGGCGGCTCAACGCCTACTGCGACATCCCCGAGGCGATCGAATACGGCGAGAACCTGGTGGTGCACCGCGAGGCGCCCGAGGCGACGCCCTACCTGCCCAACGTCATCGTCTCCTCCAGCCCCTATATCCGGCCGCAGAACTATGGCGTGACGCCACAGATGCTTCAGGGCGAACCGGTAGATGCCGACCTGCGCGCCATTGCCAACAACAAGATGCCCTGGGCCGAGGTGAAGAAGACGCAGAACCCGCTCTGGCGCGACGGTTTCACCTTCTACGCGATGACGCCGAAAAGCCGGCACACGACGCATTCGTCCTGGGCCACGGTCGACTGGAACTGGATCTGGAGCACCAATTTCGGCGACCCCTACCGCCGCGACCGACGCCAGCCGGGCGTTGCCGACTGGCAGGTGCACATGAACCCCGACGCGGCCAGGGACATGGGGATCGAGGATGGCGATTACATCCATGTCGACGCCAACCCCGCCGACCGCCCCTTCGCCGGCTGGTCCGACGACCCGGCCCGGGCCAGGGCGTTTCGCCTGCTGACACGGGTCAAATACAACCCCGGCTATCCCTACAACGTGGTGATGACCAAGCACTCGGCCTGGATTGCCTCGGAACGCACCGTCGCGGCGCACGAGGGGCGCGAGGACGGGCGCGCGCTGGCTGCCGACACCGGCTATCAGTCGAATTTCCGCTATGGCAGCCATCAGAGCATCACCCGCGGCTGGGCGCCGATCATGCACCAGACCGACAGCCTGTTTCACAAGAGGACCGGCACCATGGCCTTCACCTTCGGCTTTGACGTCGACAATCACGCCGTCAACACCGTGCCCAAGGAAACGCTGGTGCGGATCGAACGCGCCGAGGCCGGCGGGCTGGGCGGCGAGGGTGTGTGGGCGCCGGTCACGACCGGATTCACGCCCGGCCACGAAGGCGCGGCGATGGCGCGCTATCTGGCCGGCGATCTGACGAGGGTGGAGAAGGCCGGATGAAACCCGCTGCCGAAAACGACCCGATGGAGTTCGTCGCGGTGCCGCTGCCCGAAGGCGACCCCGACCTGATGGCACAATGCGTGATCGAGGAGTTCATGCTGATGGGCTGGTCCGAGCGCCGGTTGATGACGCTGTTCACCCATCCCGGGTTCCGGGCCACGCACCGGATCTATGTCGACCGGGGCGAGGCGCATGTGCGCGAACTGATCGCCCGCGTCGGCGCCGCCTGGCAGCGCGTGGCGCGCAAGAGCGAGGGAGGGCCCGGCAATGCCTGACGTCTTCAACTGGCAGCTTGGCCGCGACATGCACTACCCTTACGCCGAGGCGCACCCCGACCGGCAGTTCGCGTTCGTCTTCAACATCAACCGCTGCATCGCCTGCCAGACCTGCACCATGGCCTGCAAGTCGACCTGGACCTTTTCCAAGGGGCAGGAATACATGTGGTGGAACAATGTCGAAACCAAGCCTTTCGGCGGCTATCCCCAATCCTGGGACGTGAAGCTGCTCGACATGCTCGACCAGGCGCATGAAGGCGCCGGGCGCGCCGCCGCCTGGACACCGGCCGGCGGCGACAGCGGCGACACGGCCTATGGGACCTATGACGGCATAACCATCTTCGAGGCCGCGCACCGGGCGCCGCAACGCAAGGATGTGGCGCTTGGATACGAGCCCAGCGACCAGGAATGGTCCTCGCCCAACTTCTACGAGGACACGGCGACGGGCTCCAAGGACCAGCGCGACAAGCTGACGATGCAATCGGCCAGCCTGCCCGAGCACGGTACCTGGTTCTTCTATCTCCAGCGGCTTTGCAACCATTGCACCTATCCCGCCTGCCTCGCCGCCTGCCCGCGCGGGGCGATCTACAAGCGGTCCGAGGACGACATCGTGCTGATCGACCAGAAACGCTGCCGCGGCTATCGCAAAGGCGTCGCGCAATGCCCCTACAAGAAGCCGATGTTCCGCCCCACCACGCGCGTGAGCGAGAAATGCATCGCCTGCTATCCGCGGATCGAGGGCACCGACCCGCTGACCGACGGCCAGCCGATGGAAACCCGCTGCATGTCGGCCTGCGTCGGCAAGATCCGCATGCAGGGGCTGGTGACGATCGACGAACGGGGCGGCTGGGCCGAGGACCGGACCAACCCGCTTTATTACCTCGTCAAGGTCGCCAGGGTCGCGCTGCCGCTATACCCGCAGTTCGGGACCGAACCCAACGGATACTACATTCCGCCGCGCTGGGCGCCGCGGCCCTATCTGCGCCAGATGTTCGGCCCCGGCGTCGATCACGCCATCGAAGCCTACAGCCTCCCCTCGCGCAAGTTGATGGCGGTGCTGCAACTGTTCCGCGCCAGCCAGACCATCGTCTTTCGCAATGAGATCGAGGAGGGCGAGAAGATCTTCGAACGCACCGTGGGCGGCAAGCCATGGGAAATCTTCAACGACACGGTGATCGGATACGGCCGGGACGGCCGCGAGGTCGCCCGTGTCACGGTCGAGGAGCCGCGCTATGAACGCCCGGACAAGCACTACAACTCGATCTGAGCCGGCACCCGCGTCTGCCGCGACCGACGGGCGCCCCGCTGCGGCACGCGCCGCGCTCTACCGCTATCTGTCGCTGGCGTTCGGCGATCCGTGCGCGGGCACGGTTGATGCGCTGGCGCGGCAATGGCCGCTGACCGAGGCGGCGCTGCGCGCCCTGGGGCTGAGCACGGACCAGGCCGCCGCCGCGGCCGGCGTCGATGGCGACGCCCTGAGGCGCGCGCATCTGTCCGTTTTCGGCCATGCCATGTCCAAGGACTGCCCGGCCTATGGCGGCGAATACGGTCAGGCCCATATCTTCGAGAAAACCCAGACGCTGGCCGATGTCGCGGGGTTTTACCGCGCATTCGGGCTGGCGCTGGCCGAGGATGCGCACGAGCGCCCCGATCATATCGCCCTGGAGATGGAATTCATGGAGTTCCTGTGCCTGAAACAGGCATGGGCCTAAACCGAGGGGCACGGCTCGGAACGGATCGCTCTGTGTGCCGGAGCGCAGCGGCGGTTTTTGATAGACCATCTCGGATTCTGGGCGTTTTCCTTCGCCCATCGCCTGCTGCAAAGGCCGGACCCGGGACCCTTCGCCGCATGGGCCGGCTTGCTTGAGACCTTTCTGGCACAGGAACTGGCCGCCGCCGGCATCCCGCGACATGCCGATCCGTTCGTCAACGAGGGCGCGGCAGAGCGCCCCGACGATGGGGCTTGCGGGGCCTGCCCGGCCAGCGCCTTTGCCAACCCCGTCGAAGGGAGGAACGAGGCATGAGCTTTCGTGACATGGGATTGCCGCGCCGGAGCGTCCTGCTGGCGCCGCTGGCCGCCGGTGTCGCGGCGCTGCTTGGCACGCGGCCGGCCGGGGCGCAGGAAAAGGCGACGTTGCTGGCGAAACCGGTCGACCGTGTGCCAGAATCGCCTGACGACAGCGCCTGGAACAGCGCCGATATGCTGCCCGTGCCGATGGCGCCGCAGGCGGTGGTCAAGCCGCGGCTTTACGAGGCCGGGATTGCCGCGATCACGGTGCGGGCGCTGTATGATACCGACCGCCTGGCGCTGCTGCTGGAATGGGAGGACGCCAAGGCCAACACCGAACTGGGCGATGTCGCCGATTTCCGGGATGCGGTGGCGGTCGAATTCCCCGCCGATCCGGGCGCCGGCATCCCCTATTTCGCTATGGGCGAGCCGGGCAGGCCGGTGACGATCTACCAGTGGAAGGCGGACTGGCAGTTCGGCCGAGACCACGAGGTTTCCCGGCGCCACCCCGACATGATCGACGACTGGTATCCGTTCTCGGGCCGGCCCGCCGGCGAGATCGCCGGGCTGAACGATTATGTGGGCGATCGCATCTACCTGACCGCGGCCGCAGCGGGCAGCCTGTTGTCCGACACCGCGCTCCAGGCCCGCACCCCGGTCGAAAAGCTGCGGGCGGAGGGGTTCGGCACGCTGACGCCCGTCGCGGCCGCGGGGCAGGACGGCGCCGGCAACGGCGTGGCCTCGGACGGGCGCTGGCGGGTCGTCATCACCGTGCCCCGCGAACAGGCCGGTTTCACATTCGCGCCCGGCATGACGCTGCCGATGGCCTTTGCCGTCTGGGACGGCGCGAAACTGCATCGCGGCGGCGAAAAGGCCGTATCGACCTGGTATTTCACCAGCCTCGAACAGCCGGTGGGCGCCGCGCTTTACTGGGCGCCGATCGCGGCCGTGGCCGGCGTGGTCGTGGCGCAGCTTGGCGGTCTGAGCATCCTGAAACGCAAGGCCGGGAGCGGCGGGAGGGGAGCGCGATGACCCAAAAGGCTGAGATGCCAAACGCGCCGTCGGTCGCGGCCTCTGCAACCCTGCCGCGCCGCATTCTCGTGGCGCTTGACGCGTCGGATCCCGCCGAGCGGGCGCTGACCGAGGCGTTGCGCCTGGCGGCCGCGTCTGATGGTGCGATCACCGGCATCCACGCCTATGCCGCGCGCCTGCATGACCGCCGGTTCAGGCAGATGGAAGGCGGGTTGCCGGACCGCTACCGCACCGAGGACGGGATCGAACATCAGCGCGCGGTGCATGACAGCCTGATCACCCGCGGCCTCGACATCATATCCGACAGCTATCACGACGCCGCAGGCGCGGCCTGCGAGGGGGCGGGCATCGTCTATGGCCGGCTCAGTCCCGAGGGCAAGAACTATCGCCGGATCGTCGAGGCTGCCAGGACCGGCGCGTTCGACCTGCTGGCGCTGGGGGCGCAGGGGTTGGGGGCGGTGCCCGGCGCCGGCATCGGCACGGTCTGCGAACGGGTGGCGCGGCGGGTGACAACCGACCTTCTGGTGATCCGCGACCCGGCCCGCGCGATCGGCGAGGGGCCGCTGGTGGCCGCCGTCGATGGTTCGGCGCGCGGCTTTGGCGCGCTGAGGACCGCGCCGGCACTGGGGCGGGCGTTGGATGTACCCGTGCATGTCGTGGCCGCCTACGACCCGTATTTCCACTACGTCGCCTTCAACCGCATCGCCAGTGTGCTGAGCGACGAGGCCGGCAAGGTGTTCCGCTTCAGGGAGCAGGAGAGGCTGCACGAAGAGATCATCGACGACGGGCTGGCGAAGATCTACCGTTCGCATCTGGCGCTGGCCGGAAAGATCGCCGCCGGAGAGGGCGCCAAGGTGGCCTGCGCGCTTCTGGAGGGCAAGCCCTACCGCGCCATCGCCGATTACCTGGCCGAGCACGGCGCGAGCCTGCTGCTGATCGGGCGCACCGGCATCCATGCCGATCCGGGGCTCGATATCGGCGGCAATGCCGAGAACCTGTTGCGCGTCGCGCCCTGCCACGTCTGGCTGGGCGCCGCCACCTATGCGCCGCCGCTCGATGCGCTGGCCGAAGAAACCATCCGCTGGACCGCCGAGGCCGAGGCCAAGCTGACCCGGGTGCCGGACATGGCGCGCGCCATGGTGCGGCTGGCGGTGCAGCGCTTTGCCCAGGAAAGTGGCCATACCGTCATCACCTGCGCGCTGATCGACGAGGCGACGGCGAGGCTGTGCCCGCATTCCGGGGGCAGGCGGGAGGCACCCGCGCCAGAGCCGGCATGGAGCGAGGAGGCAGACGAACTGGCCGCGACGGCGGGCGATGCCTCGGTCGTCGCCTCGGTGCGGCTGAGGGCCGAGAAACGCGCCCGGCACGACCGCGCCGCGTCCGTGACCGAAGCGCATGTTCGCCCGTTTGTCGGTGCCGCCGGGATCGCCCCGCGCTGGAGCGCCGCGGCGCTGGCGCGGCTGGCGCAGGTGCCCGAGCCGGTGCGCGAGCGCGTCAAGGCGCGAGTCGAAGCCAGCGCGGAACCGGGCGAGATCACGCAAGCGGATGTCGAGGCCGCCATCGCCGCGTCCGGGCGCGCGATGGCCGGGGCGATGGCACGAGGGGGCCATCCTGAACCGGTTGGCGGATAGGGCGATGCAGGCGCCGTCGCCCCATGTCGTCGCGCTCAACCTGACCCGGCGCTGCAACCTCGCTTGCGCGCATTGCTACATGGAGGCGGGCGCGCGCCTGGCCCGCGATCCCGAGGAGTTGAGCACCGGCGGGGTCTGCGCGCTGCTGGATGACATCGCCGGGCTCAGCGACGAAACCATGGTGGTGCTGTCTGGCGGCGAGCCGCTCCTGCGCAAGGATGTCGAGGCGATCGCGCAACACGGCGCGGGGCTGGGTCTGATGATGGTGCTGGGCACCAACGGCATGGTGCTGACCGGGGCACGCGTGGCGGGGCTGGTCGCGGCGGGTCTGCGTGGCGTGGGGATCAGCGTCGATTCGCTCGATCCCGCCCGGCACGACGCCTTCCGTGGCCTGCCCGGTGCCTTCGTGCGCACCATGAAGGGCATCGACGCCTGCCGTCGCGCCGGGCTGGGCCTGCAAATCCATTTCACCGTCACCGACGACACCGCCGGAGAACTGGATGCGATGATCGCCTTCGCGCGATCGTGCGGGGCGATCGCGCTGAACGTGTTCTTTCTGGTCTGTACCGGGGGCGGGCGCCATGTCGGCAATATCAGTCGTACCGGTTATGACCGCACCCTGCGCCGCCTGACCCGGGCGGCCCACAGTGCCGAGGGGATCATGATCCGCGCCAGATGCGCGCCCCATTTCAAGCGCATGGCGCTGGAGCTTGATCCGGACTGGCCGATCACCCTGGCGCATGGCTATGAGGCCGGCGGCTGCCTGGCGGGCACCCGCTACGTTCGGGTGACGCCGGCGGGCGAGGTCACGCCTTGCCCCTACATGGAGATCAGCGCCGGCTCGATCCGCGAACGCGGCTTTGCCGATATCTGGCACAACGCGCCGGTATTCGAACGATTGCGCGCTCCGCAACTGACCGGACGTTGCGGCGCCTGCGAATACGGCGAACTCTGCGGCGGCTGCCGCGCGCGGCCCCTTGCCGCGACCGGCGATCTGATGGGCGAGGATGCGCTTTGCACCTACCAGCCCACCGGCGCGGCCGGGATCGCGGTGACGCGGCCAACCGCGCCCGTAATCGCCTGGACGGCCGAGGCGCGCGCAAGGCTGGACCATGTGCCGCCGTTCGTGCGCCGCTTCGTGCGCCAGCGCGCCGAAGAGCACGCGCGCAAGGCCGGCTGCGCCGAAGTGACCGTCGGGCATCTGAAAACGCTGGCGCGCCGACGCTTTGGCGGCCAGGCCCCGGGTCCGGCAGAGATCGCGGAGAGGATTCATGACCGAGGTTGACGCGGTCATCATCGGCGGCGGGATCTCGGGCCTGAGCGCTGCCCACTCGCTGCACCGGAAGGGGTATAGCGTGCTGGTGCTCGAACGTCAGGTGCGTACTGGCGGCAACGCGATTTCAGAGCGTTTCGGCGGATTCCTGATGGAACACGGGCCCAGCACGGTCAATCTCGCCATGCCCGGCGTTGCCACGCTGGGCGGGCGGCTGGACCTGGCAGGTTTGCAGACCGGGCTTGGTTCAGGCGTGCGCAAACGCTATCTGACGAAAGGCGCGCGCCTCGCCGGGATCGGGTTGAGCCCGCTGGCCTTCCTGACCTCGCGATACCTGTCGTTTGCCGGACGCGCACGGCTCATTGCCGAATTCTGGCAGCCGCGCGGGGCGCCGGACGCAGAGGAAACGGTTGCCGAATTCGGCACGCGACGGTTCGGTGCCGAATTCAGCGATCGCGTTCTCGACCCGCTTGTCGCCGGCATGTTCGCCGGCGATGCGGCGCAGACCGAGCTTGGCTTTGTCATGCCGGCGCTGGCCGCGATGGAGCGCGGCCACGGTTCGATCATCCGGGCGGTTCTGCGTGCCCGCCTGACGGGCGGCCGGATGCCGGCGCGGCAGCTTTCGTCATGGCGCGACGGTATCGGCACGCTGCCTTGCGCGCTGGCACGGCGGATGGGTCATGCGGTTCGCACCGGCGTCACGGTGCGCCGGGTCGCGCATGCGCCGGGCGGCTTCCGGATCGACGCCGGGGATCGCGGCGCGGTGCGCGCCCGCGCGGTGATCGTCGCCGTCCAGCCCCATGTCGCGGCGCAGTTGCTGGAACCGATCGCGGCCCCGGCAGCAGGGGAATGCGCGCGTATCGCTGCGCCACCGCTGGCGGTGGTCTACCTGGGCTACCGACGCGGACAGGTCGCGCACCCGCTTGACGGGCTGGGATACCTGACGTCCGGGAACGAGGGGCGGCCGGTCAATGGCGCCCTGTTCTGCTCCACGATGTTTGCAGGCCGTGCGCCGGCGGACCATGTGGCGATCTCGGCCTATATCGGCGGCGCCCGCGCCCCGGATCTGGCGCGCCAGGCGCCGCGGGCGCTGATCGACATGGCGCGGCGCGATTTCGCCGAGCTTCTCGGGGCAAGCGGCGACCCGGTGCTGGCGCGGGTCCGGCAATGGCCGAGGGGCCTGCCGCAGTTCCAGCGCGGCCATCTGCGGCTGGTGGAACGGCTGAGGCGTGCGCTTGGCGAAGCGCCGGGAGTGTTCGTCACCGGAAACTACCTGGGCGGCGTGTCGGTGGGCGCTTGCGCCGACTCCGCGCTGGATACTGCCCGGCGGGTCAGACGATTTCTTGGGCAAGCGGCGCAGAAAGACATCGCGCGGCATCGCCCCCAAACTGCAGCCGGGGTGCCGGCGAACCCGCCATGAAGGCGATCGGGACGACTGCGCCGATTACCCGTTGCCTGCCCGAACACGCACGCCGGCGGAGGCGGCGATGCCGGTGATGCCCTGGCTGCCGGCCGGGCGGCCCGTTCGGGCCGTCATGACGCCTCGGGCGACCAGGCGCATTCGGCCAGCGTCGTCTGGTCCAGGGTGTCCAGAAACGTCTCCTGCGCCGCGGCGATGCGCGCGCGCAGGCGGCA
>JAGRMG010000114.1 GCA_020441385.1 Paracoccaceae bacterium
CGGATGCCATCCGGCGTCGGATCGGGCAGCGGCACGCGGCCCCGCGCCGCAAGTCCGGGCACCGCGCGCAGCCAGTTGGCCAGCCCGGCGGCATGGGCGAGATCGCCGACCACCGTTTCATCGGCCGGCCCGAGACTGCGCGCCGCCACCCTCAGCAGCGTTCCGGCGGTGCGGTCGATATGGGCCTCGAGCGCGGTTTCGTCCGCGAACGGGTCGCGGTAGATATCCCAGCGCCGCGCCTCGACCAGCGGATCCAGCGCGGCGGCCAGACCGGGTGTCAGCACCTCGGCCAGCGGCGTCAGCACCTCGTGCGCGCCGGCCTCGCCCCCGCCCGCGATACCGGCCAGCGCATCGCGCCACCATTGCAGCCGCATCTCGGCAATCAGCGTCTCCTGCGTGACCCAGGGCGCGCGGGCCACCTCGACATTCAGGGCATAGATCGCAAACAGCGGCGCACGCGCCGCGGCCGGCGCCGCCATGGTGGCAAGAAAGCGGTCCGGATCGGCGCGCCGGACCAGATCGGCGCAGGCCTCGATGGTCATTGCACCACCGCCACGACCTGGAGATAGCCGAATTCACCGCCATGCGCGCGCCACAGGTCGATCTCGCCCTGTTCGGCATCCAGCGCCAGGCGCAGTTCGGCCGAGGGCGCGCCGCCGGCCCGCAGCGTCTGGATGCGCGCCTCGAGCGGGCCGTAATAGGCCGTCCAGGCCGAGGCCGGCAGGAACCGGTCGGCCACCACCCGATACCCCGCGGCAAGCGTCGCGGCCAGAACGTCGCCGCGCGCCCCCATCGCCGGGTAGGCGGCCCAGAACGCCTCGGCCTCGGGCGAGCGCGGGGCCCCCGTCCAGGCCAGATCCGTGAACACCGCCGCGCCGCCCGGCGCCAGATGATCGCGCCAGCCGCGCAGCCCGGCCTCGACGCCGAGAAAATACAGCGCGCCGGCACACCAGATCAGATCGAACACGCCTTGCGGGCGGGCCATGTCGCCCTCGCACACCCGCACGCGCGGATCCTGCGCAAACGCCTCGCGCACCCTGGCCGCATAGGCTGCGTGTGTCTCCATCGCCAGCAGCCGGGCGCGCGGCACATGTGAAAGCAGCCCGGCAATGTCGGCGCCCGGGCCGCACCCGGCATCCAGAATCCGCGCATCCGGGCGCAGGGCGAGATGGCCCAGCGCCCAGTCGAGGCTGGCGCGATCGCCCGGCCCCTCGCGCGGCAGGTCCGAATGAATGAACAGAAAGTCCTCCACCTTCCCAATCCCCCGATCGCTGGCGGGCGCTCAGTCCGCGTCCCGGATCAGCTTCCATCGGATCGCGTCCAGCAGCGCCTCGAAACTGGCATCGACGATGTTGGGCGACACCCCCACCGTCGACCAGCGCCGCCCCTGCCCGTCCTCGCTGTCGATGACGACGCGGGTCACCGCCTCGGTGCCGCCCTGCGTGATGCGCACCTTGAAGTCCACCAGCCGCAGATCGTCGATAACGGAGGAATACTGGCCCAGATCCTTGGCCAGCGCCTTGGAAAGCGCGTTGACGGGGCCGCGGTCGTTGCCGTCCTCGTCCATCGATTCGCTGACCGACAGGCGCTTTTCGCCATCGACTTTGACCACCACCACCGCCTCGGACAGGCTGACCATGCGGTTGTACTTGTTCTTGCGCCGCTCCACCGTAACCTTGTAGCGCTTGACCTCGAAGAACTCGGGCAGCTGGCCCAGTTCCTCGCGCGCCAGCAACTCGAAACTGGCCTGCGCGGTATCGTAGGAATAGCCCTCGTCCTCGCGCGCCTTGATCCGTTCCAGGATGCGGCCCAGCGCGGGATCGCCGGGTTCGACCTTGAGCCCGGCCTCGGCCAGGCGGCGGCGCAGATTGGACTGACCGGCCTGGTTGCTCATCGGGATGATGCGCTTGTTGCCCACCAGTTCCGGCTCGATATGCTCGTAGGTCGAGGGATTCTTGAGGATCGCGCTGGCGTGCAGCCCCGCCTTGTGCGCGAACGCGCTGGAGCCGACATAGGGCGCCTGGCGCATCGGCACGCGGTTCAGGATGTCGTCCAGCATCCGGCTGGTGCGGGTCAGCCCGGCCAGCGCCTCGGCGCTGACCCCGGTCTGAAACCGGCTGGCATAGGGTTCCTTCAGCATCAGCGTCGGAATCAGCGCGGTCAGGTTCGCATTGCCGCAGCGTTCGCCCAGCCCGTTCAGCGTGCCCTGCACCTGGCGCACGCCCGCGTCGATGGCCGCCAGCGTGCCGGCCACCGCGTTTTCGGTATCGTTGTGGGTGTGGATGCCCAGCCGGTCGCCGGGGATGCCCGCGGCGATCACCTGCGCCACGATGCGGCCGATCTCGGGCGGCAGGGTGCCGCCATTGGTATCGCACAGCACGATCCAGCGCGCGCCCGCGTCATGGGCCGCCTTCACGCAGGCCAGCGCGTAATCCGGGTTGGCCTTGAAGCCGTCAAAGAAATGTTCGGCGTCATAAAGCGCCTCACGGCCCAGCGCCACGAGATGCGCCACCGAGGCGGCGATGTTCTCGACATTCTCCTCCAGGGAGATCCCCAGCGCGGTGGTGACGTGGAAATCGTGGCTCTTGCCCACCAGACACACGGCCGGGGTGCCCGCGTTGATCACCGCCGCCAGCACGTCGTCGTTCTCGGCCGAGCGCCCGGCCCGCTTGGTCATGCCGAACGCGGTGAAGGTCGCGCGGGTTTTCGGGGCGGCCGCGAAGAAATCGCTGTCGGTGGGGTTCGCACCCGGCCAGCCGCCTTCGATGTAATCGACGCCAAGCGCATCGAGGGCCGTCGCGATCTGGCGCTTTTCGGCCAGCGAGAACTGCACGCCCTGCGTCTGCTGCCCGTCGCGCAGCGTGGTGTCGTAGAGATGGAGGCGTTCGCGGGTCATGGGCATTCCCCGTTCGCATCGTCCCGGCCGTGGCGCTTGCGGCACGGCCAGCCCCCGACCGCCCCCCAGGGCGGGGGCTTCGCCCCCACCCGCGGCCGGGGGCTGGCCTCTGTTCGGCTTGGGGCGGTCATTCCAGGGCTTCCAGTTTGGTGGGGTCGAAACGAGAAGTGATCGAATGCTCTATTCCTTCCGGGGTAATCTTGATTTCAACGCCGGCTTCGACAAGAGCATCCCTGATACGATCAGATTCAGCCCAGTTCCTGTTCTCTCGCGCAGTACGCATTTCCTCGATGAACTTTCCGACGTCAAAGGCACCATCTACCATTTCTTCAACAAGCATCGTCAGTGACTCCTTGGATATGGTTCCCAGGCCGACAAACTCCAGTGCGCTTCTGAGAGCCACGGCATTCCCATCCTTTGCGAGTTTGTGCATTTCCTTGATTGCGAGAGGCGTGTTCAGGTCATCTTCAAGCGCATGCAAAACCTGAAGCGGTGGTCCTGATTGTGCGTCACTGTTTTCAATGAGCGTGGCCCATTTCTTGAGCGTCGCCTCGGCCTCGCGCACCTTTTCCGCCGTCCAGTCCATCGGCTTGCGGTAATGGGTCGAGAGAAACACGAAACGGATCACCTCGCCGGGCACGCCCCGGTCCAGCAGGTCGCGCACGGTAAAGAAATTACCCAACGACTTGGACATCTTGCGCCCCTCGACCTGCAACATCTCGTTATGCATCCAGTATTTCGCAAAGCTCGCATCCGGATGGGCGCAGCGGCTCTGCGCAATCTCGTTCTCGTGATGGGGAAACATCAGGTCGTTGCCCCCGCCATGGATGTCAAAGCTGTCCCCCAGCAATTCGTAGCTCATCGCTGAGCATTCGATATGCCAGCCCGGCCGCCCCCGGCCCCAGGGGCTGTCCCAGCCCGGCAGGTCGGGCCCCGAGGGCTTCCACAGCACGAAATCCATCGGGTTCTTCTTGTAGGGCGCGACCTCGACCCGCGCCCCGGCGATCATGTCCTCGACGCTGCGCCCCGACAGGCGGCCGTACTCGCCATAGCTTTCGACCGAAAACAGCACATGGCCCCCGGCCTCGTAAGCATGACCCCGGGCGATCAGGTCTTCGATCATCGACACCATCTGCGGGACATAGGCGGTGGCGCGCGGCATCGCGTCGGGCTCGAGCGCGCCCAACTCCCTCATGTCGTCGAGAAACCACTGCATCGTCTCCGCCGTAATCTCGGAAATGTCCCGCCCGCTGTCCGCGGCGCGCCGGTTTATCTTGTCGTCCACATCGGTGAAATTGCGCACATAGGTCACATGCCGCGCCCCGTAAGCGTGCCGCAACAGCCGGTAAAGCACATCGAACACCACCACCGGGCGCGCATTGCCCAGATGCGCGCGGTCATAGACCGTCGGCCCGCAGACATACATGCGCACCCGCTCAGGGTCGATCGGACGGAACTCTTCCTTCTGCCGGCTCAGCGTGTTGTAAAGCTTGATCGTTGTCATCGACACAAAGTCCTCGTGGCGCGTGCCGCGGGCTTAGCAACTTCGTCTCGGGATGGAAACAGAGGAAACGGCCCGCCTGACGCTGTCAGCCGGCAATGCAGCACACAGCGATGGCGGCATCCCGTTTCATGCCAGTCCGATAGCATCCGGACGCGACCGTGCCAAGCCCCAGGTTTTCGCGAAAACCTGGCGGCAAACTTTCGCGAAAGTTTGCTCGCGCGCACCTCTTGCGCCGGCCCTGTCGTCGCGCCAGACTGATGCGATGAGCCGCGAAATCGTCAACGCCATCTGCGCCACCCTGCCCGGCGCCGACGTCTCCGACCCCTGGGGCGGCGGCCACGATGCCTGGAAGGTGGGCGGCAAGATGTTCGCCTGCATCGGCAGCACGGGTGAGGGCGTTTCGGTCAAGACCGCCGACATCGAGACGGCGCAGATGCTGATCGACGCGGGCCAGGCACAGAAGGCGCCCTATTTTCACCGCTCATGGGTGCTTGTTCCCCTCGACGCCGAGGCGGAGGAATTGCGCCACCGGCTCGAGATCTCCTATGACATCGTGCGCGCCGGGCTGACGAAGAAGGCGCAGGCCCAGCTGCCCCCACGGCGCGGCTGAGACCGCGCCGCCGTGCGCTCCGGTGCCGCCGGCTCACCCGGGCGGGTCGCTTTCCGATCACAGGTCGCAAACAGGACAGACCCGGCCGCCCCGGGTTGCGACGCTTGGCGCAACCGGGGGGGCGCGCGCATGCAAGGCGATCTTTGCAAAATCCGGCTCGTCAGCCGTACCATCGGCGCCGATCGCGGGCGCGCGGCACGGGGGCGCCCGGCGGTCTGACCATCGCGACCCTTCTGCAACGTTTCCCGGGATCAGACCGCCATGAAAGACCAGTCCACCCCTCCACGCAGCCGCAGCGGCGGGCGCGCCGCGCGCCATGCCGCCCGTGCCTGCGCCCTGCCCGACCACCTGCGCCCGGTGCGCGCCGGGCTGTCGGGCGGACACTTCCGGCCGCTCGACGATCTGGGCATGGCCCGCATCCATGGCGCGGCACTGGACGCGCTGGAACAGATCGGCCTGGCAGATGCGCCGCAAAGCGGCGTGCGCCATCTGACCGGCGCCGGCTGTCTGGCGGGCGCGGATGGGCGCATCCGCTTTCCCCGCGCCCTGGTCGAGGACACGATCGCGAGCGCCAACCGCGCCATCACGCTGCATGGCCGCGACCGGGTGCACGACCTGCACCTTTCGGGCAACCGCGTCCATTTCGGCACCGCCGGTGCCGCGGTGCACTTGGTCGATGTCAAAACCCGCGAGTATCGCGACAGCACGCTTGGCGATCTGCACGACGCCGCCCGCATCGCCGACCGGCTGGACAACATCCATTTCGTGCAGCGTCCGATGGTCGCCCGCGACATCGCCGACAATCTCGAGATGGACCTGAACACCATCTACGCCTGTTGCGCGGGCACCACGAAACATGTGGGAACCTCGTTTTCCGAACCGGGCTTCGTCGCGCCTGCCTTCGAGCTGCTGCACCTGATCGCGGGCGGCGAGGCGGCCTGGCGGGCGCGCCCCTTCGTCAGCAACTCCAACTGTTTCGTGGTGCCGCCGATGAAGTTCGCCGCCGAAAGCTGTCAGGTGATGGAGGCCTGCATCGAAGGCGGCATGCCGGTGCTGCTGCTCTCGGCCGGACAGGCCGGCGCCACGGCGCCCGCCTCCATCGCCGGGGCCATCGTGCAGGCGGTGGCCGAGTGCCTGGCCGGGCTGGTCTATGTCAACGCGGTGAAACCGGGCCATCCGGCGGTGTTCGGCACCTGGCCGTTCGTTTCGGATCTGCGCACCGGCGCGATGTCGGGCGGATCGGGCGAACAGGCGCTGCTGAGCGCCGGCTGCGCGCAGATGCACGCCTTCTACGACCTGCCGGGCGGCGCGGCGGCAGGCATCGCGGATTCCAAGCTGCCCGACATGCAGGCGGGCTGGGAACAGGCCACGACCAACGTCATGGCCGGGCTGGCGGGGCTGAACATGGTCTACGAGGCGGCGGGCATGCATGCCTCGCTGCTGGGGTTCTGCCACGAAAGCCTGATTCTGGGCGACGATCTGATCGGCCAGGCCCTGCGCTGCGTGCGCGGCATCGAGGTGGACGAGGATGCGCTGTCGCTCGAGGCGATCCGCGAGGCCTGCATCGGCGGGCCGGGGCATTACCTCGGCTCGGCCCAGACCTTGCAGCGCATGCAGTCCGATTACGTCTATCCCGCGCTGGCCGACCGGACCTCGCCCAAGGAATGGGCCGAGCGCGGCAAGCCGGACCTGATCTCGCGGGCCACGGCCAGGAAACGGGAGATACTGGCAGAGCGGGCGGCGGCGCGGTTCGATCCGGCCACCGATGCCGCGATCCGCGCGCGGTTCGCCATCCATCTGCCAGCCTGAGCGCCCCGCCGCAAGGCGACGGCGCCCGGCCGGGGGGGCCGGGCGCCGGACCGCGGGCGCGCCTTGTTCCTAGCTGCCATGGATGCCCCAAGGTGCACCGGCGAACCTGCGGCCGGTCCCGAAACACCGGCACCGCGGAATTCGGGCGATGCTTCGGGTCGACGCGTGGCGCGCGCCGTCAGCTCTTGGGCATCAGCCCGGCATCCATCGCGGCCGCGGCCTCGTCTTCGTCCAGCGCGCCGCTCTGGTCGGCATCCATCGTGGCGAACGTCTCGGCGGTGATTTCGGGGTAGACGGCCTGTACCTCTTCCAGTGTCATCATGCCGTCGCCATTGGCGTCGATGTTGCTTGCCGCCCATGCCGGCGCCGAAAGCCCCGCGCCGATCAGTGCTGTCAGGATGTAGGTTCTCATGTCTGGTCTCCTTGTTGCATCAGACAAGGACGCCGTTCTTGCGCCCTTGCATGATCAGACGCCCCGGGCGGCGATTGCATCCCGACCGCGCGCAGGATCGGCCGGTCTTGGCCGAACCCCGCCGAAACCGCGTGCCCGGCCCGGCGACTCCCCGCCGAAAAAGCCCCTTTGCCGAATATGGGCGGAAAAGCCCCGTCTTTTCAACCGCTTTGGAAACGGGCCTGATGGCAGCCGGGCAACAGGACTGGACCACGACCATGAAACGCAAAGCGGCCGGTAACGAACCGGGCAAAGACGTGATCGCGCTGCTGCCGGTGCTGGAACGCCGCGCCCGGCGGCTGCTGAACTGCCCCGAGGCCGCCGCCGACCTGGCCCAGGACGCGGTGTTGCGGCTCTTGTCCGCGCAGGCCGGGGGCGCGCGAATCGACGACCCGCGGGCCTATGCCATGACCGTGCTGCGCAATCTGGCGGTGTCGCACTGGCGCGCGGCGCGGCCGTGCGAGGAACTGCTCGAGAACATGGCGGCCATCGCGCCCGACGCGCCGCGTCGCATGGCGCTGCGCGATCTTGACCGCGCCGTCGCCCGTCTGCCCGGCGACCAGGCAAGCCTGATCCGGATGGTGCGGGCCGGCATCACCAGCCCGGCCGAACTGGCCCGCCAGACCGGCCTGCCGGCGGGCACGGTGATGTCGCGGCTTTCGCGGGCGCGCGCGGCACTGTGCGCCGAACTGGGGCTTGACCGGAAAGCCCCCAGCGCCTCGCTGCTGGACGAGGCCCCGGGCGAGAACGTCCTGCGCTGAAGCGGACGCACCCGGAAGGCGGCAACGCGCCCGGAATTCCGAAAATCCTTTGGAATCAACGCTGTCCCCGCGGGGACAACCTGGGGTTGTCACTCCGGAGCCTTCCGGGCGATCACATGCCAGCCGAAACACTGCAATTCGGAGGAACGTCTGGCCATGCGCGCGCCGTCAAGGCGCGCAATCAGGCGGGCATTCAGCCGTGCGATCTGCATCACGATCCAGGTCAGCGGTTCGCGCGGGCCGGCCCGGTATTGTTTGCGCACCCGCGCCAGGCGGCCGATTTCCTGATCCATCACGTCGAAATAGCCGCCATTGGCGGTGAGTTCCTCGATCGCGAAACCCAGCCGTTCGAAATGCAGGCGGTAGAAATACTGCGAAAACCCGGTGCAATAGTGATAGGGCGCGAAATGGGTGATCGAGTTGAACGGGGCGGTGACGATGACGCGCCCGCCGGGGCGGGTCAGGCGGGCCAGCTTTTCCAGCGCGCGCACCGGGTCGGTCACATGTTCCAGCACTTCCGAGCAGAACACCGTGTCGAACTGGCGATGCTCGGGAATGTCGTAGAGGTCGCAGACGAAATCCAGCCGGCTGGTATCCCATTGCCCGGTATGCAGCCCGGCGCCATCGCCGGTTCCGTCATACTCGGCGATGTCCTGGGCCAGGTATTCCAGATGCGCGCAATGGGGTTTGTAGGCGCATTCCCCGGCGCCCACGTCCAGCAGGCTCGACCCGGCGGGCAGCGCGCGCAGGGCGTTCTCGATCCAGGCATCGCGGGCGGCGTGGTTCTTGATGCGCGGCATGGGCGGACCCTTGAATGACCGGTTGGCAGTGCCGGACTTGTGACACGAAGCGGGCGGGCGTGGCCAGCCGGTAATTGCCCGGCCCGCAAGCGGCGTTGTCTGCGCGGCGGGGCCGGTCTAACCTGCCGGCGGGGCGGACGAAGGGGCCGGGCGTGACGAGATATCATATGGTCCTGACCGGGCATCTGGGCGTCGCCGAACGTCGGGCCGAGGCGGTCGCGGGCACGGCGCCGCGCCATTTCCTTCTCGAACTGGCATCCGCGCTGGGCGGCGAGGTGCACGAACCCGACCCGGAGGCACCCGCGCCCCGGCGCCTGTTGCACCGGGTGCTGAACACGCCGCCCCCCCTGGCGGCGCTGGCGCGCGACGTGGCGGCGCGCGCAGGCGACGATGATCTGGTGTTCTGCCTGGGCGAGGCCGTGGCGCTGCCGCTGGCCGATGAACTGCGCCGGCGGGGCCGGTCCACGCGGCTGCTGAGTTTCGGGCACAACCTGCGCCGTCCGCGCATCCGGGCGGCGCAGGCGCTGTGCGGATGCGTGGCGCGCATCGACCGCTTTTTCGTCTTCACCCGCGATGCGGTGTCCGACCCGGCGCGGTTCACGCAGTACACCGAACAGACCGACGACCGGTTCTTCCGCCCCGGCGATGCCCCCGCGCGGAATTGGCCGCCGCGCATCGTCAGCGTCGGGCTGGAGCGGCGCGACTATGTCACGCTGGCCGAGGCGGTGCGCGGGCTGGACGCGCAGGTGCGCATCAGCGCCTTCTCCAAAGACGCCCGGCCCGGGGCGCGCACCCGCCCCGCCGATCCGCCGCCGAACTGGGCCATGCGGTTCTATTCCTGGCCCGATCTGGCGGCGCTTTACCGCTCGGCCGATCTGGTGGTGATCCCGCTGGAACGCAGCGACTATGCCGCGGGCATCACCACGCTGCTCGAGGCCGCGGCGGCGGGCTGCGCGGTGATCGCCAGCGACACCGGCGGTCTGCGCGAGGCCTTCGCGGCGCCCGATGCGGTGGAGTGGGTGGCCCCGGGCGATCCGGCGGCGCTGCGGCGGGCGATTTCGGGGCTTCTGGGCGATAGCGGCCGGCGCGCGGCGCTGGCCCGGGCCGCCCGCGCGGCGCAGCAGGCCCGTCACCGGCTGGATGCCCGGGTGGCCGAAATGGCCGAAGTGCTGCGCGCCCTGGCGGGCTGAGAAGGAAATGGGGGGGCGCGTGGCCCCCCAGTTTCGCCGTTCAGGCTCTGCTCGTTGACCGCCCGGTGTTTTCTGCCTGCGGCCTGAACGTCGTCGGGGGCGAGCGCACCCGCCCCGTGTACCGTGAGAAATCCGGCGGATTTCTCACGGAGTGAGACCGAGCGGAAACCGAAGGTTTCTGCGGAGTCTCACCCCTATGTCTTTCGAGGCGGCCGGGGAAATCCCGGCCTGCCCTTCACTTGCTATGGTCGGATTTTCACAAGCAGATCCAAACCGTTGTGCGCCATTCTTGACGCGCTGCGCCGATGCGGCGTCAACTGCACCCGCTGGTTCCGCCGCAGGTGTTGCATTTCATGCAGGTGCCGTTGCGCACCAGCGTGTAGTTGCCGCATTCGCCGCAGGCCTCGCCCTCGTAGCCCTGCATGCGCGCCTTGACGCGGGCGTCGATGCTGACGGTGCCGCTGATCATCGCCGTGGTGCTGGCCGCGACGGTCGTGCCGGCCGCCGATGGCACCAGCGTCTGCAACGCCGCCACCGGATCGGTTGCGCCGTCAAGCGCCGTGGCCCCGACCGACTGGCCGCCCTGGAACACCACCAGTTCCTGGGGCAGGCGCTTGCGCAGATAGCCCGTGGAACTGATCTGTTTCAGCACCTCCAGCGAGCGTGTGGCGGCGGAGTCCGACATCTCGGCGATGTTGGACACGCCCTCTTCCTCGCCGCGCCCGATATCGTCGAAACTGGCGCCCTGCGGTTTGACATGCGCCAGATCGGTGCGGTCGAGATAGCTGACCGCCAGTTCGCGGAACACATAGTCGAGGATCGAGGTGGCGTTCTTGATGCTGTCGTTGCCCTGCACCATGCCGGCCGGCTCGAACTTGGTGAAGGTGAAGGCATCGACGAATTCCTCGAGCGGCACGCCGTATTGCAGCCCGACCGAGACCGCGATGGCGAAGTTGTTCATCATCGCGCGAAAGCCCGCCCCCTCCTTGTGCATGTCGATGAAAATTTCGCCCAGCGTGCCATCGGCGTATTCGCCGGTGCGCAGGTAAACCTTGTGCCCGCCGATCGTGGCCTTCTGGGTATAGCCCTTGCGCCGCTGCGGCATCTTCTCGCGGTGGCTGCGCACGACCTCCTTGACCACCACCTTTTCGATGATCTTCTCGGCCAGGACCGCCGCCCTGGCATGGGCCGGGCCGCTTTCCAGCACCTCGGCGGCCTCGTCGTCGTCCTCGACCAGCGCGGCGGCCAGCGGCTGGCTGAGCTTGGAGCCGTCGCGGTAGAGCGCGTTGGCCTTGACGCCCAGTTTCCAGCTCAGCTCGTAGGCGGCCTGGCAATCCTCGATCGTGGCATTGTTGGGCATGTTGACGGTCTTGGAAATGGCGCCCGAGATGAAGCTCTGGGCCGCCGCCATCATGGTGATGTGGCTTTGCACGCCGAGGAACCGCTTGCCCTTGCGCCCGCAGGCGTTGGCGCAATCGAACACCACCAGATGTTCGTCTTTCAGATGCGGCGCGCCCTCAAGGGTCATGGTGCCGCAGACATGGTCGTTGGCGGCCTCGATGTCGCGGCGCGAGAAGCCCAGATGCCGCAGCAGGTCAAAGCCCGGATCGTTCAGCGTGGTGGCCGGAATGCCCAGCACCTCCTGGCAGAATTCGGCCCCCAGCGTCCACTGGTTGAAGACGAAGCGGATGTCGAAGGCGCCTTGCAGCGCGGCCTCGACCCGGGCCAGTTCGCCGGGGCCGAAGCCGTGCCCGGCCAGCGTGGTGGGGTTGATCGCCGGGGCATTGCCGAGGCTGCCGTGGCCGACCGCGTAGGCGACCATTTCCTCGATCTGGGCGCTGCCATAGCCCAGCTTTTCCAGCGCGGCGGGAACCGAACGGTTGATGATCTTGAAATAGCCGCCGCCGGCGAGCTTCTTGAACTTGACCAGCGCGAAATCCGGCTCGATCCCGGTGGTGTCGCAATCCATGACCAGCCCGATGGTGCCGGTGGGCGCGATCACCGTGGTCTGGGCGTTGCGATAGCCGTGCTTTTCGCCCAGGCTCAGCGCCTCGTCCCAGGCCGAGACCGCCAGATCGGCGAGCCGCGCGTCGGGACAGTTGGCGTGATCCAGCGGCACCGGCCTGACGGCGAGCGCCTCGTAGCCGTCGGTTGCGCCGAGGGCGGCGTTGCGGTGGTTGCGGATCACCCGCAGCATGTGGTCGCGGTTGGCGTCATAGCGGGCGAAGGCGCCCAGTTCGCCGGCGATCTCGGCGCTGGTGGCATAGGCCACGCCGGTCATGATCGCGCTCAGCGCGCCGCACAGCGCGCGGCCCTCGGGCGAGTCATAGCCCAGCCCCATGTTCATCAGCAGACCGCCGATATTGGCGTATCCCAGGCCCAGCGTGCGGAAGTCGTAGGATTGCCGCGCGATTTCCTTGCTGGGAAACTGCGCCATCATGACGCTGATTTCCAGCGTCAGCGTCCACAGCCGGGCCGCGTGCATGTAATCCTCAGCCTGGAACCGGCCATCCCCGAGGAAGGCCAGCAGGTTCATCGAGGCGAGGTTGCAGGCGGTATCGTCGAGGAACATGTATTCCGAACAGGGGTTCGATCCGCGGATCGGCCCGTCTTCGGGGCAGGTGTGCCAGTCGTTCACGGTGTCGTGGAACTGGATGCCCGGATCGGCGCAGGCCCAGGCCGCGTGCCCGATCTGCGCCCAGAGATCGCGCGCCTTCACGGTTCTGGCGACCTTGCCGTCGACGCGGTTGATCAGCGGCCAGTCGGCATCCTTCTGCACCGCCGTCAGGAAGGCGTTGGTGACGCGGATCGAGTTGTTCGAGTTCTGCCCCGACACGCTGTTGTAGGCTTCGGAATCCCAGTCGGTGTCGAAGGTCGGAAACTCGATTCCGGTATGGCCCTGGCGGGCATAATCCAGCACCCGCTTGACATAGGTTTCGGGGATCATGTTGCGCTTGGCGTCGCGGATCGCCGCCCTCAGCGCCCCGTTGACGGCCGGGTCGCAGGCATCCTGTTCGGCGCCATCCCAGAGGCGGATCGCCTCGAACAGCTTGTTCAGCTTCTGCTCGTGCATCTTCGAGCCGGCCACGAGGCTTGCGACCTTCTGTTCCTCGAGAACCTTCCAGTTGATGAAATCCTCGATATCGGGATGGTCGGCATCCACGATCACCATCTTCGCCGCCCGCCGGGTCGTGCCGCCCGACTTGATGGCTCCGGCCGCACGGTCCCCGATCTTGAGGAAACCCATGAGGCCGGAGCTCTTGCCGCCGCCCGACAGCTTCTCGCCCTCTCCCCGGAGGGCTGAAAAATTCGTGCCCGTGCCGCTGCCATACTTGAACAGCCGCGCCTCGCGCACCCACAGATCCATGATGCCGCCATCGTTGACCAGATCGTCCTTGACGCCCTGGATGAAGCAGGCGTGCGGCTGGGGATGCTCGTAGGAGGATTTCGACCGGGTCAGCCTGCCCGTCCTGTGATCGACATAGTGGTGCCCCTGCGCCGGACCGTCGATGCCATAGGCCCAGTGCAGGCCGGTGTTGAACCATTGCGGACTGTTGGGCGCGCCCATCTGCGCGGCCAGCATGAAGCGCATCTCGTCGTAATAGGCGCGCGCATCCTCTTCGGTGCTGAAATAGCCGCCCTTCCAGCCCCAGTAGGCCCAGGCCCCGGCGAGCCGGTCGAACACCTGCTTGGACGAGGTCTCGCCGCCGGTCCCGACATCGCCATCGGGAACCGAGCGCCAGAGGAATTCGGGCACATCCTTTTCGCGCACCTTCTTCAGCCGCGCCGGAACCCCGGCCTTGCGGAAATACTTCTGCGCGATGACGTCGCTGGCCACCTGGCTCCAGCCCGCAGGGACTTCGATGTCATCGAGGCGGAACACGATGGTGCCGTCGGGGTTGCGGATTTCCGATGCGGTGGTGACGAATTCCAGATCCGCGTAAGCGCCCTGCCCGGCCGTGGTGAATTTTCTTTCGATCTTCATGTTCGCTGCCTCTGCGGTCCCGTTCGTTCCATTCTTGCCGTTTCCGGCGATCTTCACCGCCGCCCATGGCGGCTTCTTGCCATCGTGGCCGGGGTGCGCCCGGCCTGCCGATGGAACGGCTGAACAGATCTGTCGCGTTGCCACAAATCCCGTGCGGGCGCGGCCAGGCCCTTGCTGAAAGGCGTTCTGTCCCTACGTTCCGAACCCGCGAGTCGTCTTTCGGTCTTGTGGACACCAGATTTAGTGGTTTCGCGGTCGGCCCATACAATCTGACGTATCCGACCATGGAACGTCAACGGAATTTTTACCGCTTTGGCGCGATATTTCCGGTTGACCCGCAGGGCCACGGGACGCGCCGGCCGGGTCGGGTGATTCATCCACAGCGCCGCGGCGCGTCCGCCGCCATGGCGGATGCCGCTGCGTTAACCGATTTTTGTCGCGATCCGGCGGGGTTGGCGCGGATTTCTCATGGCTGCTGCGAGCGGACCGCCGCGTTGCGCCCGCCAACGCGCCGCCCGTTCCCCGGGACCGGGCGAGGCATGTTCGCGCACCCGAGTGTTGCGCGATGGACCCATGCCAGGCCCGCGCGGAAGCCTGGCCGCCCGGCGCGGCCAGGGTGAGTCGCACCGGCACGCCGGACGCGCGGAAATCCGGCGCCCGGGCGCGGCGGGCGATGGTCAGGAATGGGGATGCGGGCCGAGGACGCGGTGCAGCCGCGAATCATGGTCGCGGAAATGGCCGACGAACCAATCCTCGAGCGCGCGCGCCAGATGTTCGGCCGGTTCGGCGCCAGCCTGGCGCGGATCGTCCATCAGGTCGCGCAGCACATCGAGCAGGCGTTCGTGATCGCCCTTGTGCTGGGGCAGCTGGTCATAGCCAGCCTCGCGCATCTGGCGTTCCTCCAGCGCGAAATGCGCGCTGATGGCGCGATAGAGTTCGCCGAAGCCCTGCGCCACCTCGTCCTCGTTGCCGCCTTCCAGGACGGCCCCGGCGGTGGCATTGACCAGGTCGATCAGTTCGCGGTGCTCATGGTCCACCGCCGGGTCTCCGACGCTGAATTCCGGCTTCCATTCGATCCGTGCCATGGGGGTCTCCGAATTAGCGGGCTGTTTGCCTGTGGGGTATCACTTGAACTGAAACCCGCCCTTTTCAACATCGAACTCGATCACGTAACTTTGCCCGGGGCGCAGGTTCACGCTGTCCTCGGCGGTATAGTCGAAGCCTTCGGTGGCGGGATTGTCGCGCAGGCGCGCGACGAAGTCATGTTCGCCCGCGGGAACCTCGATGCGCTGGTAGATGCGCGACGTGCCGGTCCCCGACAGGCCGGAAGGCGGCAGATCGCGGATCAGCACCGTTTCTCCGTCCATGTCCAGTTCGACATAGACCGACGGCCGGCTGCGGTCGCAGATCTGCTTGCGCCGCATGTTCTTGGGCAGTGCCGCCAGTTCCTCTTCGGTACGGTCGCGGCAACTGGCCGAGCGGTCGCCGCCATGGGTGAAGCTGATGCGCACGAGCGCCTGGTCGGGGCCGAGGCTTTCCCAGTCGGGCGAGGCCGACAGCCAGGCGGCCGCAAAGGTCACGGCCAGGGTGACGGCGCCGCCGGCGACGGCGTGCACGATCATGTCGCGGTTCATGTCGCATCCCCTGTCTTGCCGGCCTCTGTCGTGTCGGCCTTTGTGGTGTCGGCCTTTGTGGTGTCGGCCGGCGGCGCGCCGTGATCTTCCGGGCGCAGCGGGCGGGCGCGCTCGTAGGCCGGCATCGCCGCCAGCCGCTCCGAGAAGGATTGCACTTCGGCCTTCAGCTTGCCGCTCTCGGTCTGGCCCTCCCAGACGGTCAGCACACGCTCGCGGGGCACGCGTTCGCGCAGGTAGGGGTCGCGTTCGCGGGCAAAGCGCTTTTCGGTCCAGTCGCGGCCATAGCGATGATAGCATTCCCGTTCGGCGCAGCCGGCGACGCAGACGCCGTCGGCCAGATCGCGGCTGAGGATGAAATCGACCATCGAGGGCGGCGCCATCGCCACGCAGGGCAGAACCACGCGGCCCGGTTCGGCATCGACGCCGGCGCCATGTTCGCACGACAGCGTCAGCACCCGGCCCGGCCCGGTCAGTTCGGCGGCGGCGGCGATCACCTCTTCGCGCAGCTCCGCCAGCGGACGCCCGGGCAGGTCGATGCCGGTAACGAGTTCGGCGCCGCGCCGGAACGGCGTCGAGGACGGGCAGGCCCCCATGCAGATGCCGCAGGCGACGCAGCGATCGGGATTGACCTTGGCCTCGTGCGAGAACGGCAGATCGTCGCTGCGCGGAACCAGCGTGATGGCGCTGTAGGGGCAGTCCACGACGCAGCGGTTGCAGCCGTTGCAATGATCGAGAAACACCTGCGCGGCGTCGGCTTCGCGCCGCGGCGGCATCCAGGGCAGACCGGCCAGCAGGACCGAGAACAGCAGCACGCCGGTCCAGATCACGCCCGGCGGCACCATTTCGATCACCGGGTAGAGCGACAGGAAGAACCAGTCGATGCCGATGGTCTGGGGCACCGTCGCCAGGTCGGCCGGGCCCTGGCTGACGGCCGGCAGCAGAAACGACACCACCACAAGCGCGCCCAGCGTCATCAGCGTCAGCCCGCGCGGCGGGCGCGTGCGCGCCTCGTTGATGCGCTGGATGTGGATCCACATCATCAGCAGCAGCATCAGCGGAATCGCGATGTGCAGGAACACCATCAGCGTGAAGAACCGGTCCGACAGGCTTTCCGGCGTCAGGAAGTTGCGCGCGATCGGTTCGGCGAAGATCGGCACCGCGTCCAGCAGTTCGGTACTGACCAGCGCCACGTATTGCGCCAGGCGGTCCCAGACCAGCCAGTAGCCGGTGATGCCCGAGATGTAGACGAACCACAGCACCGGCACGCCGGTCAGCCAGGAGAACCAGCGTTTGCCGCGATAGCGGTCGTTGACGAACTCGCGCACGATGTGCACCAGCATCACCATGACCATCAGATCCGAGGCATAGCGGTGCAGGCTGCGCGCCAGCCCGGCGTGGAACCAGTGGTCGTTGGTCAGCCATTCGACCGAATCGTAGGCCGCATGGACCCCGGTATCGAAGAAGATGAACAGGTAGAGCCCGGTACCGGCGACCACCCAGAACATCAGCCAGCCCAGCGGGCCAAGCTGCGCCAGAGGGTTCCACTCCGGGCCGAAGATCAGATCAAAACCACGCTCCACGCGGTCGAAACCGCGTTGCAGTAACTTTCTTGCTCGGGACATCAGGCGGTTCGTTCCTCACCCTGGCGTTTGTAGCGGCGATTTCCCCGCCAGATACGGTAGATCACGACGGCGTTCAGGATCAGCGCCAAGGCGCCGAAGAAGATCCCGAAGAAGATCGCGTAATCGAACCGATACGCCCCGGTTGCCGGATTGTAAACCGTGCAGATGAAGGTCAGCCGGCTCCACAGGTCGGCCGGCGCCAGAGACCGGGTCTGCCGGCCCAGGACGACATCCTTCAGCGGCTCGACCAGCAGTTGCAGCGGATATTCCTCGCCGTAGAGCTGGCGATAGACCCGGCCATCGGAATCCAGAATCGTGGTTTGGGTGATGTGATCGAACCCGCCGGCGGCGGATTCGAAGGAAAAGCCCAGATCGGCCAGCAGCCTTTCGGTCGTGTCGGTGTCGGCGCTGGCGATGTACCAGTCGGGCATGCCGGTCAGCCGATGGGTATTGGCGAAGGCGGCCAGTTGCGCCGGCCGGTCGCCGCTGGCGTCAAAGCCGAAGGTCAGCACCGCAAAGCCGTCGCCGCCGATGATGTCGCGGGCGGCCTTGACCTGGTCTCGCAGATGATCGGTGGTGACCGGGCAGACGGTGCTGCAACTGGTGAAGATCAGCGAAATCACCAGCGGGCGCCCGCGGAAATCCGCCAGCGCCAGATCCGAGCCGTTGCGATCCTTCAGGACGTGATCGCCGACCTGGCCGCCGATCGCGGCCTGGCTGATTTC
The DNA here is from genome assembly GCA_020441385.1 of Paracoccaceae bacterium. GTDB lineage: Bacteria > Pseudomonadota > Alphaproteobacteria > Rhodobacterales > Rhodobacteraceae > JAGRMG01. Next base: position 17,988 of record JAGRMG010000114.1, read on the forward strand.
GAATGCGCTTTCACCTTCGAGGCCGGCACTGGCAGAGCCCGTGCCCAGCACCCAGATCAGCGCCGCCGCGGACAGGACGGGCCGCACGAGCGGAGTCAGGAAAGCGCCCATGTGAGTGCTCCATCCAGAAGTACGCCCGCCGACAGCAGCGCGAACTGCGCCAGCGACGCCAGAAACGCCGCCTTGGCATTGGCCTTGACCGGGTTGCGCATCAGCTTGTAGCTGGTCCACAGGAACGGCGCGCCGCCAAGCACGGCGAACACGCCGTAGACCGGGCCGAGACCCAGCCAGAGCGGCCACAGCGACATTGCCACCAGAACGACGACATGGCTGAAGATCACCGGGCCCCAGACCGACGCATCGGCGACCACCGGCAGCATCGGAATGCCGGCGCGGCGGTAGTCCTCGCCGCGGACCACGGCAAGGGCCCAGAAATGCGGTGGTGTCCACAAGAACAGCACCACGGAAAGAACGAGCGGGATCGGCCCGATTGCCGGGCCGAACTGGGGCGCGGCCATCGCCGCGCCGGCAAGGACGGCGAAACTGCCCGCCGCGCCGCCGATCACCACGTTCCACACGGTCCGGCGTTTCAGCCAGACCGTATAGATGCCGCCATAGGTGGCAGCGCCGAGGAACACCATGAACGAGGCCAGCGTGCCGCCGACCGACCATGCCATCAGCAGCGACGCCGCCAGCAGCAGCAGGAACGTCAGCGGCCATATCGGGCCTTCCCTGAGCGTGCCGCTGGCGAAGGGCCGGCCGAATGTACGCGCCATCAGCCGGTCGCCTTCCCGTTCATAGTACTGGTTGAAGGCCCCCGCCGCGCCGGATGCACCCAGCACGGCGAGGCAGAACACCAGCGCCTCGATCAGACCGACGCGGTCTTCTCCCACGACGATCCCGACCAGGGCCGCCAGCGCGATGAACGCGCCGATCCGCAGCTTCAGGATCGAAACCGTCATGTTAAGCGCCGTCAGCATGGTCTGCTTCTCCATCTTGATCGTTGCGGGACCGTCGTCAGTTGAACAGCCACAGCTCCGAGAGATACTTCCAGTTGATGAAGTAGTAGAGCACGAAGGAGATGAAGAAGATCGTCACCAGGATCGCCGTGCCGGTCAGCTTGGGATGCTTCTCGCTGCCATAGTGCGAGACCGCCTGGGCGCCCGCGTCATGCAGCGGAAAGCGCAGCTTGGCGCCGGCCGCATCCAGCCTTGGCCCGCCGACGACCGATCCGACCACGATCAGCACGAAGATCACGCCGCCGGTGGCCGCCAGGATGGCCGACAGCCCGTTCATGCCCATCATCAGATAGGCGCCCGGCGCGAATTCGTAGTGCAGGTTCGCATCCGACAGGGCGATGTCCCACTGACGGCGCGGAACGCCGAGGGTGCCCGCCCCCATCATGAACATGGAGATGCCCGCGGCCCCGGCCCCGAAGATCCAGGGCTGCCATTTGGCCAGCGTCGGCCAGATGATGTCGCGCTGGAAGATCAGCGGCACGACCAGATAGGTCATCGCCATGAAGGCCAGCGTGGTGCCCGTCACGACGGTTCCGTGGAAGTGCCCGGGAACGTAGATCGTGTTGTGCATCAGCACGTTCAGCTGTTCGGTGCCCAGAACCACGCCCGAGATGCCGCCGATGAAGCCGAACATCACCAGGCTGAGGAACATGCCCGAAAACGCCGGGTGCCCCCAGGGCGCCTTGCGCAGCCATTCGAACGCGCCGCGGTCGAAGCCGTTGCGCCGCTGCGCCGCCTCGATCGCGCCCGGCACGGTCATGCCGTGGATCATCGAGGCCATCACCGCCAGGTACATCATGTAGCTGGTGTTGACGATCTTCCAGGTCTCGCTGAGGCCCGGTTCGGCCAGAAGATGGTGCGCCGAGGCCAGCTGGAGGAAGAAGATGTACATCAGGAACGCGGTGCGGCTGACCTTTTCGCTCAGCGGCTTGGCGCCCACCAGCATCGCCGCGATGGCGTACCAGATCGAAACGTGCGCGGAGACGTTGATCTGCTGGCTGGAGTGGCCCATGCCCCACCAGATCAGCTTGTACATCAGCGTGTCCATTTCCGAGATCAGCCCCAGCGACCACAGCCAGGTCGGCACCAGGATGATCGCGCCGGACGCGATGGTGAACACCGCGATGATCGCCGCCGTGATGGCGCCGAACGTGACCAGCGGCACCGAACCGTTATAGGTGCCCTCGGCCTTGGCGACCACCAGCGTTCCGAAGAACACGAAGACCGCGATCAGCGCCCCCACCGCGAACAGTATCAGCGACAGGTAGAACCATTGCGACGCCATCATCGGCGGATAGCTGGTGAACATCACCGTCGAATCGCCGCGCAGCACGGCATAGTTCGCCATCACCGCGCCGACGATCATCAGCAGGAAGGCGAGCCAGGCCCATTTCGGCGCCGCGATGCGCGAGCCGAGTATGATCGCCGAGGCGAAGTAGAGCACCGCGATCTCGAAGAACAGGATCCAGAACAGCAGCACGTTGGCGCCGTGGCCCGTCAGGACCAGATAGAACCATTCGGCCGGCAGCAGCTGGACGGCCGGCCAGCGCGTCAGCGCCACCATCAGGCCCATCAGCCCGCCGAGGGCAAGGAACACGACCGCCGCGACGGCGTTCGCGCGAATGAGAAGTTCGGCGCTGCGTTCGACCCGCAGCCCGGTGAACCGGCAGGACCGGTAGACCGGCTGCTGGCCGGCGATCGCTCCGGAATGATCAATCGTTGTCATCGTCGTTCCCCTTATTCCACGACGCGGATACGGCCGGTCATCGTGTGATGCCCGATACCGCAATATTCGTTGCAGACGATGCCGAAGACGCCGGATTCGGTCGGGGTCAGCGACAGGACGTGTTCATAGCCCGGATGCACCGAGATGTTGATGTTGGTCGGTTGCAGCGAGAACCCGTGCTGCCAGTCGGCCGAAGACAGGTGGAAGCGGTAGCTTTCGCCCTTCTTCAGTTCGATGATCGGCCAGAATTCCCACAGCCGCGCCAGCAGATAGACATCGCCGCCCGCCGCCGGACGCACCACCGGCACGCCCTCTTCCTCGATGGGTTCGCCGTTTTCGTCCATTGCCTGGAATTCCTCGGCGAATTCCTCGACTCGTTCCACGAACTTGTCGGGCGCGATACGGTAGGTTTCGGTGGAAAGGTTCTGATCGCCGATGAAGTGCCATGCGATCATGAAGAAGAACATGAACAGGCCCCACAGGAAGACCACGATGATCCAGCCCAGTTCAAGGCCGTGGATCGGTTGCTTCCACCATATCCGCTTTTCCGGAGAAAAAATCGCCATTTTTCGTGCCTCGTATGATGGATGCTCAGTTTGCTATCGGAACCGACGCCACTTCCATGACGCCCCAGATCAGGAACAGCACGGTCGGCATCGTGACGCCGATGAATAGCAGAAGGAACGGGTTATCAAGCAGTTGCTGCATTGCGGGTATGCGTTCGGTCGAACCTTCTCCGCCCGGCGCGTTGGGGTCGTTGTCAGCCATTTCTAGTCCCTCTCGTTTTGGTCCTGCACACGGACCTATTTCGTTTCGTCCGCCACGCCGCCCGGTCTGGCACGGCTGCGCGAACAGACCGCTACCGCCGAGTCAGCGGTAACGTTCGTTTCCCTGCCGCGACGGTAGCATAGATCACAGGGCGCGAATTGACTTATGTCAAGTTTTTGACGCCCCGGCCCGTTC
>JAGRMG010000115.1 GCA_020441385.1 Paracoccaceae bacterium
CGCTCGGCCAGACGGATGTAGTTCTCGTAGGGCAGCACCTGATGGCAGGTATGGGTGAAGGCGCCGGCCTGCTCCTGGACCGCCTGCATCACTCTGGGGTGGCAATGGCCGGTGTTGACCACGGCGATCCCGGCAGCGAAGTCGATATAGCGTTTGCCCTCGACATCCCAGACCTCGGAATTCAGGGCGCGCTTGACATAGACCTGCGTCTGCATCCCGACACCCCGCGAAATGGCGGCGTCGCGGCGTTTGGCTATCTCGGCGTTCGACATGACCTGTCCTTTCTGACGGCGCGGGCAGAATCACACTGCGCGGCTTTTGATCAAATCACGTTCTACGCCCTTTCAGCGCCGCCCAAAAGCGGGTTCTGCATCCGGCCGCGCCCTCGCGCGCTCAAACGGTTGAGAAACCGTTTGGCCAAGGCTTTTTCTTAAAAGCCTTGGTCGGCGCATCGCCGCGCGGGCTGCGCGCCGGTCATTCGGTGCATTCCAGCAGCATCGTCCCCGCGCCGGTGTTCGAGATCGGGATGTGATAATTGGTGCTGCGCGCCACCACCTTGGCGCCCAGCGCTCCGCGCATCATCATCCACATCAGGAACTCGGTGCCCTGCGCGCCCGCCTTCTCTACCAGTTCCATGCGGCCGATACTGGTCAGTTCGTCAGGATCGTCGACGATCTTGTCCATGCAGTAGCGATCGAATTCCCTGTTGATGAAGCCTGCCCGTTCGCCGTCGAGCTGATGGCTGAGCCCGCCGGTACCCAGCACCACGACCTTGATATCGTCGGGCCAGGACAGGATCGCCTTTCGCAACGCGCGGCCGAACTTCAATGCCCGTCCCAGCGTCGGGATGGGATGCTGCACCGTGTTGGCGCTGATCGGTACCGTACGCGGCATATCCGCGTTGTGCGGCGCGCCCGGCCAGAACAGCTGCATCGGCACGACAAAGCCGTGATCCACCGGCAGTTCCTGGCATGAGGTGATGTCGAACTCGTCGGCCACCATGCTTTCGATGATGTGCCAGCTCAGCCGCGGATCGCCCGGGAACGGATCGAGCTGGGGAATGCCCCAGCCTTCGTCCTCGTTGACGTATTCGTGCGCGGCGCCGATGGCGAAGGTCGGCATCTTGTCGAGGAAGAACCCGAGTCCGTGATCGTTGTAGATATTGATCGCCACGTCAGGCTTGTGGCGCCCGAGCCAGTCGCGGATCGGCGGATAGGCGCGAAAGAACGGCTCCCAGTAGGGATCGTCCTGCAATCCCTTGTGGATCGCGTTGCCCACCGCGGGAATGTGGCTGGTGGTCAGCCCGCCGATGATCCTGGCCATGTCAGTCTCCCGCCTTTCTCAGCTTTTCCTTGAATTCGTCCTTTGTCATTCCGGTCTGCTGGGCACCCACATCCTGCACGTCCAGCTTGAAGATGCCGGCGAACTTGGCGAGGTAGTAGATGTTGCCCCCGGCTGCGATCATCGCCAGCACGTTCTTGTCGCGGCAAGCCTGTTTCTGCTCATCGCTGAGCTTGAATTTCTGGTAATAAGCCTCTGGATCGGAGAGGTATTCCTCGCGCGCATCCGCCCGGTTGAAGGAAAAGCACATCTTGTTGAGCGCATAGCCCTTCATGGCCATCTCGCCATCGAAGATCGTGGTGCCCTCGATATGGGTGTGATGGTGCAGCTCTTCCGCCATGCGCCTATCCTTTCTCATCGCGCCCAGTACAGGCGCATCGGGTTGTCGACCAGCAGCTTGCGCTGCGATGCGGTGGTCGGCGCGATACGCGGGATGTGATCCACCAGCGCGCCGTCATCGGGCATGTGCGTCTTCATGTTCGGATGCGGCCAGTCGGTGCCCCACAACACCCGGTCGGGAAAGCGTTCGACGATGCGCGCGGCAAAGGGCACCACATCGTCATATGGCGGCCCCTGAAGACTCAGCCGCTCGGGGCAGGTCACCTTGGACCAGATCGCCTCGTTCTCCTCCATCAGCCGCACGAAGCGCCGGAAATCGGGGTGATCGACGCCCTTTCCCACGTCCGGGCGGCCCATGTGATCGACCACGACGGGCGTCGGCAGGCTGTTCAGGAACGGGGCCAGGTCTTCCAGGTCGGCGGCCTCGAAATAGACCACGACATGCCAGCCCAGCGGGGCGATCCTGCGGGCGATGTCAAGAAAGACCTCGCGCGGCGTCGCATCCACCAGGCGGCGAACGAAATTGAACCGCACGCCGCGCACGCCCGCCGCATCCATACGCTTCAACTCGGCCTCCGGGATGTCGGGGCCGATGCTGACGACACCGCGCGCCCGGCCGCCCGCGGCGCGCAGCGCGTCGATCAACGCCGCGTTGTCCCGCCCATGGCAGGTCGCCTGCACGATCACGTTGCGCTCGAACCCCAGGAAGTCGCGCAACTCGAAGAGCTTGTCCTTGCCGGCGTCGCAAGGAGTGTACTTGCGCTCCGGGGCAAACGGAAACGCTGCCGCCGGGCCGAACACATGGCAATGCGCATCCACCGCACCGGCCGGCAGCCGGAAGGCGGGGGCGCTCGGGTCGGAATGAAAGCAGAGCCAGTCCGGATCCATTGCGGCGCATCTCCTGTCGCTGGCCACAACCTAGGCCGGGGTCCGCATCCGCGCCAGTTGGATTGCTGGCCATCGCCATTGGTTCTCGTTAGACATCCTGCACGAAACCCGATCGAGGATGGCCACCGCGTGCAGACCCGGATTCCCAATATCCGCCATCTTCTCGCCCTGCACGAGCTGATGCGCACAAGGCGCATCGCGCTGGCCGCCGACCGGGTGCACCTTTCGCAACCCGCCGTCAGCCAGGCCGTCGCGGGGCTGGAGCGTGAGCTTGGCACCCGCCTGTTCGAGCGGCGCGCCCGAGGGATGTTCCCCACCGAGGCGGGCGAGATGTTCGGCCGCCGGGTCGCGCGCATGCTTGAATTCCTCAAGGCCGGCGAGGCGCAGGCGCTGCGCAGGTCGCCGCGTCCGGGGCGGGCGCGCCATGCCGGGTTTCATCGTCTCGTGAGTGCCGTGCAGCTGCGCTGCCTGATCGCTGTGGCCGATGCGGGCAGTTTCTCGCAGGCAGCACAGCACCTTGGCGTCAGCCAGCCCGCGGTGCAGCGGGCGGCGCGCGATCTGGAAAGCCTCACCGGGCTCGCTCTGTTCGAGCCGATCCGCCGGGGTATCGCGCTGAGCCCGGCCGCCGAAGCCCTCGCCCGCAACGCCCGCCTGGCGGCGGCCGAGCTGCGCCAGGGCCGCGACGAGATCGGCGCCCATCTGGGCCGCGATTCGACGCGCATCCGCATCGGCACCCTGCCGCTGTCGCGCACCGCGCTCTTGCCGGGCGCCATCGACACCATGCTGCGCACCTCGCCCGGCCGGGTGCAGGTGCATTGCATCGACGGCCCCTACGAGCGGCTGCTGCGCGACCTGCGCCACGGAGAGCTCGACTTCATCCTCGGCGCCCTGCGCGAGCCGCTTCCCGCCGGGGATGTGGAGCAGGAGGCGTTGTTCACCGACGCGCTCTCGGTGGTGGCGTCGGTCGATCACCCGCTGGCCGGGCGTCAGGGCCTGACCTTGCGGGACACGCTCGACTACCCGTGGATCGCGCCGCCCAAATCCACACCCTCGGGCCGTTTCCTGTTCGCTCGACTGGGTATTCCCGATCTGCCCGACACCCCGGTGCGGATCGTCTCGTCCTCGCTGGTAATGGCGCGCGGGCTGATGATGCGCGGCGACTACATCACCATCATGTCGCGCCGCCAATACGCGGTCGAGGAAAGCCTCGGCCTGCTGGCGGCACTGCCGATCGCGCTCGAACACAGCGACCGCCCGATCGGGCTGACCTTCCGGCGCGACTGGGTGGCAACCCCGTCACAGGCGCGCCTGCTTGCGCTGATCCGGGCCGGGGCCGCCGCCCCGGGCGATCCGCACCTGTAACATTTTCCAATCCCCGGCCCGGGCTTGTGAATTGTCCGCCACCCGCCCCGGCTGATAGGAGGGGCCAACAGATTGCCTGCCGTCAGGGGAGAAGAACCATGAGACTTTGCGTTGCCGGTGCCGCCGGCGCCTTCGGGATCAAGCATCTCGATGCACTGGCCCGGATCGAGGGCGTAGAGGTGACATGCCTCGTCGGCCCCAGAAACGTGGACGCGTTGGCTGCGGATCGCGGCATCCGCCACGCCACCGCCGACCTGGACGAGGCCCTGGCCCGGGACGATGTCGACGCGGTCATCCTGTCCACGCCCACCGGGCTGCACGCCGCCCAGACCATCGCCGCCATGCGCGCCGGCAAACCGGTGCTCTGCGAGATTCCCATGGCCGATTCCCTGGCCGACGCCCAGGAGGTCGTGCGCGTGCAGCGCCAGACCGGCGTTCCTGCGATGGTCAACCATGTGCGCCGCTTCAACCCGTCGCACCAATGGATCCACAAGCGCATCCTGTCGGGCGAACTTTCGCTGCAACAGCTCGACGTGCAGACCTATTTCTTCCGCCGCACCAACACCAACGCCAAGGGCGAACCGCGCTCCTGGACCGACCATCTGCTCTGGCATCACGCCTGTCACACGGTCGATCTGTTCCAGTACCAGACCGGCGGCCTGGCCGCCGAGGTCTTCGGCCTGCAAGGCCCCATGCATCCCGATCTGGGCATCGCCATGGACATGAGCATCGGCATGAAGGCGCCCACCGGCGCGCTCTGCACGCTGTCGCTGTCGTTCAACAACGACGGCCCCTTCGGCACCTTCTTCCGCTACATCTGCGACAACGGCACCTATATCGCGCGCTATGACGATCTGTTCGACGGCCGCGAAAATCCGGTGGATCTGTCCGGCGTGGCCATCTCGGACGACGGCATCGAACTGGCCGACCGCGAATTCGTCGCCGCGATCCGCGAGGGCCGCGAACCCGAAAGCTCGGTCGCGCAATGCCTTGCCGCGATGGAAACGCTGGACCGGATCGAACGCGCGCTGCGCTGACAGGACCGGGCTTCTTTCTGGTTTCAAATACTCCCGCCGGAGGCCGCGTGGCGAAGCCACGCGAAACAAGGCGCACCATCGCGGCGCCGCGATCCGGGGCGAACGGGGCTGGACAGCCCCGATTCAAACCCCGATTGATGAGGCAACCTCAAACGCCCCAGGCAGGTTCCGCCCCCCGTGCTTCTGCATGTCGACAACGTCACCAAGTCCTATCCCGGCAGCGCCGGGCGACCGGTACTGCGCGGCGTGTCGCTGGGGCTGGCGGCGGGCGAAACCCTGGCGCTGACCGGCGAAAGCGGCAGCGGCAAAAGCACGCTGCTGCATTTGGCCGGGGCGCTGGACGATTTCGATTCGGGCGAAATCACCCTGGACGGGCAGCGTCTGTCGCGCCTTGACGAAACCGCCCGCGCCGGCCTGCGCCGCACCACCGTGGCGCTGGTGTTCCAGCAGTTCAACCTGATCCCGTCGCTGAGCGTGGCGCAGAACCTGGCGTTTCACGCCCGCCTGGCCGGGCGCGCCGATGCGCGCTGGATCGGCGAACTGACCCGGCGGCTGGGGCTCGAGACCCTCGCGGCCCGCTATCCCGAACAGCTCTCGGGCGGTCAGCAGCAGCGCGTGGCGATCGGACGGTCGCTGGCGCTGCGCCCCGCGCTGCTGCTGGCCGACGAACCCACCGGCAACCTGGACGAAGCCACCGGCGATACGGTTCTCGACCTGATGCTCGGACTTGTTGCCGAGACCGGCGCGGCACTGCTGCTCGTGACCCACTCCATGCGCATCGCCGCCCGGCTCGACCGGCGCGTGCACCTCACCGGCGGGCGCATCGCATGATGCTGGCCGCGGCGCAGGCGATGTGGGGCCACTGGCGGCGCCACCCGCTGCAACTGGCCACGCTGCTGGCCGGGCTGGCGCTGGCCACCGGCCTGTGGTCGGCGGTTCAGGCGATCAATGCCGAGGCACGCGCCAGCTACGACGCCGCCGCGAGGCAGTTGGGGGCCGGGCAGATGGACGAATTTCGCGCCAGGGGCGGTGCAATCGCGCGGGCGCGCTATGTCGCCCTGCGCCGCGCCGGCTGGCAGGTCAGCCCGGTGCTGGAGGGGCGCGCAAGGCTTGCCGGCGCGGCCGTCACGGTGATCGGGGTCGATATCCTGACCCATCCCGGCCTGCCGGCGCTGGCGCAACCGGGCGATGCGGGGGAAGCGCCGCTC
>JAGRMG010000116.1 GCA_020441385.1 Paracoccaceae bacterium
CAGCCGCCCCCCCGGCAGCAGCGCCAGCAGGCTGATCCCGTCATCCGCCCCCGCCGCCAGCAGCAGATGCCAGTCGCCATGGCTGGCCTGTGCCAGCAGGGCGGCGCCGCCAAAGCGCGTCTCCCGCGTGTCCAGCATGTGATCGGTGGCGCCCAGCGTGCCGTCGGCGCCGACCCGGAACACCGTCAGCGAACCCGATCCGGCAGAGGCAAGCACCGCATGGGTGCCCTCGGAGGTTTCGATCGCCGCCAGCGCCGCCGGCACGCCCAGGCCCGGCCCGCCGGCGCCGGCGGTCCGGCCGGCCACCTCCAGCCGGCCATCGGCGCCGATGCGCAGGCTGGTCAGGGCATCGCCGCCGGTGCCCGCCGCCAGCAGGTAGCCGCCGGCGGTGGCGGCCAGCGCGGTCAGCTGCCCGCCCGGGCCGCGGTCGGGGCCGCGCCACAGCCCGGCATCGGCCAGCCCGAGATCGGCGGTGATCCGTCCGGCGGTTATGTCCACCCCGCCGGGGGCGGTCGAGAACAGATAGGTGGTGGTGCCCAGCGTCACCGCCTCGGCCTGCCGGCCCGGCACCGGCGCGCCGGGGGCGGCGTCCAGACCGGCGCGGGCGCGCAGGCCGGCCCCCGGCTCCAGTTCGCGCCCGCTCCAGACCGGGAAGGCCGGCCCGGCGGGCAGCAGGACGACCCTGCCGCCCTGCTCGATGCGCACCAGATCGACCCCCGAAAGCCCGCCCGCGGCGGATCCGTAATCGCGCGGCTCTTGCGGATCGGGCGCGGTGCCCGCGCGCAGCACGAATCCGGTCATGCCGCCGCCGGCCTGGGTGGCGGCGACCAGGAAGGTCTCGCCGCCGATGCGTTCGCAGGCCAGATCCGCCACCGGCGCGTCATGACCGATCGCCCCCGCATCGAGGGTCTCGCGAAATTCGAGGCAAAGCATCCCCGCCCCCTTCATCCCGTCTCACCGCCCGCGAGCATCGGCGGCGCGGGGGACGGGGCGGGGCGCGAAACCGTGGCGGCGGCGGGGCGTTTGCCGGCAAGTTTAATCGAAGCCGCCGGGTCCTGCCCCGGTACGGGGCCGGCACGGGCGCGAAAACGGCGGCTGCGTCATTCCCATCCGCGCCGCAATCGGCTAGAGGTTCGGCGACCATTTCCAGGAGACGTCGAGATGACCAGATTTTTCCAAGTCCTTTCGCTCGCACTGGCGGCCGGGCTGTTCGCGGTCCTGACCGCCGCCGGCGCCCGGGCCCAGAGCGAAATCGCCCCCGGCACGCCGGGCTCGGAAGAGACCCCGCTGCGGGTGATGCTGGTGCCCACCGACGGCGGCACCGAGGACGGCACCCGCGCCGATTTCGCCCCGATCTTCAACGCGGTGTCGCGCACCACCGGGCTGCAATTCGAGATCCGCGTCGGCCAGAGCTATGCCTCGGTGGTCGAGGGCATGGTCAACGGGCTGGTCGACATCGCCTTCGTCGGCCCCACCCTCTATCTGCAGGCCGCCGCGCGCGGGGCCGCCGAACCGCTGGCGGTCGCGGTGCTGAACGGCGAATCCGTCTATTACGCCGCGTTTTTCGCCAGGAACGGTTTCGAGCTGAAGCAACTGGGCGACATGAAGGGCCGTTCGATGGCCTTCGGCGACGTCAATTCCTCCTCCAGCTTCACCATCCAGGTCGGCATGCTGATAGAGGCCGGCGTCGATCCGGCGCGCGACCTGTCGCGGGTGTTCCTCACGGGGGGCCATGCCAACAGCCTGAACGCGCTGGCCCAGGGCCATGTGGACGTCTCGGCGGCGTCGCTCAACTCCTACCAGAAGGCCGTGAACGAAGGCGCCATCGACGCCGCAAAGATCGTGCCGGTCGCGGTCAGCGTGCCGATCCCCTATCCGCCCTTCATCATGCTTCCCTCGCTGCCCGGGGACGTCAAGGCGCGGCTGCGCGCGGGGTTCGACACGGTGCACGAGGATCCCGCCATCACCCCGGAAATGATCCGCGGCTTCGGCGGTATCCTGGTCGACCGCTACAGTTCGGACATCACCCACGAGACCTTCGAGGCGGTGCAGCGGATGCTCGATCTGGTGACCCCCGAGGTCAAGGGCGAGATGCTGAAGAAGGCGTCGGAAAACTGACCGCGCGCGGCGGGGGTTTGCGGGCCCGGACCTACGGATGATCGGTTTCGACAATATCGGCAAGTCCTATCCGGACGGGACCGTCGCCCTGAGCGACGTCTCGTTCCGGGTGCCCAGGGGGCAGTTCTGCGTTCTGCTGGGCCATTCGGGGGCGGGCAAGTCCACCATCCTGCGGCTGGTCAACGGGCTGGTGCGGCCCAGCACCGGCACCGTCACCGTCGACGGCACCGAGATCGGCCCGCGCAGCCTGCAGGCGGTGCGGCGCAAGGTGTCGATGATCCACCAGGAGTTCAACCTCTCGGGCCGGTCCAGCGTGGCGGTGAACGTCATGTCGGGGGCGCTGGCGGATGTGCCGGCGCCGATGGCGATGATCGGCTGGTTTCCCGCCGCGATCCGGCGCAAGTGCTGCGAATTGCTGGCCCGCGTCGGCCTGGGCGAGGAACATCTGCACCGCCGCGCCAGCGCCCTGTCGGGGGGCCAGCAGCAGCGCGTCGGGATCGCCCGCAGCCTGATGCTGGATCCGCTGGTGATCCTGGCCGACGAACCGATCGCCAGCCTCGACCCCACCGCCAGCCGCGAGATCCTGGCGCATCTGCGCTCCATCGCGCGCGAACGCGGCTGCACCATCCTGTGCTGCCTGCACCAGGTCGAGCTGGCCCGCGAATTCGCCGACCGCATCGTCGGCATCGAGGCCGGCCGGGTGGTGTTCGACCTGGCGCCCGGAGAGGTCGACGAGGCCACGCTGCGGCTGATCTACCGCAATTACGACGATCCCGACGGCGCGCAGACGCTGGCGGCGGCGGCGGTCGAGAACGTGCTCGACGTGGCCGTGAAACGGCTCTGAAGCGGTGAGGAAACCCATGCCCCCGTCTCCCGGCAACAGTCCCCGGCCCGGCGCCGGATCCGGCCCCGGATCCGGCCCCGGAACTGGCCGGCCCGCCGCCCAATGGCAGTTGGACCCGCCCTACGGCGCGCGCACGGTCCTGGCCATCCTGGTGGTGTTCGTGTTCCTGGTCGTGTCGGGCCGGCACACCGAGATCGACCGCATGTTCTACATGCTGGGCGAGGCCGCCGGCAATGTCGTCGGGCTGAACGAGTCCTCGCAGGTGGTGAAGGGCACCGCGCAGATCGCCCGCTCGATGTTTCCGATCCGGATCTCGGAAGTGACCGAAATCTCGCGGATCGAGAATTTCGACCCCGAGAACCTGCCCCCCCTGGCGCGGATCGAGACCGAGGAGGTGGAGATCACCCAGGTCAACCCGGTGACGCTGGCGCTGGAAAGGACGACGCAGACCCGGACCGTTCTCTACCAGCCGGTCGGCTATCTGATGCATGTGCTGCGCAAGATGCTGGAAACCATCGAGATCGCGCTCTGGGCCACGCTGTTCTCGATCATCCTCAGCGTGCCGCTGGCCTATTATTCCTCGGCCAACTATTCGCCCAACCGCCTGGCCTACGGGCTGGCGCGCGGCGTGGTCAGCATGTTCCGCGCGATTCCGGAACTGATCTCGGCGATGTTCCTGGTGCTGGCCTTCGGGTTCGGCCCGATCGCCGGCATCCTGGCGCTGGCGATCCATTCGGCGGGGTTCCTGGGGAAATTCTATGCCGAGGACATCGAGAACGCCGACAAGGGGCCGCAGGAGGCGCTGCGCGCCGTCGGCGTCTCCAAGGTCAGCACCCTGCGCTATGCGGTGCTGCCCCAGGTGCTGCCGCAATACGTCGCCTACAACATGTACATCCTCGACCGCAACGTGCGCATGGCCACCGTGATCGGCATCGTCGGCGCCGGCGGCATCGGCCAGGAACTCAAGGGCCGCTACGACATGTTCGATTACGGCCATGTGGCGACCATCCTGCTGATGATCTTTCTCACCGTGTTCCTGCTGGACCAGATCGCCGGCCGGATCCGCGCCAAGCTTATCTGAAGCATCCCCGATGCCCCTGCCCCGGAGAAAACCATGAACATCGTCTATTCCTACTATGTGCTGGACATCGTCCATCGCGGCCACCTTCTGATGATGAAGAATTCCAAGGCGATCGCGGGCCCGGACGGCCGCCTGATCGTGGGCATCGTGTCCGACGAGGCGGTCATCGCCCAGAAGGGCCGGCCGCCGGTGCTGAGCTTTTCGGAACGGCTCGAACTGGCCCAGTCGATCCGCCATGTCGACCTGGTGGTCGCCCAGCAGGACTATTCGCCGATCGAGAATGTCCGCAAGATCAAGCCGACGATCCTGATGGAAAGCGAAAGCCACGATGCGGCGCGCATCGAGGAGGGCCGCGAGCTGATGGAAAGCCTGGGCGGCCAGGTCATCGTCATGCCCTATTTCCACGGCCAGTCCTCGAGCCTGATCAAGAGCCGGATCGCCGGCGGCCCCGAAAGCGCCGGCTAGGGCTTGTCGCGGTCATTCGGATTCACCGGCCCGGCGGGTGAATATGTGATCGCGGTCAAACGCGACGCGCCCCGGCCGCCCGAATCCGAAATTCGCAACATCTGCCAAATGCCCCCGGATCGCCCGCGATCCGGTTCGCGCCCGGCCCCGCCCCCCGGGGCGGTCTTCCGCCTTGTCGCGGAAACGTGCCGAAAGCGCGCCCGTCCTGGGCGGAACTCCGCCGCGCGGCGGGGGAGACCGGACAATTTCAACAAAGCGCCACCAAAAAGCCCGGTTCTGCGGATGGGATGGGCTATCGGCCCATGTTACAAACGGGCAAATGAAGGCGCCTGCATCGTAACGGATGCCGGCGACAAGGCAGACGGGCCAAAACCGGGCCCAGGGGCAGGCAGCTTATGGCAGGACACGCATGAAACGCGCGGATTCGGTGCAATCGCCCTATGGCAGGGCGATGCAGGAGCTGCGCCGCAGCTTCACGCGGGCCGGCCTGTTCAGCGCCGCCGTCAACGTGCTGATGCTGACCGGCCCGCTCTACATGCTCCAGATCTATGACCGCGTCATGGCCAGCGGCTCGGTTCCGACGCTGGTCGGGCTGTTCGTCATCGTGGTGGTGCTTTACGCGTTCCTGGGCGTCTACGAATTCATGCGCGCGCGCATCCTGTCGCGCGCCGCCTACCGGTTCGACGAGGCGGCCGGCGATCTTGCCTTCGGCCAGCTTCTGGCGCGCGAGGAAAAGGCCGCGGGCGCGGCCGGAAACGCGATGCGCGACCTCGAGATCCTGCGCGGTTTCCTCTCGGGGCCGGCCATTCGCGGCCTGTTCGACCTGCCCTGGATTCCGATCTTCCTGGTGGCGGTCTTCATCATCCATCCCTGGCTCGGGGTCCTGACCCTGGCGGGGGCGGGGGTGGTCGCGGGGCTGGCGCTGCTCAATCAGTGGATGACCAGAGACACGGTCGCCGAGGCGATGCGGCTCGACGCGGCGGAGCGGGCCTTTGCCACCCACACCCAGCGCAACGCCGAAACCATCCGCGCGCTGGGCATGCGCGGGGCGATCGTCGGGCGCTGGCAGAAGGCGCATGACGCCAGCCTGGCGCAGGGCCAGAAGGGCGGCGACCGCTCGGACGGGTTCGCGGCCGTCTCGCGCGCCTTCCGGCTGCTGCTGCAATCGGCGCTGCTGACGGGGGGCGCCTATCTGGCGCTCAACCAGCAGATATCGGCCGGGATGATCGTGGGCGCCTCGATCCTGGCGGGCCGGGCGCTGGCGCCGGTCGATCAGGTGATCGGCCAGTGGCGCGCCATCGCGCGCGCCGCCGAGGCGCGCCGCCGCCTGCAGGAGGTGCTGGACACGGTGCCGGCGCGCAAATCCCGGGTGAAGCTTCCCGCGCCCACCGGCGCGGTCAGCCTGCATGACGTGGTCAAGCTGATGCCGGGGGGCGCGCAGCGCGGGCGCGCGCGCATCCTCGATCATGTCGGCTTCGAGATCGAACCGGGCGATGTGCTGGGCGTGATCGGCAACAGCGCGGCGGGAAAGTCCACCCTGGCCCGGCTGCTGGTCGGCATCTGGCGCCCCGATGCCGGCGAGGTGCGCCTGGACGGCGCCACGCCCGACCAGTGGGAGCCCGACGATCTGGGGCGCGCCATCGGCTATCTGCCCCAGCATGTCGAACTGCTGCCGGGCACCATCGCCGAGAACATCTCGCGCTTCGAGCCGCGCCCGCACGAGGTCGACATCTTCAACGCCGCCCGCACCGCGGGGGTGCACGAGCTGATCCTCGGCCTGCCGGACGGCTACGCCACCCGCGTCGGCACCGCCGATCAGCCGCTGTCGGGCGGGCAGATCCAGCGGATCGGACTGGCGCGGGCCGTCTACCGCCTGCCCAAGCTCATCGTGCTGGACGAGCCGAACGCGCATCTGGATGCGCATGGCGACGATTCCCTGATCGAGACCATCCGCTTTCTGCGCAAGGCCGGCTGCAGCGTGGTGGTGATGGCGCACCGGCCCAGCGTGCTGGCCGAGGCCAGCAAGGTCCTGATCCTGCATCAGGGCCGGGTGGCCAGGTTCGGCCCGCGCGAAGACATTTTCCGGCTGGCGATGCAATCGGTGCCGGCGACGGCGCCGGCGCCGGTACGGAAGGCGGGCTAGGGCGATGGGCGTCAAGACCGGTCTGAACCGCGGCGAACGGCTGTTCGGCATGGCCAGCCTGGCGGCGCTGGCCCTGCTGCTCGTGCTGTTTCACCTCGTCACCATCGGCGGCGCCGTGATCGCGCAGGGCCGGGTCGTGGTGCAGGGCAAGCCCCGCCCGGTGCAGAGCCTGGAAGGCGGCATCGTCAGCGAAATCCGGGTCCGGGACGGCGACATGGTCGCCGCCGGCGATATCGTCGTGCGCCTCGACCCGACGCTGGTCAGGATCAACCAGGACATCCTGCGCGCCCGCCTGGCCGAACTGATCGTGCGCCGCGCCCGGCTGGAGGCCGAGGAACAGGGGCTCGACGGGCTTTCCATGCCCGCGCTCGTGGCCGGGCTGGACAGGGGCGCGGCCCGGCGCCACCTGACGGGCCAGCGCGAGGTGTTCCAGTCGCGCCAGGCGGTGCTGGACAGCCGCAAGGCCCAGCTGCGCGAGCGGATCCTGCAATACGAGGCCCAGATCTCGGGGCTGGAGGCGCAGGTCGGCGCGACCGAGAGCCAGGTCGATTTCATCACCCAGGAAGTGGAAAACCTGACGGTTCTGCGCAAACAGGGTCTGGTTCCCGAAAGCCGCCTGCTGGAATTGCAGGGCCGGCAGGCCGACCTGTTCGGCCGGATCGCGCTGCACCGCTCGGACCTGGCGCAGACGCGAAACGCGATCCGCGACG
The DNA here is from genome assembly GCA_020441385.1 of Paracoccaceae bacterium. Classification (GTDB taxonomy): domain Bacteria; phylum Pseudomonadota; class Alphaproteobacteria; order Rhodobacterales; family Rhodobacteraceae; genus JAGRMG01. The sequence continues at coordinate 7,362 of JAGRMG010000116.1, forward strand.
CGGAACTGAAGATCGTGCAGGCCGAGCGCGAGTTTCACGAGGGGGTCGTCACCGAACTGCGCGACGTCACCGCGAAGATCGAGGAGAACACGCTGGAACTGGCCCGGGTGCAGGAGAAGCTGCGGCGCCTGGACATACTCGCCCCGGTCGGCGGGATCGTGCACGAGATGCAGATCTGGACCGAGGGCGGGGTGGTGCCGCCCCAGGAGACGCTGCTGAAGGTGGTGCCGGTTTCCGAAGCCATGGAATTCGAGTTCCAGATCATGCCCGACGCCATCGACACGGTGCATCTGGGGCAGCCCGCCAGGGTCCGCTTTCCGGCGTTCGACCAGCGCACGACGCCGGAACTGACCGGCACGATCTCGGGCATTTCCCCCGACAGCGTCCACGACCCGGCCACGGGGCGGAGCTTCTACCGGGTCAATGTCGCGCTGCCGCAGCCGGAACTGGCCCGGCTGGGCCAGGCCGACCTGATCCCCGGCATGCCGGTCGAGGCGTTTCTGGAAACCGGGCAGAGGTCGGTCCTGAACTTCCTGGTAAAGCCGATCGCGGACCAGTTCGCGCACGCCTTCCGGGAAGGCTGATCCGCCCCGCCCCGGCTTGTGACGCCGGGTGCGCCGGGGGTGGGTCGGAAAGGTCGCAGATGGCCCGCGTGAAGGCGCCGGGCGCTTGTTTCGCCTCTCCCGCTGTGGCACGCTGCGCCCGCGTAACCCCCAAGAAGCCGCGCGAAGCGGCCGGGCGAGCAGGAGCAGGAGATGGCACGGAACGGCCGGCGCACGGCGCTGCCCCGCATGCTTTGCGTTGCAATGAGCGTTGCCCTGGCCGGCTGCGACGCGGGCCCCGTCTTCAAGGGCCCCGTCTTTCCCTTCGCCGCCTCCTTCGCCTCCCGCCCCGCGGGGGCGCCGGCGCTGCTGGAAAACACCGACTGGTGGACGCGGTTCGACGATCCGGTTCTCGACCGGCTGGTCGAGGCGGCGCTGGCGGGCAATCTCGATCTGGCCGAGGCCGGGGAACGGGTGCGCGAGGCCGAGGCGCTGGCGCGCAGCATTCCCGAACCCGCGGCCCTGACCGGCGAGGCCGGCGCCGGGCGGCGCGGCGGGCGCGCCGTCGCCGATGCCGATGGCGCAAGGGCCGACCTCGGGTTCGACTGGCTGCTCGACCCCTTCGGCGAGCGGCGCGCCCAGCTGCGCGCGGCCGGCGGGCGGGTCGAGATCGCCGATGCCGAGCTTGACGCGGCGCGGCTTCTGCTGCTGTCCGCTATCGCCACAGCCTATGTCGACCTGCGCTTCCAGCAGCGCTCGCTGCAACTGCGCCGGGCCGAGCTCAGCTCGCGCGGAAAGACGCTCGAGCAGGTGCGCCGGCTCGAGGCCGGAAGTGCCGCGACCCGTCTCGACATCGTCCGGGCCGAAGCCCTGGTATCGGAAACCCGGTCCCTGATCCCCGGCTACGAAGCCGCGATCCGGGTGCAGCAGAACCGCATCGCCGTGCTCCTGGGCCAAACCCCCGGCCGGCCCGATCAGGCCCTGGCCGGCATCGGCAGGGGCCAGCCCCTGGCCGACATGCCCGCCGAGATCGGCATCCCGGCCGATCTGCTGCGCAACCGCCCCGACATCCGCATCGCGGAACGTCTCTATTATGTGGCGGTCGCCGAGGTCGGGGTCGAGACCGCCAGGCTCTATCCGAAACTGTCCCTGGGCGGGGAGATTTCGCTGTCCTCTTTCGGCGGCACCACGGGCATGGACTATTTCTTCGGCCCCACGCTGCGGCTGCCCGCGCTTCCGGACGGCTCGCGCCGGGCCGGGGTGGCGGCGCGGCAATCGCGCGCGCGCCAGGCGCTGACGGCCTGGCAGTCGGCGGTGCTGGAGGCCATCGGCGAGGTCGAGAGCGCGCTGGTGGAATATTCCGCAAGCCTGTCCTCGGCCGGGGCGGCGCGCAAGACCGTGCGTCTTTACGGCGAGGCCGTGGACCTGACGCGGCAACTGATCGGCCGCGACGGGGCCACCGTGAGCGATCTGCTGGATGCCGAGCAATCCGTGGCGGCGGCAAATATCCTGCTGGCCCGGAACCTGCGCGACCTGGGCCGCAATTTCGTGGCGCTGAACGTGAGCCTGGGCTCGGGCAGCGGGTATCGCAAGGATGCCCCGGACGCGGGCGGCTGAGCACGTCTCGCGGCGCGCAGTCGCAAGATGTTGCCTATCCGGAGACAGTCTTCTGGGATGGCGCGCCATTGTCGCGTATACCTTCGG
>JAGRMG010000117.1 GCA_020441385.1 Paracoccaceae bacterium
ATCCGCGCCCTGATCGTCACCGGCAGCGGCGGCAGCTTCTGCGCCGGGGGCGACATCAACGACATGAGCAGCACCGGCGGGTCGGTCGAACTGGCGCGCAACCGCATGCGGGCGGCCGGCGCGCTGGTGCAGGCGCTGGCGACGATGGACAAGCCGGTCATCGCCGCGGTGAACGGGCCCGCCTATGGTGCCGGTTTCGGGCTGGCCATGCTGGCCGATTTCGTGCTGGCCACGCCGCGGGCGCGGTTCTGCGCATCGTTCGGGCGGCTGGGGCTGGCGCCGGATTTCGGCCTGCACCATTCGCTGCCCCGCCGCCTGGGGATCGCGCGCGCCAAGGAACTGGTGTTTTCCGCCCGCGAGGTCGGGGCCGGCGAGGCGCTGGATCTGGGCCTGGTCTATCGCATCGTCGAACCGGCGGATCTGGCCGATGCCGCCGGGCGCATGGCGCGCGCCTTCTGCGATGCCTCGCCCGTTGCCATCGGCGTCAGCAAGGCGCTGCTCGAACAGAGCTTTGGCATGGATATCCGCCAGGTCGCCGAGGCCGAGGCGCAGGGCCAGGCGATCTGCCTGACCAGCGACTATCACGGCGAGGCGGCAAGGCGTTTCCTGGCCAAAGAGCCGCCGCGCTTTCAGTGGCCCGGCTGAGGCCCGGCCGACGCGCCGGCGCGACAGACAATAACGAACGAAACCGACCAGACGACAACATAGGAGAGGAGAAAAGACCATGAACCGACTGATACGGGGGTTTGCCCTTGCCTCGGCCCTGACCATGGCCGCGACCGGGGTGTTCGCGCAGGACAAGATCACGCTGAAGCTGGCCGACCAGTTTCCGCTGACCCATGTGGCATCGAAGATCGGGCCGCAGGCGTTCAAGAAGGCGCTGGAGGAGCGCAGCAACGGGCGCATCACGGTGGAGCATTACCCGGCCGAACAGATCGCCAAGGCGCACGGCCTGCTGGATGCGGTAAAGAACCGCGTCACCGACATCGCGCTGGTGGGCGTGGTCTACAACACCGACCGGCTGCCGCTGACCAGCGTCGCCGAACTGCCGGGCATGGTGCCCGATTCCGTCACGGCGAGCGAGGCGTTCGACGCCTATATCCGCAACGACCTGCTCGAGCGGGAATACCTGCCCAACAAGGTCCGCCCGCTTTGGGGCACGGTGACGCCGCCCTATCAGCTGATGCTGCGCGAGGGCGAGGGCATCGACGACATATCCCAGCTCGAGGGCAAGAAACTGCGCGTCGCGGGCGCCACGGGCGAACTGATCGCCCGCGCGCTTGGCGCGGTGCCGGTCAAGGTTCCGGCCTCGGATCTGTATCTGGCGTTGCAGCGCGGCACGGTCGACGGCGCGATCTACAACCCGCCCAGCCTGTTCGGCTACAAGATCGAGGAGGTTCTTTCGGCGGTATCGACCAATGCCAGCCTTGGCGCGGTGGCCTTTGCCGCGCTGATCAACGAGGACGTCTGGCAAAGCCTGTCCGAAGAGGACCGCGCGCTGATCCAGGAAGTCGCGACGGATGTGCGGCGCAGCTTCGTCACCGATTTCGCGGCCACCTTCGACAAGGCCTATGAAAACCTGCGCGCCGCGGGCGTGGCGACGTTCGAACTGGACGAGAAAACCCGGGCGCAGATGAACGACCGCCTTCAGGTCGTGGTCGATGAATGGGTCGCCCAGGTCGGCGGGCGCGGGTTGCCCGCGGCCGAGATGCTGGACGCCTACAAGGCCCGGCTGGCCGCCGCGCAATAGGCGGCCCTACCGGCAGCGGCGGCCCGGGGCGCGACCCCGGCCGCCGCACAATCGAACGGGGAGAGGGCAATGCGCAGACTTGTCGATGGCATCCTGCGGGCATTCGAGTTCGTGTTCATGCGCATCGCGCAGCTGGCCATGGCGATCATGATGCTGGGCATCAGCGCCGACGCGCTGGGGCGCTATCTGTTCAACACGCCGCTTCAGGGCAGTTTCGAATTCACCTCGCTGTATCTGATGATCATCGTGACCTTCCTGGGCATGCCCGCGACCTATACCGCCGGGGGCATGGTCAGGCTCGAGGTCCTGACCGGGCGCCTGGCGCGGGTGCCCGGCCGGATACCGGCGCGCCTGAACGCGGGGCTGGGCGCGGCGGTGTTCGGGTTTCTGGCATGGCATGCCGGGCTTGAGGCGATCGACAAGTTCGAGGCCGGCGACACCACCTTCGGCGCGGTTCAGTTCCCGCTTTACTGGAGCTATGTCTGGTTTCCCATGGGCGCGGCGCTTCTGGCGGCGCGGCTGGCCTTCGAAACGCTGTTTCCGGCCCGGACCGCCGGAACGGCCGCGCAGGGAGATAGCGAATGACCGCCATCGCCCTGGGCTGTATCGCCGCCCTGTTCCTGCTGCTGCTGACCGGCGTGCCCGTCGCCTTCGCGATGCTGATTTCGGGCGCGGCGGGGCTTTACCTGAGCGGGGGCTATTACCCGCTGGTCGGCATCCTCAAGACCGGCCCCTACGAACATGTGGCCAGCTACACGCTGACCACGCTGCCGATGTTCATCCTGATGGCCGAATTCCTGTCGGCGGGCCGGTTCACGCGCGACCTGTTCGCCGCGTCCGACCGCTGGCTGGGCCATCTGCGCGGCGGCATCGCCTATTCGGCGATCGCCGGGGGCGTGCTCTTGTCGGCGATCTCGGGGTCGTCCTCGGCGGCGGCGGGAACGCTGGCCTCGGCCGCCTATCCCGAGATGCGCCGCTTTGGCTATGAGGACAGCTTTTCCACCGCCGCGCTGGCGGTGATCGGCACGCTGGCGATCATGGTGCCGCCCAGCATCGGGCTGGTGTTCTACGGCGTCATCACCGAAACCTCGGTCGGCAAGCTGCTGGTGGCGGGGTTCCTGCCCGGTGCGGTCACGGCGGCGGGCTATGCGCTGACCATCAACTTCATGATCCGCCGCCGCCCCGACATCGCGCCGCGATCGGCCGAAAGGGCGCCGATGGCCGAACGGATGCGCACGCTGCGCACGGTCTGGCCGGTGCTGAGCCTGATGCTGATCGTGATCGCGGCGATCTACAGCGGGGTCATCACTCCGACCGAGATCGGCGCCGTGGGCGCGCTGATGGCGCTGGCGCTGTCGCTGGCGATGCGGCGCATGGGCCGGGCCGAGTTCACGGATGCGCTGGCCAGGGCGACGCGCAACAGCGCCATGATCCTGACCATCGTCGCCTGCGCCGCGGTGTTCGGCATCTTCATCACGCTGACCGGTGTCACCCAGAACATCCTGGGCGCCATCGAGGCGGCCAGCGTGCCGCCCTACGCGGTGCTGTTCGCGGTGCTGCTGCTGACCATGATCCTGGGTTTTTTCCTGGATCAGATCGCCATCCTGGTGCTCACCATGCCGCTGATCTTTCCGCTGCTCTCGGGGCTGGGCTTCGATCCGGTCTGGATCGGCATCCTGTTCGTCAAGACCGCCGAGATCGGCCTCATCACGCCGCCGATGGGTCTGAACGTGTTCATCGTCAGCAGCACGACGGGCGTCGCCCCCGACCGGATCTTTCGCGGCATCTGGCCGTTCGTCCTGGCCGAACTGGCGATCCTGCTGCTGCTGATACTGGTGCCGGGCCTGTCGCTCTGGCTGCCGGAGATTGCCGGATACTGAAGCCGGATACCGAGAAAAGGGAGTGCCCCCGATGCTGCAAGACGTGACGGTGATCGAGATCGGCCAGAACCTGGCCGGGCCCTTCGCGGGCGAGATCCTGGCCGATCTCGGGGCGCGGGTCATCAAGATCGAGAAGCCCGGCGGCGACGATGCCCGCAAGTGGGGGCCGCCGCTGACGGCGGATGCCTCGGCCGCGTTTCACCTGATGAACCGCAACAAGCGCTCGGTCGTGCTGGACCTGCACAGCGATGCCGGGCGCGCCGCGCTGGAGCGGCTGCTTGAAGGCGCCGACATCCTGGTGCACAACATGCGCCCCGGGGCGATGGGCGCGCTGGGGCTTGGCGGCAAGGAGACCACCGCCCGCCATCCCCGGCTGATCTATTGCGACATGGGCGCGTTCGGGCACAAGGGGCCGATGGCGCGCAAGCCGGGGTACGAGCCGCTGATGCAGGCCTTTGCCGGGCTGGTTTCCATGAACGGCCACCCCGACGGACCGCCGGCGCGGCTGGGCGTTTCGGTGGTCGATCTGGGCACCGGCATGTGGACGGTGATCGGCGCGCTGGCCGGGCTGTGGCGGCGCCAGGCCACAGGCCGGGGCTGCATCGTCAACACCTCGCTGCTGGAAACCGCGCTGGTCTGGGGCGGGGGGCATCTGGCCGGCTACATGGCCTCGGGCGTGTTGCCCGAACGCCATGGCACGGGCCATCCGCTGCTGGTGCCCTATCAGGCGTTCGAGACCGCCGACGGCCCGCTGGTGATCGCGCCGGCCAACGACCGGCTGTTCCGTGCGCTGGTCACGGCGCTGGGGCATCCGGAATGGGCCGACGATCCGCGCTTTGCCGACAACGAGGCGCGCCGCGCCCACAAGGAGGAGATCATCGGCCTGATCGCGGGCATCCTGCGGCCCATGGCGCGTGACGAGGTGTCTGCCCGGCTCGACGCGGCGGGCGTGCCCAACGCCCCGATCCGCACCATCCCCGAGGTGGTGGACGACCCGCAGGTGCGCGCGCTGGGGCTGTTGCAGGCAATGCCGGGGATGGATCTGGAGATGACCGGCCTGCCGATCTCGTTTGACGGGCGGCGCCCGGAAATCCGGCGCGCCGGCCCGGCGCTGGGGGCCGATACCGATGCGGTTCTGGGTGGCGAGGGGTAGTCACCCGAGTCCCAAGTACGCAACATCTGCTAATTGGCCCCGGATCGCTTGCGATCCGGTTCGCGCCCGATCCCGCCCCCCAGGACGGGCGCGAAATGCTTCCGACGTTCCGGATGGTTGCACCGTTCCTCCTGACCGCGCCGTTGTGCCATGTTCGGCGGCGCCCACCCTCGGGGCCGGGCGCGAACCTCTGTCGTGCCCGGATTTCGATGTATCGAATTACGAGTCCACTTCACCAGCCGTCAGTAGGATTTCGGCAGGCCGAGCGCGTTTTCCGCGACATGGCACAGGATCAGTTCCTCGCTGACCGGGGCGATGAAGTTCAGCACACTTTCGCGGAAATACCTCTCGACATGGTATTCCCTGGCAAAGCCGAAGCCGCCATGGGTGCGCAATGCGCGGAAAGCCGCGTCATAGCTGACCTGCCCGGCCAGATAGCGCGCGCTGTTGGCCTCGAGCCCGCAGGGCCGTCCCGCGTCGTAAAGCGCGGCCGCCCTGAACATCATCGCCTCGGCGGCCTGAAGCCGCATCCAGATGTCGGCCAGCGGATGCTGGATGGCCTGGTTCTGCCCGATGGGCCGGCCGAAGACATGGCGGTCGCGGGCATAGGCCGCGGCCTTGTCCAGCGCCGCGCCGGCCGCCCCCAGCGCGCCGGCGGCGACCAGGATGCGTTCGGCGTTCAGCCCGTGCAGCAGTACGCGAAAGCCCTCGCCCTCGGGGCCGATGCGGTCGGCTTCTGGGATCTCGAGGTTGTCGATGAACAGGGCGTTGGAATCCACCGCCTTGCGCGCCAGCTTGTCGATCTCGCGCACCTCGATGCGGCTGCGGTCGAGCGGGGTGTAGAACACGCTCATCCCGTCGGTGGGCCGCCGGCCGTCCTCGCGCCTGGCGGTGCGGGCCAGCAGCAGGATGTGATCGGCGCGCTGCGCCGTCGATGTCCAGACCTTGCGGCCATTGACGACATAGCGCCCGCCCTCGCGCCGCGCGAAGGTGGTGATACGGCTGGTATCGAGCCCGGCATCGGGTTCGGTGACGCCGAAACAGGCGCGATGGCGCCCGGCGATCAGCGGCGCCAGCATCCGCGCCTTCTGTTCCTCGGTGCCGAAGCCGACCACCGGTTGCAGCCCGAAGATGTTGATGTGCACGGCCGAACTGGCGGCCAGGCCCAGCCTGCCGATCTCCTGCATGACGATGGCCGCCTCGGTGATGCCCAGGCCCGCGCCGCCGCAGCTTTCGGGCATGGCGACCCCGAACCAGCCGCCCGCGGCGATGGCCTCGGCAAAGTCCTGGGGAAAGGCACCGTCGGTATCGCGCGCCAGCCAGTAGGCATCGTCAAAGCGCGCGCAGACCCGGGCCACCGCGTCGCGGATGCTTCGCTGCTGCTCGTTCAGTTCGAAATCCATGGTACGGCCCTTCAGTCGCGGCGCACCGGCGGCAGCGGCCGCCATTCGACCGGGTCGGTGTGCAGGATGTCCCCGGTCGAGCGCCGCGCGCGGAACATGTCGCCGCGGATATGGGCGCGATGGGCCATCACATGCCGGCCCGCGCCGCTGTGCAGGCTGGTGTCGATGCGCGCCACGGGTGCGGCGAACTGGATGTCCAGCGCCTGCGACAGCGCCTGGTCGGCCAGCATGATCGAGATGTGCTGTTCGGCCTGGAGCGCGGCGATATCGGTGTTGTCGCGCAGAAGCTGGGCATAAAGCAGGGTGTCGTCGCGGCCCGGCGGCAACTGGTCGAACAGCGTTTTCGGCAGGTAGAGATCGACCAGCGAATAGGGCCTGTCGCGGAAATGGTGGCGCTTGCGCACATGCACGAACGGCGCCTCGGCGGCGGGCAGGGGGTGGGACACGCTTTCGCAGCTCATGCAGGTTTCGTGCGACAGCATCTCGATGCGGAAATCGCGGTCGAGCCCCAGCATGTCATAGCTGGGCAGGGCGCCTTCGCCATCGCCGGTTTCGGTGACGAAGGTGCCCCGCCCGCGGGTGCTGCTGATCAGCCCCTCGCCCGAAAGGATGCGGATCGCCTGTTGCAGCGTCGCGCGGGCTACGCCGTATTCGGCCTGCAACTCGGGCAGGGTGCCGATCTGGCTGCCCGGGGGCCAGTCGCCGCGCGCGATCTTGTCGCGAAACAGGTTCGCCAGCTTGACGTAGAGCGGGATGCCGTCGCCGGCCCTCAGCCCCCGGCTGTCGCTGCCGCGCGGCGCCATCGGCGTCAGACCCCGCAAAAGCGCGGCGCGCGCCGTTCGCCGTAGGCGGCGATGCCTTCGGCGAAATCGGCGGTGGCGACCTGGATGCGCTGCTGTTCAAGTTCGTGCGCGACCGCCTTGCGGACCTTCGCGGACAGATCGCCCGCCAGCGTGCGCCGCATCGCCTGCACCGCCAGCGGCGCGCCCGAGGCGATCTCGTGGGCCAGTGCCGCGGCGTCGCCGGCCAGTTCGCCCTCTGCCGACAGCTTGTCGGCCAGCCCGATGGCCAGCGCCGCGTCGGGCTTGAGGCGCCGGCCGGTCAGCAGCATCATCGCCGCCGCCTGCCGGCCCACCACGCGCGGCAGGGTGGTGCTGATGCCAAAGCCCGAATGGATGCCCAGCCGCGCGAAATTGGCCGAGAACCGCGCCCGGGGCCCGGCGACGCGGAAATCGGCCACCAGCGCCAGCCCCAGCCCGCCGCCGATGGCGGGGCCGCCGATTTCGGCCACCACGGGCAGCGCCCGGTCGAACAGCGAAACCGCGCCTTCGTAGATGCGGCGCGCCTCGTCCATGTCCAGCGCGCCGGGCCCGTCGCCCAGTTGCGCCCCGGCGCAGAACGCGGTGCCGTTGGCGCGCAGCAAGATCGCCCGGCAGCCCGGATCGGCATCGAATTCGGCGAAGGCCGCGGCGATCTGGCCGACCATGGCGGCGCCGAAGAAGTTGTGCGGCGGCCGGTTCAGCGTGACGATTCCGACCAGGCCGTCGCGCGAAACCTCGATGGTGGAGTCCTCCATGGTCATGCCGCCCCCCTTCCGGGGCCTCTGCCCAGAACGCCCGATGCGCCGAGTTCGTCGATGGCGGCCTGATCGAAACCGAATTCGGCCAGCACCTCGGCCCCGTGTTCGCCCAGTTCGGGCGGATAGCGGTCGTTGCCGCGCCTTACGTCGCGCACGTTGAAGGGCAGGCGGACATGGCGCATCGGCCCGCGGGTCGGATGCTCGTAATCCTCAAACAGCCCGACTGCCTTCAGGTGCGGGTCGTCCTCCAGTTCGTCCATGGTCAGGACCGGCGCGGAGGGGATGTCGAGCCGGTCCAGCAGCGCGCGCCATTCCTCGGTGGTGCGGGTCGGCAGAATCTCGGTCGCGGCCAGTTCGTAAAGGCCGGTGATGTTCAGCGCCATGGCGTGCGGGTCGCGCATCAGCGGGCCGTCGAGCACATCGTGCCGGCCGACCTCGGCGAGGAAGCGTTGCCAGTGGTCGTATTTGTAGATGCCGTGCACGATATGCCCGTCGCTGGTGGGCGAGGGCTGGCGGAAGCGGCTCATCACCCGTTTGTAGCCCAGCCCGTCGATGGGCGGGCGAAAGCCGTGGCCGTTCAGGTGCTGGTTCAGCACCACCGAAACCATGGCCTCGAACATCGGGGTTTCGACATAGCAGCCCTTGCCGGTGGCGCGCTGGCGGTGCAGCCCGGCCAGCATCGCCTGGCCCAGCATCAGCCCGACGATCTTGTCGGCGATGGCGACGGGCACGAAGGTCGGCTTGCCCGTCATGCGCCCGTTCACGTCGGCCAGCCCCGACCACGCCTGGATGATATCGTCGAAGGCGGGGAAATCGGCATAGGGCCCGTCCTGGCCAAAGCCCATGGCGGCGCAATAGACGAGTCGCGGGTTGCGGGCCCGGACCGAATCGTAATCCAGCCCCAGCCGCCCGATGGCCTTGGGGCGCATGTTGTGGACCATGATGTCGGCCTGTTCGATCATCCGCAGCAGCGTCTCGCGCCCCTCGGGCGATTTCAGGTCGAGCGCGACGCTGCGCTTGTTGCGGTTGACCGCCATCCACTGCGCGGTCATGTCCGGTTCGCGCCCCAGCCCGAGGCCGCGGTAGTAATCGCCGTCGAGCGATTCGACCTTGATCACGTCGGCGCCCATGTCGCCGAGGAACTGCGTCGCGTAGGGCGCCATCAGGATGTGGCCCAGTTCGATCACGCGCACATTTTCGAGAAATTCATGCATGACCACCCCTGCCGCTGCCGTTTCCATCCGCCCGGCGAACCTAGCACGGGGCGCAATAGACGAAAAGAGTGTATTTTAGGACTTTTGCGCTTGCATATCCACGGGCGCAAGCCTGCCGCCGCCTTTTGCCGGCAGCGGCAGTCAAAGACAGGGGCAATGCGCGAAAAGAGGGGCGCGGGGTGCGCCCCCGCGCCCGAGGTGTGGCCTACAGCGTCTTGCCAAGCACGATGCGCTGCGCCGGGGAGAATCCGGTGGTGCTGAAATAGCCGATGAGGCCGGTGTCGTCCCAATCCGTCTGGGTGCGCACGGTTTCGACCTCGAGCGCGCCGAGATTGGCCATCAGCTTGGCCATCAGCGCCTTGCCGATGCCCTGGCCGACATAGCCGGGATCGACGCCGAGCGCGTCCATCACCGCCTCGGCGCTGGTGCGGCCGAATTCGCCGAAATCGACCCGCGCCATGATGAAGCCGACGGGGTATCCGTCCTGTTCGGCCACCAGCGATGCCTGCACGCCGGACTGGTGCAGGTTCTCGCGCAGCTTGCGCGTGTAGTAGTCGGTCCGGTCGTTGCCGGTATGGGCGGAATCCATCGAGATGATCTTGGCCAGATCGGTATCCTTCATCGAACGCACCGGGATGCGGTCGTGGGACAGGGCGTTGGCGGCGTCACCGTCGGGCGAGCTGAAATCGACCTCGTCGTCTTCCTCGATCTCCTCGAGATCCTGCTCGATCTCGTCTGTGGGGCGGGTCAGGACGATATGGGGCGCCATGCCGAAGCCCATATGCGCCATGAATCCCAGCATGTTGACCTGCGCCCAGTCGATCTGGCTGGTCAGTGTGCTGACGCCCTTGTGACGCAGCACGCTTTCCACCTCGGCCAGCAGTTTCTGGCCCAGGCCCTGAAGGCCCTGATCGGGATCGACGGCGATCGAATCCAGCGCCGCGCTGGCGCCCGAGCCGCCGAACGCGCCCGTTTCGATCTTGGCAAAGGCGAAACCGGCCAGATCGTCGCCGCGGAACACGCCGACGAACACATAGTCCTCCGGGTGGTCGGTGGCGGCTTTCAGCCGTTTCTCGAAATAGCCGCGCCGGGATGTGCCCGAGGTCTTGGCGTCGATGGCGATGACGGCGTCAAGATCGCCGGGCGACAGCGGCTTGGTGGTGACGGTGGCGGATTTATCGGTCATGTGGCCTCACTTGGGTCAATGAATCTCGGCATAGGCCGAGGACAGTTCCATATCGGTTTCGTCGTCGAGAAGTTCTTCCAGCATCGGCAGCAGCGCCATTTCCTCTTTCTGGATATGGGCGAACATGCGTTCGATCAGTTCCCCGGCCGAGGTGCGGAATTTCAGCCAGCTGGCATCGTCGAAGCCGTTGGCCAGCGCGTCGCGCGACTGCTGCGCCACGTCCTCGCCCAGGGGCAGGAGGGCGGCGTGTTCGCTGCGCAGATGTTCGCCGATGGCGGCGTCGCCCATCTCTTCCAGCCGGGTGAACAGTTCGTCCTCTTCAAAGCCGAAATGGTTGCTGATCTCTTCCTCGATGGCGCCGGTGGCGTTGCCGAGCGCCTTCTTGACGGCCGGGTCGGTGACGTCGGGCGCCTTCTTGCGCGCACGGGCGATCAATTCATCCAGCGATTCGATCACGGCGATGGTGGCCTGGTGATCCTCGTGCAGAAGCTGGGCGGTACGGCGGGCGAAACTCATCATGCGGACCTCGTTCGACACGTTGCATTTGTTATTGGCTTATTCCGGTACTATAATGCCGATTTAGCGTTGCGCAAGCTTTTTCGCACGCATCGCGGCCGGGCCGGACGCGTTTCCCGGCGGTTTCGCGGAAACATCATGCCGCCCGGTGGTGGCGCCTGGCGATCTTGACCGCCACGGTAATGGTGAAGACGGCAAAGCCGACCGCGCCCACCACGCCGATGGCGGCGCCCACACGGATCACGACCGGAAGATCGAGCAGGATGCCGGCGGCACAGACCGCGAGCGCCGCGAAATGGCAGACCGAATGCGTCTTGAGCGCGTTTTCCGCCGTCAGTTCGGACAGCAGCGGCGGCAGGCCGGATTTTCCGGCGGCGTGCATCGAGGCCAGAAACGGGATGATGCGCTGCAACACGCCGGTCAGGAAGGTCAGCAGCCAGCCCGCCAGCAGCACGAAGCCGAACAGCGCCGCGCCGTTGGGCACCGGGACACCGGCCAGAAGCAGCCCGCCCAGCACGAGGCTGAGCGCCAGAAACCCCCAGGCGCTGCGAATCTGCACGAAGGGCAGGCCCAGCCGGCGCCGCATCGACGAACGCAGCGCCGCGCGCATCAGCCACAGATGCGCGCCCGTCGCCCCGAGGGCCGCGGCGAACGCGAGCCAGGCCAGCACGCCGCCGTGCAGGGCGTAGGCGGCCGAAAACAGCACGAGCGCGGCGACGGCCAGCCCCAGCTGCGCCCAGCCGGGGCGGGTCGGCAGGCTGCGCGAGAGGACGAACATCGGCACCAGCACCAGGCTGAAGCCGAACACCAGCATTCCCATGAAGCCATAGGAGGCCAGCACCAGGTGCAGTGTCGCAAGATCGCCGTGGCGGGGCAGGAAGCCGGCCCTGAAATCCTCGATCAGGGTAAGACCGATCGCCGCCAGCGCGACCAGCGCGGCCAGCGCCGCCCAGCCATGCGCGGCGACGATGGGGACCGACCCGGCGCGGCGCAGGTTGTCGGCGGTCAGCAGCGCGAACACCGCCAGCCCGGCGCAGGCCGCCACCGCACCGGTCATCATCCAGGCGTTCTCGTGAAGCGCCATGCCCGCGGTCAGGATGGCGACGCCGGGCAGGAACAGCCAGAAGCTGAGCCGGGTCGGCCAGGTCCGCGCCAGCGGTTTGCGCGTCGCCACCGGCAGCAGCTGGTAGCTGGCGCCGATCGCCGTCATGGCGAAGACGCCCAGCGTCAGCAGATGGATCGCCGCCAGCACCGGGCCGGTCCCGCCGGCGAATCCGGGCACCTGATCGGCGCCCCAGAACAGCGCCGCCCAGGCCAGGATGTGAAACAGCGAGGCGGCGATGAAAAAGCGGAACGGCACCGAGGCCGGCAGCAGCCGGTCCTTGGCGCCGGTCAGAAAACCTGTCGCCATGCTCATGACGGCTGCCTCACTTTCGGGGCCTCAGGATGACGCGCACATCGCCGGGGTCGTCGCTGGCGATTTCGTACTGCCATCCGCGTTCGGCCAGTTCCGGGAACAGATAGACCGGGTTGCGGTCCAGATGCACGATGATCGGGCCGGCCTGGCCGGGCTGTTCGATATGCCACAGCACCGCGATCATCGGATCGGGCGGGGGCAGCCCGCGCGTGTCCAGATGCAGCCCGTCCTCGGCCTGCCAATGCTTGCCCGGGGCCTGCCCGGTCACGCCGCCAACCCGACCAGTCCGCGCGCCACCCGCGCGGTGAGTGCCGAGACCGACAGGCGCCGGTAATGGGGCGCGATGGTGGTCGTGCGCTGCGGCGAGACCGCCTTCTGCACCGCCTTCTGCATTGCCGCGAAGAAGGCGTCGGCGTTGCTTTCGCCGGTCAGCGCGTCGGGAAAGTCCACCAGCAGCGGTTTCGAATTGGTGCCCGTGACCGCGATGCGGAAGGTGGTGCCGGCGCTGCCCGGTTCGGTCGCCACCGCGACCCCGGCCAGCGGAAAGTCGATGGCGCCGCGCACCCGGATCTTGGCGTAGTCCGAAACACCCCCTGCGGGCGGAAGATGTGCCGCGACGACGATCTCGCCGGGGTTGAGCGCCAGATGCGCGGCGCCGTCCTCGTGGTAGAACTCGGCCAGCGGCAGGCGGCGGGTGCCGTCGGGGCCTGCGATCTCGATCTCGGCGCCATGCGCCATCAGGGCCGGGGCCATGTCGCCGCTGAAGGCGGCGCGGCAGCGGTTGCCCTGGGGCGCGACATGGCAGGTGTCGCCGCGGTATTTCAGGCAGAAATCGTTGGATTTGCGCCACCAGTGGCTCTGGTTGTAATAGACGCAGCGCGTATCCAGGCAGAGGTTGCCGCCCAGGGTGGCGACCTCGCGATGGGTCGGCCCGGCGACGGCGGCGGCGGCGCGGGCGATGGCGGGATAGCGTTCGCCGATTTCGGGCATCCGCTCGATCGCGGCCAGCGTCACCCCGGCGCCGATGACCATGCCGCCATCCGCGCCGGTGGCGGTTTCGCGCAGCGCGGCGATGCCGGTCAGATCGACCAGCGTGCCGGTTTCCGACAGGCCCTTGCGCAACGCCACGACGATATCGGTGCCGCCGGCGCAGGCCCGCGCATCGGGGGCACCGGCCAGCGCGGCGATGGCGGCCTCGACGCAGTCGGGGGTGACGATCTTGAACTGGGGCAGGACTTCGGTCATCACACGGCCTCTCTGGTTTCTGCGCGCCGGTTCTTGTTGGCGCGCCGCAGCTTGGTCAGCGCCTCGATCAGGCGGTCGGGGGTCAGGGGCAGTGCGTTCATGTCGACGCCCACGGCATCGGCCACCGCGTTGACCAGCGCGGGCGGAAAGCCCGAAAGCGCGCCCTCGCCGGCCTCCTTGGCGCCGAAGGGGCCGAGCGGGTCGATGCTTTCCACGATCTGCACGTCGATGGGCGGGCTTTCGGCGATGGTGGGAAAGCGGTAGTCGGTCAGGTTGCCATGCGCGGGCAGGCCCTTGATATAGTGGGTTTCCTCGCTCAGCCCCTGGCCCATGCCCATCCAGACCGAACCTTCGATCTGCCCTTCGACCGCCAGCGGGTTGATGGCATAGCCGCAGTCGAGCGCCACCCAGACCTTTTCGACCGCGATCTGGCCGGTATCCTCGTCGACCGAAACCTCGACCACCTGCGCGCCATAGGAAAAGCCCATGGTCGAGCCGACGGCGCCGCCGCGGTGCTTGCCGCCCTGCGCCTCGATCGGGGTGCTGAAGGTGCCCTTGACGTTGATCGTGCCTTCCTCGGCCAGGGCGGCGATGGCGACATCGTGAAACGGCAGAACCGATTGCGATGACCCGGCGACAAAGAAGGTCTCGCCCTCGCATTCGATCTCTTCGGGGGCGACTTCCAGCTTCTTGGCCGCCGCCGCCACCAGCTTGGCGCGCATCGCCTTGGCGGCCTCGATGGCGGCGTTGCCGACCATGAAGGTGACGCGGCTGGAATAGCTGCCGTTGTCCTTGGGGGTGATGACGCTGTCGTTGGTGACGACGCGGATGCGGCCCATCTCGATGCCCAGCACCTCGGCCGCCGCCAGCGCCACGATGGTGGTGGAGCCCTGGCCGATGTCGGATGCCCCCGTCAGCACCGTGACCGAGCCGTCGAAATCGAGCTTCATCGCCACCACGGCGTGCGGTTCGCCGGTCCAGTGTACCGGCTTGGCCGCGCCCGAGACATAGTGCGAACAGGCCATGCCCAGACCGCGCCCCTTGGGCAGCTTGCCCTTGCGCTCGGCCCAGCCGCTTGCCTTCTCGACCTTGTCGAGACATTCGGGCAGGCCGTAGGAGTTCACCATCAGCCCGTTGGCGGTGAACAGCGGCGCCTCGAGCAGGTTGGCGCGGCGCACCGCGAACGGATCGAGCCCCAGTTGGCGCGCCATGCGGTCGAGCAGCGATTCGAAGGCGTGGCGCACATCGACGGTGCCATGCCCGCGCATCGCCCCGCAGGGCGGCGAGTTGGTATAGACGCGATAACCGTCATACTTGATGTTGGGAATGTCGTAGAGACCGTGCAGCAGGGCGCCGGCATAGAGGATGGTCACGATGCCGTAGCCGGCATAGGCGCCCCCGCTCATCACCGCCTCGCATTCGGTGGCGGTGATCCTGCCATCCCTGGTCATGCCGATCTTCAGCTTGACCTGCGTGTTGGGGCGGCCGCGATGGGTAAGGAAGCTTTCCTCGCGCGACAGCTTCATCATCACCTTGCCGCCGACCTTGCGGGCCAGCAACGCGGCGATGATCTCGAAGTTGAGCGTTTCGGTGCGCGCGCCGAAGCCGCCCCCGACATAGGGTTTCACCACGCGCACGCGCGAGCTGTCCATTTCCAGGCAGCGCGCCAGCATCAGGTGAACGTAGAACGGCACCTGCGTCACCGAATGCAGCGTCAGGCGTTCCCATTCGGGGTCGTATTCGGCGAGCGCCGCGTGCGGCTCCATCATCGCGTGGTTGATCTCGGCGCAGTCGAAACTGTCCTCGGCCACCAGATCGGCTTCGCGGAACCCCTCGGCCACGTCGCCGAAGGTGTGGTGCACCTCGCGTTCGATGTTGCCGGCCTTGTTGTCGTGCAGCAGCACCGCGTCGGGGGCGCGCGAATCGGCGGCGATGTAGTAGGCGGGCAGTTCCTCGATCTCGACCTCGATCAGATCCAGCGCGCGGGCCGCCGTTTCGGCGTCGAGCGCGGCCACCGCCGCGATCGGTTCGCCGCGATAGCGCACCTTGTCGCGCGCCATCGGATATTCGTTCATCGCGATGGGAATCACGCCATAGGTCATGGCGCAGTCCGCGCCGGTGACGACCGCCACGACGCCTTTCAGCGCCTCGGCCGCGGAGGTGTCGATTCTGACGATGCGGCCATGGCTGACGGGCGAGCGCAGGATTCGCCCGGTCAGCGCGTCCTCCGCCAGATCGGCGGTGTATCTGGCCCGGCCCGACACCTTTTCGACGCCATCGACCAGCGGCATCGGCTTGCCCACGGTGCGCCCGGCATTCTCCCAGGCGCCGGAACGGTCCCTGGCGCGGTCCTTGTCCTGCACGTTCATGCCTTCAACTCCTCTGCCGCGGCGCGCACCGACCTGATGATCTTCACATAGCCGGTGCAGCGGCACAGGTTGCCGCCCAGGGCCTCGCGGATGCGATCCTCGTCAGGGTCGGGTTCATCGCGCAGCAGCGCCTCGGCGGTCATGATCATGCCGGGGGTGCAGAATCCGCATTGCGCGCCAAGGTTTTCGTGAAACGCCCGTTGCAGCGCCGACAGCCGGCCGCCATGCGCCTGGGCCTCGACGGTCTCGACCTCGGCCCCCGCGCACGAGGCGGCCAGGGTCACGCAGGACAGCCGCGGGCGGCCGTTCACCAGCACCGTGCAGGCGCCGCATTCGCCGCCGTCGCAGCCCTGCTTGGTTCCGGTCAGTCCGCGCCTTTCGCGCAGATAGTCGATCAGCAGCAGGTTGTCGGGGATTATATCCTCGACTTCGCGGCCATTGACGGTCAGGCTGACGACACGCTTCATCACCGGGGCCCCATTGTTGTTTCGGGTGTAAATCAATAAATCGGTACCACTATACCAATAAAGGCGCTATGGTATAGTCAAATTCGCGGCCGGCGGGAAAATTTGCCGCACCCCGCGCACGCTCGGCTCCGGCTTTCGGGGTTGACGCGCCGAGGTTGGCATGGCTTCGCGCCGCGGTCCAGAGTCCGTGCCGGCAAGGAGTCCGCGCCGGCAAGATTGCCTTGGCCCCTTGCGGCCGACATACGGGAGAGCCTTGATGACGGATACGTCTGGCGACACGATCACCGAAACCCCGCTGCGGATCCGTCGCGCCACCATCGACCATCTGCGACCGGTCGTCGAGCTGGACGCCCGTATCACCGGCCAGGCCAAGCCGGAGTACTGGGCCGACATCTTCGAACGCTACGGTTCGCGTCGGGTCGATCAGCGCTTCTTTCTGGTCGCCGATGCCGCCGACCGCCCCGACGAACCCGCCCTCATGGGCCTGATCGTGGGCGAGGTGCGCGGCTGGGAGTTCGGTTCGGAACCCTGCGGCTGGATCTTCGCGGTCTCGGTCGATCCCGACCAGCGCCAGAAACGCATCGGCGAAAAGCTGTTCCGCGCCATGTGCGACGAGTTCCGCAACGTCGGCATCAACACGGTACGCACCATGGTGCAACGCCAAAGCACGCTCCACATGTCGTTCTTTCGCGGGGAAGGCATGGTTGCCGGCCCCTATATTCAACTGGAAATGAACCTGGACGACGCCTAGGCGCGCCATCCACCGGAAAAGGGATCAAACCGTGCAGACATCAAGCCGCCTTGCCATCTACGCCCTGGTCGAGCTGGCATCCAATCCCGACAGCCAGATATCGGCTTCCGAGATCGGAGCGAAATACCGGGTATCGTCGCATCACCTGGCCAAGGTTCTGCTGACGCTGGGCCGCGCCGGGCTGGTGCAGTCGATTCGCGGGGTCGGGGGCGGGTACAGCTTTACCGGCAATGCCCGGCGCATCACGCTGCTCGACATCATAAGCCTGTTCGAGGACACCTCGACCGAATGCAGGCTGAGCGACAAGTCGAGCGCGACGCCCGAGGAATGGGCGCTGTTCGAGGTTTCCAAGGAAATCAACGATATCGCCATGGCCACCTACAGTTCGATCACGCTGGCGACCATGCTCAAGCATGTCGAGCGCCGCCGCCGGATCGACGCGGGCAACGCCGCGCCGGCGCTGGAACCGGCGACGCCGGTCTAGGCCGCGGGCGCTTGCGGGCGCCGCTGCGCCGGTCCGGGGCAGGAGGCGATTCAAGGATTGCGTCAGCGCTTAATTACGCATAAAAGTACCGTAATACCTATTAGCGATGAGATGTGGTCGGGAGGACGCCATTCATGCTTGAGCCGGATTGCTACAATGCCGCGACACGCATGGTGGACGACAATGTTGCGAAGGGGCTGGGCGACAAGCCCGCCTTCATCGACCCCGACCGCAGCCTGACCTACGGCCAGTTGCAGGAGGCCACGAATCGGGTGGCCGGCCTGCTGACCGGGCTGGGGCTGGAACAGGAAAACCGCATCGCCATGCTGATGCTGGACGGCGTGGATTTCCCCGCCGTCTTCTGGGGCGCGATCCGCGCGGGCATCGTTCCGGTCTGCCTGAACACCATGCTGACCGCCGATCAGTACCGCTACATGCTGTGCGACAGCCGCGCCAAGGCGCTGGTGGTGGCCGCACCCCTGCTGGGCATGGTCCAGCCGCTGCTGGACGATCTGCCGTTCCTTCAGCATGTCATCGTCCAGGGCGGCGATGGCCGCCTCTACCCCGATCTGCACGCGATGATGGCGCAGGCCGCGCCGGTGTTCGAAACCGCCCGCACCCACCCCGACGAAACCGCCTTCTGGATCTATTCCTCGGGTTCGACCGGCGCGCCCAAGGGCGTGCGCCATGTCCATACCAGCCCGGCCTATGTCGCCGACAATTACGGCCGCTCGATCCTGGGCATCCGCGAAAGCGATGTCGCCTTCTCGGTGGCCAAGCTGTTCTTTGCCTATGGCCACGGCGCCAGCATGGCCTGTCCGATGTCGGTCGGGGCGACCTCGATCCTGCTGCCCGGCAGGCCGCTGCCGGCGACCGTTCTCGGGATGATGCGCACCCACAACCCGACCCTGTTCTTCGGCGTGCCGACGCTTTACGCCGCGATGCTGGCCGATCGCGACTGCACGCCGGCCAACGCCTCGGCGCGCCTGCGGCTGTGCGTGTCGGCGGGCGAGGCGCTGCCGACCGAGGTCGCGAAATGCTGGGAAGGCCGGATGCACGTTCCCATCATCGACGGTGTCGGCTCGACCGAGATGCTGCATCCCTTCGTGTCCAACCGCCCCGGAGACAGGCGCTTTGGCACATCCGGCAAGGCGGTGCCCGGCTATGCCCTGCGGCTGATCGACGACACGGGCCGGGATGTGCCCGATGGCGAGATGGGCGAATTGCTGGTTTCGGGCGGATCGGCGGGCGATGGCTACTGGAACCAGCGCGCCAAGTCGCGCGCCACCTTCGCCGGCGAGTGGTTTCATACCGGCGACAAGTATTTCCGCGACGCCGAAGGGTACTATCATTACTGCGGCCGCACCGACGACATGTTCAAGGTCGGCGGCCGCTGGGTGTCCCCCTTCGAGGTGGAGCAATCGCTGATGGCGCACCCGGCGGTGCTTGAAGCGGCCGTCGTGGCCTGCGAGGATGAAGAGAAGCTGATCAAACCCAGGGCGTTTGTCGTGCTGAAGCAGGGCGTGGACCGGGCCGGGCTGTTCGAACGCCTCAAGGACCACGTCAAGAACGAGATCGGGGTGTGGAAATACCCCCGCTGGATCGAACTGGTGGACGACCTTCCCAAGACCGCCACCGGCAAGATCCAGCGTTTCAAACTGCGCTGCGTTCCCGTCAGTCCGGCGGGCGCGGCCACGGATATGCCGGACCAGGAACCGGCAGGGAACGGAGTGGAGAATGCTTGAGATCGTGATCCTCGGCCGCGGGGGCCAGGGTGCCCAGACCGCCGGCAACCAGCTGGCCCAGGCGTTTTTCGACAGCGGCCTTTATGTGCAGACGTTTTCGACCTATGGCGGGGCGCGGCGCGGCACGCCGGTCACGTCCTCGCTGCGGGTCGATGCCGACCCGATCCGGCTGCGCTGCAACATCACCGCCGCCGACGCGATGCTGTGTTTCGACGCCAGCCTGATGGACGACGCGTTTTATGCCCAGGGTTCGGACGAGGCGCTGATCGTGGTCAACTCCGCCCGCCCGGCCGAGGCCTTCACGCCCCGCGCGCGCCAGCGCGTGCTGCCCGTGGACGGGCGCGCCATCGCGGCGCGCAACGACATGGGCAAGGTGGTGAACTCGGCGCTGCTGGGGGCCTTCGCGGCCACCCTGGGCCGCCCGGGTATCGACATTCTGGCGCAGGTGATCGAAACCAGCGCGCCGGCCAAGAAATCGCAGAACGTAACCGCCGCGCGCGAGGCCTATGGCCTGATGGCGCCGGTGGCCGAGGAGGCAACGGCATGAACGACCTGACTTCGCCGCTCTGGACCAACCTGACCAGCCGCGAGCGCATCACCGGCACTTGGCGCAGCGCGCTGCCCAACTACCAGAACCAGCCCTCGCCCTGCCTGAACGCATGCCCCGTGAACGGGCGCATCGCCGAATGGATCGGACAGGTCAAGAAGGGCGACACCAAGGGCGCCTTCGTCACGCTGGCCGACAACAACCCGTTCCCGGCGATTGCCGGGCGCATCTGCCACCACCCCTGCGAAACCGCCTGCAACCGCAACGAGCTGGACGAAACCGTCGGCATCTGTTCGCTGGAACGCTTTGTCGGCGATGCCGCGCTGGATCAGGGCTGGGGCTTTCCCGCCCCGCCGGCCGAACTGGCGCAATCGGTGGCGGTCGTCGGCGGCGGCCCGGCCGGGTTGTCGGCGGCCTACCAGCTGCGCCGCTACGGGTTCAGGGTGTCGCTTTACGAATCGAAATCCGCGCTTGGCGGGCTGATGCGCTGGGGCATTCCGGCCTATCGGCTGGAACGCGCCGTCCTGGATGGCGAGATCGCGCGCATCACCGCCATGGGGGTCGATGTGCATCTGAACGCCGAAGTCGGCGATGCCGACGCGCTGGCGGCCCTGCGCCGCGAACATGACGCGGTCTATCTGGCCACGGGCGCCAGCCTGCCCAAGAAGCTGCCGACGCTCGATTACGCCGCCGGCTGGGTGGTGGACAGCGCCGAGTTCCTGGCCGCGCCCGCCGACCAGCAGAGCGCCCGCACCGGCGATCATGTGCTGGTGATCGGCGGCGGCAGCGCGGCGATGGACGTGGCCCGCACCGCCCGCCGCCTGGGCCGCACCGTCACGGTGCTGACGCTGGAACCCGAAGGCAGCCTGCCGGCGCAGAAGGTCGAGGTGGACGAGGCCGCCGAGGAAGCCATCAGGTTCGTTTCGGGCGCGATGCTGCAATCGGCCGAGGCCGGGGACGGGGCGGTCACGCTCAACTGCATCCGGGTCGCCTTTTCGAAGGGCGAGCGGCCCGGCGCCTTCCGCGTCGATCCGGTGGCGGGCAGCGAGTTCGCGCTTTCGGTTCACACCGTGATCCCCGCCATCGGCCAGGATGCCGACCTGCAACGCTGGGCCGGCCTGCTCGAGGCCACCGGCCCGGTGATCGCGGCCGGCAAGGACTGGCAGACCAGCACGCCGGGCATCTATGCCGGCGGCGACGTGGCCAGCATGGCGCGCTTCGTCACCCAGGCCGTCGGCATGGGCAAGGAGGCCGCGCATGCCATCGCCCGCGCGCTGGCGCCCGACATCGCACGGGCGGTGCCGGCCGAACTGCCCGAGGTCGGCTATGACCGCATCAACATCGCCTATCAGGAACCCCACGGGCGCACCCACCAGCGCCTGACCGAGGTGGCCGAACGGCTGACCACGTTCGACGAGGTGCAGCAGCCGCTGAGCGCGGACGAGGCGAAGAGCGAGGCCGACCGCTGCTTCAGCTGCGGCAGCTGCATCTACTGCGACAACTGCTATTTCTACTGCCCGGACATGGCCATCGCCCGGCTGGGCGAAAACGGCTATGAGGTCGATCCCGACTATTGCAAGGGCTGCGGCCTGTGCGTCGCGGAATGCCCGACCGGGTCGATCCACATGGCGAAGGATGACAACGCATGAACGCCCCGGCCAATATCGAGACCCGCCAGCTTCTGAACGGCAACCACGCGGTGGCCTGGGGGGTGCGGCTGGCGAAACCGGACGTGACCCCGGTCTATCCGATCACGCCGCAAACGCCGATCCTGGAAAAGCTGATCGAATTCCAGAGCGAAGGCAAGTTCGCGGCCGAACTGCTGACCCCGGAATCGGAGCATTCGGCCATGGCCGCCTGCATCGCCGCCTCGGCCACGGGCGCGCGGGTGTTTACCGCGACCTCCTCGCAGGGGCTGCTTCTGATGCACGAGCTGCTGCATTTCGCCGCCGGCGCGCGGGCGCCGATCGTGATGTTCAACGTCAACCGCACCCCGGCCTCGCCCTGGGGCTTCTGGCCCGACCAGATCGACAGCCTGTCCCAGCGCGACACCGGCTGGGTGCAGCTTTACAGCGAAAGCCCGCAGGACTCGCTCGATACCGTGATCCAGGCGTTCCGCATCGCCGAAGGCTCGATGCTGCCGGTGATGATCAACCACGACGCCTTTTACGTCTCGCATTCGGTGGAACCGGTCAGCGTGCCGGCGCCCGGGCTGATCGACGAGTTCCTGCCGCGGGTGGAGCGGCCGATGCAGCTCGATACCGGGGCGGGGCAGTCGCTGGGCGCGCCGATCGGGCAGGCGTCGTGGAACCGGACCCGGCGCGAGATGGCCGCGGCGATGGAAACCGTCCCCGGCCTGACCGAGGCTGCGGCAAGCGGCTGGCGCGCGATGACCGGGCGCGGCGGCGGGGTGCTGGAAGCCTACCGCATGACCGGGGCCGAGGTGGTGGTGCTGACCATGGGCAGCATGGCCGGCACGGCGCGCGACGCGGTGGACAGGCTGCGCGACGAGGGCATCGCCGCGGGCCTGCTGAAACTGCGCCTGTTCCGGCCCTTCCCGGCGGACGAGCTGCGCGCGGCGCTGGCCGGCGTGCCCTGTACCATCGTGCTGGACCGCAACTATTCGCCGGGCATGGGCGGCGTGCTGCATCAGGAAGCCAAGGCGGCGCTTTACGGCACCGTCGGGGCGCCGCGCATGCACGGGCTGCTGGCCGGTGTCGGCGGCGTCAACGTGGATGTCGCCACGATCGCGCGCCTGGTGCGCGACTATCGCAACGCCGATCCCTCGCCGGATGCGGTCTGGGTGGAGTGAGGAAGATGAACGAAGTGAAGAAGATCGACTATGCCGATGACGGCCAGTTCTGTTCGGGCCATGTCGCCTGCGCCGGCTGCGCCGAGGCGCTGGCGATGCGGGTGATCCTGAACAGTGTCGGCCAGAATGCGGTGGGCGTCGTCTCGCCCTCGTGTTCGGCGGTGATCCTGGGCGGGCATCCGCTGAGTTCGGCGCGCATCCCGTTCCTGCACGGAACGCTGGAATCGGCGGCCGCCTCGGCCAGCGGCATCAAGCGGGCGCTGCGCGCGCAGGGCAAGGACGACACAACGGTGCTGTGTTTCGCCGGCGACGGCGGCACCTACGACATCGGCCTTCAGGCGCTGTCCTCGGCGGCGGAGCGCAACGAGGACATCCTTTATGTCTGTTTCGACAACGAAGGCTACATGAACACCGGGGGGCAGAAGAGCTCCTCGACGCCCTCGGGCGCGGTGACCGGCAGCACGCCGCTGGGCAAGGCCACGCAGAAGAAGAACCTGATCGAGATTCTGGCCGCCCACCGCATCCCCTATATCGCCACGGTCAGCCCGTCGCATCTGAACGACATGGCCGCCAAGATGGACAAGGCCAAGGCGATCCGGGGCACCAAGGTCATCATCGTGCTGATTCCCTGCCTGCCGGGCTGGGGCGTGGCCGACCATGCCGCGGTCTCCACCGCGCGGCTGGCGGTGGAGAGCGGCGTGTTTCCGCTGCTCGAGATCGAGGACGGGCTGCGCACCAGGATGCATCCCGAGCACAAGATCCGCCCCATCGACGCCTATCTGGCGCAGCAGAAGCGCTATCGCCACCTGAGCGAGGCCGACCGCGCGGCGCTTCAGGCCGAGGTCGATGCCAACTGGGCGCGGCTGAGCGCGCAGGCGGCCCTGTAGCGCGGAGCGCCTTCGGCGCGTTGTTCCTGTCTCGTCAGCGGCCGTGCGGCCGCTTCCTCGGGTTGCCTCCGGCGGGAGTATTTGCGCCCAGAAAGAAGCCGGTCAGCAGCCCGGTGTCGGGCCGTCGTCGCGGTTCCAGGGCCGGTCCTGGCCCAGTGCGGCGCAGATCTCGCGCAGCGCCGGGCGCAGCCCTTCCTCGAGCGTGGGGTGGTAGAAGGGCAGTTCCAGCAGGTCGGCCGCCGTTTTTTCCCAGGAGACCGCCCAGGCCAGCAGGTGTGCCAGATGTTCCCCGCCCGGCGCGCAGAGGTCGGCGCCGATCAGGCGGCCCTCGCGGTCGGCGTGGATGCGGCACGATCCGGCGGCGCGGTCCATGACACGGGCGCGGCCCTGGCCGGAATAATCCGAACATCCGGTCAGGGCGCCGTCTTTGCCGGTGTCGGGAATCGTGCCGATGACGGCGGCGGCCGGGCGGGTGAACGTGATGCCCATGGCGACCTTGCGCGGGCCCGGGGCGATATCGGGAAACAGCGCGGCGTTGCGCCCGGCGATGGTGCCCTCGTCGGCGGCCTCGTGCAGCAGCGGGCGGGCCGCGTTGGCATCCCCGGCCATGAAGACCGGTGCGTCGCAGCATTGCAGCGTGGCGCTGTCGACATCGGGCATGCCGCGATCGTCGAGTTCGAGCCCCGTGGCGGCGAGGTTCAGCCCGTCCAGCGCGGGCGGGCGGCCGGCGCCGATCAGCAGACGGTCGAACCGGGACGTGGCGCCGCCGGCGTCGAGTTCGACCTGTGCGCCGGCACGCCGGGCCGCGGGCGAGACGTTCAGGCGGATCGGGAATTCGCGGCGCAGGATGTCGCAGAGCGCCCGGCCGGTCGGGGCCGGCAGGCCGGCGACGACCCGGTCGCGTTCGAACAGTTCGACGCG
Source organism: Paracoccaceae bacterium (assembly GCA_020441385.1). GTDB lineage: Bacteria > Pseudomonadota > Alphaproteobacteria > Rhodobacterales > Rhodobacteraceae > JAGRMG01. The sequence continues at coordinate 24,327 of JAGRMG010000117.1, forward strand.
CACGCCCAGCCGCGCCAGGGCCTGCGCCAGTTCGATGCCGAGGGGGCCCGCGCCGATGACGCCGACGCTGCCGGGCAGGTCTTCGAGTTCGAACAGCGTCTCGTTGGTCAGGATCAGATCGCCCGCCGCCTCGAACGCATCGGGGATGAACGGCCGCGCGCCGGTGGCGATCACCACGGTGCGCGCCTGCACGCGGGTTCCGTCCCCGAGCGACAGTTCCCCCGGGCCCTCGAACCGGGCCCGCCCGGTCAGGCAGGTGCCGTCGGGCAGGCTGGCGAACATGTCCCTGACGCCGGCGACGAAGCCGTCGCGCAATTCGCGCAGCCGCGCCATGACGCGCCTTCCGTCGATCTCGGGCCGGGCCATGACGCCGAAGGCCGCCGCGCCCTGCGCGCCGTGCGCGGCATCGGCCGCCGCGATCAGCAGCTTGGAGGGCATGCAGCCGACCGTGGCGCAGGTGGTGCCGGCGAATTCGGGGTCGATCAGCAGGGTTTTCGCGCCCTGCCTGCGGGCGCTGCGCTCGGCAGAGATGCCGGCGGTGCCGGCCCCGATCACGGCCACGTCGCATGTGTGAGTCGTCATTGGCGGCTCCTGTTCATGGCGCATCCCGGCGGGTCAACGAACCGGACCGCGGCCCGGTTCCCTGCCTGCCCGCGATCAGTAATCGACCGGGTCGGGCGAGAACGCGGCGATGGGAAAGCGGATCGCGAGGATATACGCGCCCTCCTTGCGTTCGATCGTCAGGTCGCCGCCGAGCTGCGAGGCGAACGCCCGGATCAGCTGGCTGCCCAGGCCCGGCACGTCGTCGGCGACGTCGCTATCCTCGGCGACCGAGTTTGAGAACTCCATGCAGGCGCGGCCGTCGTCTTCCTCGTTGAACAGGCGCACCCTGATCCAGCGTTGCCCGCCCGGGGGCGCGCCGATGTTCTTCAGCACGTTGGTGGCGGCTTCGGAGGCCAGAAGCGTCAGCGGCACCGCCTGGTCGGGATAGAGCATGATGGGGTCGATATGGCGGTCGATACGCACGTCGCCGCCGATCTCGCCGCCCATGGCCAGGGTCTGGTCGACGATTTCGCCCAGCAGCACGCCGACATCGACAAGCCCCTGGTTCTGCGACTGGTAGAGGCTGCGGTGGATGCGGGCCAGACCCATGATGCGCGCTTGCAGACGTTGCAGCATGTCGACCGTTTCGGGGTTGGCGGCGCGGCGCATCTTCATGTTCATGATCGAGGAGATCAGTTGCAGGTTGTTCTTGACCCGGTGATGCACCTCTTTCAGCAGTACGTTCTTTTCATGCACCGCATCCTCGAGCAGCGCCTCGTCCTGCAGCAGCGTTTCGGTCATGGTCAGGAACGAGGCCTCGATGTCCTGCAATTCGCGCGGCTTGTCGGCCATGGCGCGCGGTTCCGGCAATTTGCGCGATTGCGCGAAGGCGCGCATCTGGCGTTGCAGGTTGCGGATGTTACGGATCACCAGCCGGTCCATGGCGACATAGGCGACCACCAGCGACACCAGCCACATCAGGATCGGGAACAGCCAGGCGGGCAGCCGCAACACGCCGGTCCCGACCTCGACCGCGGGCATGTCGTAGGTGCCCATCGCATAGACCGCGCCGGGCAGGATCGGCACCACCGCAAAGACGCGCGGCTGGCCGGCCCTGTTGGCGCCGCTGAAGGCGACGGCGCGTTCCCCGGTCAGGGCGGCCAGCGCGCGGTCGCGCGGCAGAAGCTGCGCGGCGTTTTCCAGCCCGCCGCTCGCCGTCAGCACCTCGCCGTTTTCGTTGAAGGTGAGCAGGGCCAGCGGATCGCGGTCGTCCGCGGGCGGCTCTTCCGGCGGGCGTTGCAGCACCCGATGCGGGATCGACAGCGACAGCGCGCCGGCCAGTTCGCCGTCGCGCCAGAGCGGGTCGGTGATGTTCACCACCGGTTCCTTGCTGAACGGGGCGTTCGGGGTGACGATGATCGTGCGCACCGGATCGGCCCAGAACGCGGGATTGCCGCTGGAGGGATCGAGCACGACAGGGCGCCCGAGAGACGAGCATTCCATGCTGCGGTCGGGTTTCACGATGCCGGCGAAACTGAACCTCTCGTTGTCCTGCACCAGGCGGCGCATCATCGCGGTGCAGGCCGCCGGATCGTCCCTGACGAAATCGAAACTGGCGTTCAGCACATCCACCGCGCCGATGGATTCCTGCAATATCGCGCGTTCGTGGCGGGCGGCGCGTTCGGTCAGGGCCTGCAGGGCCAGTTCGGTGCGCCGCGCCGCGTGCAGCGCCACCTCGCGGGTCTGATAAAGCGCGATGAGCCCGACCGGCAGCAGCGCCACCGACAGCAGGAGCACGATCCGCACGCCGAGCGAGCGGGAATCGAAGCGGGAAACGCCGGGCAGTCGCGTCACCTGGGCGATCCGTGCCGCGCGTTGATCACCGCCATCGTCGCACCGTCGGTCATGTCCAGCGTCTCGTTGTCCTTGAGGCCCAGCAGGTCGGCCAGTTGCGTCCGGCCCCGGTTGGCGCGGCTCTTGATGGTGCCGACCGCCACATTGCAGGTTTCGGCAGCCTCTTCATAGGAAAATCCCAGCGCGCCGACCAGCAGCAGCGCCTCGCGCTGTTCGTCGGGCAGCCGGGCAAAGGCGCGGCGGAAATCGTTCAGCTGCAAGCGCCCGTCATGGGCCGGTTTCACCGACAGGCCGGCGGTATAGGTGCCATCGACATCGGCGACCTCGCGCTTGAGCTTGCGGCGGCTGGTATAGAAGGTGTTGCGCAGGATGGTGAACAGCCAGGCGCGCAGGTTGGTGCCGGGCTCGAACTTGTCGATGTTGCTCCAGGCCTTGACCAGCGTGTCCTGGACCATGTCGTCGGCGGTGGCGCCGTTGCGCGTCAGGCTGAGCGCGAAGGCCCGCAGGGCCGGCAGATGATCCACCAGCTCTTCCCTGGGATCGGATCGTTTCATTCCTCACCCTCGCCCTGTTCGTCCTGGCGGCGAAGCTGGGCCAGCAGATCGCGGAACCGGTCGGGAATCTCTTCCTCCAGCGTTTCCTGGTAGACCCGTTTCAGGTTTTCGTCGATTTGCATTTCGATGCTCTTCTTTGGCGGTTTCTGACCCATTTCGCGCGCTGAATCCTCTTGCCTGCCCCGTTCATTTCCGCAGATTTGCTGGAACTTAACTTTACAGAACGGCGTTGGGTTCCGATATTGGCAAAAAAAGACGAGGGAAACACATGGCAAATCCTGTTTCGAGGGCACAACTGGCCGACGCCTTGGGTGAACATCTGCCCTATCTTCGCCGCTATGCGCGGGCGCTGACCGGCAGTCAGACCTCGGGCGATGCCTATGCCGCCGCGACACTGGAGGCGATCCTGCAGGATGCCGAGGCGCTCGATCCCCATCACCCTGTCAACGTCGAACTGTTCCGGATGTTCCATGGCATCTGGGCCAGCGCAGGGGCGGCGACCGCGGCCGACGCGACCGGGCCGGAGGCGCGCGCGCAGGCGCATCTGGGCAAGCTGACCAAGAACACCCGCGAGGCGCTGCTGCTGCACACGATCGAGGAATTCGGCTTTGCCGATATCGCGCGGATCATGCAGATCGACCGGGACGAGGCCGAATATCTGGTGAACCGCGCGCGCGAGGAAATGGCCGGCAGCGTCATGGGGCGGGTGATGATCATCGAGGACGAGGCCGTCATCGCCATGGATCTGGAATCGATGGTGCGCGATCTGGGCCACGAGGCGATCGGCATTGCCCGCACGCGCGACGGTGCGGTGCATATGGGAAGCACCGAACTTCCCGACCTGATCCTGGCCGACATCCAGCTGGCCGACAATTCCTCGGGCATCGACGCGGTCAACGATCTGCTGGCGATTCTGGGCGATACGCCGGTGATCTTCATCACCGCCTTCCCCGAACGGCTGCTGACCGGCGAACGCCCCGAACCGGCGTTCCTGATCTCCAAGCCCTATTCGGAAGACCAGGTCCGCTCGGCGATCAGCCAGGCGATGTTCTTTTCATCCACGGAGACGCTGCGCGCCTGACAGGGCCGGCGCGGCGGCAAAAAAATGCGGGCAGTCCCGCCGGACTGCCCGCATGGGGTGTGATCCGCATGTTTCCGCGCCCCGCCTCAGGGCGTGCGGCCGCGCATGGCCCGCGCGATCAGGGCGACGACGAAGAGCACGATGAAGACGAAGAACAGGATCTGCGCGATCCCCGCCGATGCGCTGGCGATGCCGCCAAACCCGAACACGCCCGCGACCAGCGCGATGATGAAAAAGACGAGTGCCCAGTAAAGCATGATTTTTCCTTCCGCTTGCTTGAACGTGGCGCTCTGTGCGCCTCATGGGGCGTAAACTCCGGTTTCCGGGTTTGGTTCCGCAAGGGCGTGGCGGAACCCGCGCCGGCCCTGTGCGTTGGGCGCATACATGCAGACGCACCCGAAAGGAGGGAATGCAAATGGCACGCAGCGAAGTTTCCAACGGTTCCCCGTCCGACCCTTCGGCCACCGATCTGGCCGAACAGATCGCCACGCTGAAACGGGATGTGGCGGAACTGGGCGGCATGATTGCCGACATGGGCAAGGCGCGCTCCAATCAGGCGGTCAGGGTTGCCCAGGAAAACGCCGTGAAGGCCGGCGAGGCGGCACGCGAACGCCTTGAGGTCACGCGCGCCCAGGCCGACGACTATATCGCCCATCACCCTTTCGCGGCGCTGGGTATCGTGGCAGGCGTGGGCTTTCTCGCCGGATTGATGAGCGCGCGGCGCTGACGGCGTTCGTCGGGGCGCCCGGGCGCCACTGACCGGCATGGCCATCCGCGCCGCGGGTGGCCTTTTCGCGTGACGACCCGGAAACAACCGGAAGGCGTATCCGGTTCGCGTGGCTGTGCTGGCTTGCCCGCGCGCGACGTTCCCGTGCGGCGCGGGCGTCCTTGGCGAAAGCCTGCCGAAAAAACATGAACCGCAGTGCGTTGGATGGAACCGGAAAAGCGATCTTGCGTTTATCCGCCATCAAGGCCCGACAGGGGGCCTGCAACCGAAAGGAGACAGACATGAAACATCTGTTTGGTACCACGGCGCTGGCTGCCCTTCTGGCCACCTCGGCGCTGGCACAATCCACCACCACCACCGATACGGCCCCGAAAGCCGATCAGACCATGAAGTCCGGTTCGGATCAGATGGCCGGTGACGATGCCTGGATGAAGTCGACCATCGCCAGCGGCGACATGGAAATCCTGGTCAGCGATCTGATCGGCCACAACATCTATACCCGCGACGCCGGCGATACCGACGCGCCCGCCGGCAGCTGGGACGCGGTCGCCGAGCCGCGCGAGGACTGGCGCGATCTGGGCGAGGTGGACGATGTCCTGATGTCCACGGACGGCAAGATCGACGCCATCGTCAGCGATGTGGGCGGCTTCCTCGGCATGGGCGAACGCGAGGTCCGCATCACCCTGGACAACCTGGCCTTCGTTCCCGACACCGATGACGAGGGCGAATTCTTTGTCGTCTTCAAGGGCGACCCCGCCCGCTTTGGCGAAGAGGCGACCTATGACCGCACGGTCGCATCCGACGCGGGCTATCGTTCGTATCTCGACGACACGCGCATGCGCGATGACAACATGCGCGATGACAACATGCAGATGGCGCAGGACGATGCCGACTGGGATGCCGTCCGGCATGAGGATCTGACCGCCGACGATCTGCAAGGCGCGCGGGTCTATGGCCCCAACCATGAAGATATCGGCGAGATCGGCGAACTGATCCTCGATTCGGACGGCAAGATCACGCAGGCCGTCGTCGATGTCGGCGGCTGGCTCGGCATGGGCGAAAAGCCGGTTGCCATCGGCTTCGACCAGCTCAAGCTGAGAAGCAAGGACGGCGAGTATCGCGCCTATGTCGACATGACCGAAGAGCAGATGAAGGCGATGCCGGAATATGCCGGCGGCTGACATTCGCCCGAAGCGTCAAGACCCCGGGGGCCGCAGCGATGCGGCCCCCTTTGCATGGGCGGGGGGTCATCCGTCGCCGTCCTCGGGTTTCTTGGTTTCAAGCGCCTTGTACTCGACATAGGCCAGGGCGCGGATGACGATCAGCGCCAGAACCGTGACGATCAGCGCGACGGGCCACAGGCCCAGCCCGACGCACAGCCCGATCGCGGCCGCCAGCCACATGCCGGTTCCGGTCGTCAGCCCGTGTACCTTGCCCTGGGAAAACACGATCATGCCGGCGGCCAGGAAGGCGATGCCGCTGGTCAGCGCCTCGATGATGCGCAGCGGGTCGGTGCGCACGTTCCCGGTGAACGCATCCGATTGCGCGATCAGATGCAGCATGATGATGCTGTAGGTCGCCGCCGCCAGCCCGATCAGCATATGCGTGCGCAGCCCGGCCGGGCGGCTGGCGCTTTCGCGTTCATACCCGATCAGGCCGCACAGGACGGTGGCGCCGCCAAGGCGCAGCAGGATCAACTGCCATGGCATGAACAGCGGCGGGAGGAGTTCATCGACCAGCGGTGACATGGCGTGCCCTTCCTGTGTGTCGCGTTCAGTCGTCGGGCCGGGCCAGCGCGCCCTTTAGCGCCAGCGCCATGACGATCTCGGCGGGCCTGCGCGCCCGGCCCAGCCGCATCCGTTCGAGGCATTCGCCGTTCTCGCCCGCCCCCGCAACCAGCCCGCGCCAGATCAGCGCCGACATCGCCACCGGCGATCCGGAGGCGGCTTTCAGCCGCTCCAGCGCCGGCAGCAGCCGCTGTTCCACATCTGAGAAATCCGTTCCGAACGGGAAATCCGGCAGATGCCCGGCGGCACGCGACGGGGCCAGCCAGCGGCGCAGGCGGCGCGGGGTATTGGCGCGGTGGCGGGGCGGGATCCCGGTGCCCGGCGCCAGTTTGCCCGCGGCGATGGCGCGTGCCAGCAGGGCGGGCTGAAACCGGCTGTCGGCGATGCACAGCATCGCCATGATGGCGGCGCCGTCGCTCTTGCCGCGCAGGTCGGCGATGCCGTATTCCGTCACCACGATATCGCGCAGATGGCGCGGAATGGTCTCGTGGGGATGTTCCCAGACGATGTTGGAGCTCACGCGCCCCTTGCGGGTGCGCGTGGCCGGCAGGGTCAGGACAGCCCGCCCGCCCGGGATGGCGAAGGCCTGTTCGACGAAATTGTATTGCCCGCCCACGCCGCTGACGATCTGGCCCGCGGCGGTGATGTCGGAAACGACCCCGCCCAGGAGCGTCGCCTTCATCGCGGAATTGACGAAACGGGCATCGGCGCGGGCGCTGCGCCGCGCGGCCTCGTCGCCGTAAAGCTGGTTGGTGAACGAGACCGGCACCATCGCGATGCGCGCGCGCTGTTGGGGCGGCATCTCGCGCAGGCTGCGATAGAAATCGCGGCAGTCCAGAAAGAAGCCGGCATGCACGCAGGCGCCCTCGACCTCGCGTTTGACGACCCCGGCGCGCAGCAGTTCCACGATGCCCTGCACCAGCATTTCGGTAACGGCGTAAAGCCCGGTTTCAAACCGCCCCGAGCAGTCGAACCCCCGCGCGGCCGGGACCGGCGCGCCGGCCGCGATGTCGGCGAAAACCGCCGGGTCGCGGTGGCGCAGCAGCAGCGCCGAGGCCACCGCGTCGCCGGTCGAGCCGATGCCGATCTGCAAGGTGGCGCCGTCTGGGACCAGCCCGGCCACATGCAGCCCGATGGCGTGTTCGGCCAGCGATACCGGGCGTTTGGGCGCCGAGAACAGCTCGAACCGCGTGGCGGGGTCGTCCAGCAGCAGGGCGATCTCGGGTGCCGCGATCTCGCCGGTTCCGGCCATGAAGGGCAGGTCGTCGCTGATTTCGGCCGCCACCAGGAAATCCTGGGTGCCCGCGGCACGGGCACGCAGCAGATCGACGGTGATGTCGGTGTTGCAGGACAGGCTGAACCGGTCGCCCTGGCGCGCGACAAGCTGGGCGACCACGTTGGGTTTGCGCGCCAGAAGGAAATGCAGGGCGTGGGTGTAGTTGGCGGTGATATAGTCGCGCTGTGCCGCCGTGTTGCCCAGCCAGTTGCCGGCCTGAAAGAAGAATTCATGCACGCGGATGTTGTCCGGCAGCGTGCGCGCCCGCAGATGGCGGGCATAGTCCAGCGCCGGGTAGGCCCCGAACAGACGATCCAGCGCCGGCCCCAGCAGGCGCGCCGCCAGATCGTCGCCCGCCGGGTCGGGGCGTTCCAGCGTCAGCGCGGTGAAGATCTCGAGCCGGATCGCGGGGTCGGCCAGCGCCAGGCGCGTCAGTGCGTTGACCACGGTATTGGCCTTGCCCAGGCCCAGCGGCAGCGCCAGCCGGATGTCGCCGCCGGTTCGGGCGACGATCCTGCGGGCCAGTTCGTCGGGGTCGCTCAGGGTTTCAAAGATCATCGCTTTCCAGGTCCAGCCACCCGGCATCCGGGGTGAACCGGTCGCCGTAAAGTGCAGCCAGACCGTGAAGGCGGCGGTGGATGGCGTCAATCCCCCGGGTACGCGAATAGCGCATCGGCCCGCCCCGGAACGGGGCAAAGCCGGTGGCGAAGATCATCGCCCCGTCGACGGTTTCGGGGTCGGCGGCGACGTTCTTGCGCAGGCATTCGACACAGGCGTTCAGCATCGGCAGGATCAGCCGGTCGGTCAGGTCGGGATGCGGCGGGGGGCCCGCGCCGTTGCGTTGCAGCGTCCCGTCATCCTGCCAGATATAGAGGCCCTTGCCGGATTTGCGCCCGACTTCGCCCTGTTCGCGCACCTTTTCGCGCAGCCAGCCGGGAACCTCGGGCAGCGGCTTGTCGAGGTTGTCATGCAGGCTGTCGGCCACGTCGAGGCAGATGTCCAGACCGACCCGGTCGGCCAGTTCCACCGGCCCCATGGGCATGCCGAACGCGACGGCGGCGTGGTCGATGGTTTCCTTCTCGACGCCTTCGTCGATCAGCTTGATGGCTTCGAGAAGGTAGGGTGTCAGCGCGCGGTTGACCAGAAAGCCGGGGCGATCGGTGACATGCGCGGGAAGCTTGTCGAGCGTGCCGCAGAACGCGGCCAGCTGATCGGTCACGGTGCGGAACGTGTTGGCGTGGCGCACCACCTCGACCAGCTGCATGCTGGCCACCGGGTTGAAGAAATGCAACCCGGCAAAGCGGCCGGGGCGTTTCAGCGTCTTGGCCAGCGCCGACAGCGACAGCGAGGACGTGTTGCTGGCCAGCGTCGCATTCGGGTTCATCTCCGGTTCGAGCCCGGCATGGATCCTGGCCTTGGTCTCGGGGTCTTCCGGCCCGGCCTCGATCACCAGATCGGCCCGCTTCACCCCGTATTGCGCCGGATCGGGGATCAGCCGGTCGAGCGCATCCCGGGTTTCCAGCCCGTCCAGGTGTTTTTCGGCGCACATGGCCGCGGCGCGTTCGACCGCGCGCGCCAGCGCCTTCGGGTCGGGATCGAACAGCGTGACCGTCTTGCCCCGGATGGCGCAGAGCGCGGCGATATCGGCGCCCATGACGCCGCCGCCGGCAACATGGACATGGCCGATCGTGTCCTTGCCCCGCGCCGCCTGTTTCAGCGTCTGGCGCAGGAAGAAGGCCCGCATCAGGTTCTGCGATGTCCGGCTGGACAGAAGATCGGCGAACGAGGCGATCTCGCCCCGTTGCATCGCCTTCGCGTCGTCGCCGTGTTCCTCCCACAGGCCGATCAGTGCGTATGGCGCCGGGTAATGATCCTGCGGTGCCTTTTCGCGGGTTCTGGCGCGCATCCGCGCCCCGGCAAGGCGGCGTGCGCCCGGCACCGTCATGGCCCGCCCGGTCAGGCCGGGGCCGTCATGGTCGAGCTTGCCGGCGATGGCGGCACGAACGGCCGCATCGACATGGCGTTCGGGCACCACCGCGTCGGCGATGCCGAGCTTGCGCGCCCTGGCGGTATGCGCCGTCTTGCCCGTCAGCATCATCGTCATCGCCTCGATCGGGTCGATGCGGGCGGGCAGGCGGAAGGTGCCGCCAAGGCCCGGATGCAGGCCCAGGTTGACCTCGGGAAAGCCAAAGCTGGCGCCCTCGACGGCGATGATGCAATCGCAGGCCAGCGCCAGTTCGAACCCGGCGCCCAGGGCCGCGCCATGCACGACACAGACGGTCGGAAAGCCAAGCCCCGCCAGCCGGTCCAGAACCGCATGTCCGCGGCTCAGCAGGGCCCTGGCGTCCCTGGGTTCGCTCATGTCCCGCAGCATGGAAATGTCGGCCCCGGCGGCGAACCCGCCCGGTTTGGCCGAGCGGATCACCAGCCCTTCGGGCGGGTCGGCGCGCAGCGCGTTCAACTGCTTGTCCAACTCCTCCAGCACCTCGCGCGAAACGGTGTTGGTGCCACTGTCGGCAACATCCAGCAGCAGCCATTGAACGCCGCGGACGTCGCGCGCCGTGCGCCAGGGGCCATCCTCGGCGAGCGCGCCCGCCGGCCCGAATTCGGGTTGCGTTTCGCCCAGCCATGTCAGTACCGGCCCGCTCATTGCATCGCCTCCAGCAACATCGCGCCGCCCTGTCCGCCGCCGATGCACTCGGTGGCGATGCCGCGCGTGCCGCCCAGCCGCCGCATCGCGTTGGCCAGATGCAGCACGATGCGGTTGCCGCTGGTGCCGACGGGATGGCCCATCGAGATGGCGCCGCCATCGACGTTCAGACGGTCGCGCGGAATCGCGCCGAAGGCACCGTCAAGGCCCAGCAGAGCTGTGCAGAAATCCTCGTCCTCCCAGGCGGCCAGGCAGGCCAGCACCTGCGCCGCGAAGGCCTCGTTCAGCTCCCACAGGTCGACATCGGCGCAGGCAAGGCCCTGCCGTTTGGCGATCTCGGTCGAACACAGCACCGGCGCCAGCCCCATGATCGACGGATCGAGCGCCGACCATTCGCTGTCCACGATGCGCGCCAGCGGGCTCAGCCCGTGTTCCTCGACGGCGCGGTCCGAGGCCAGGATCGTCCAGCTTGCGCCGTCGGTGATCTGGCTGGAATTGCCCGCCGTCACCTTGCCATAGGGCTTTTCGAACACCGGGTTCAGCCCGGCCAGCTTTTCCATGTCGCTGTCGGGGCGCACGCCGTCGTCACGATCCCAGCAGCGGCTCTCGCGGTCGAAGGCGGTCATGACCTCGCCGTCCAGCCAGCCTTCGGCCTGTGCCCGGGCCAGGCGCTGATGGCTGGCCACGGCGTATTCGTCGGCCTGTTCGCGGCTGATGTCGAACCGGTGCGCCAGAACCTCGGCGGTCTGGCCCATGTTCAGATCGGTGATCGGATCGGTCAGGCCGCGTTCGAGGCCGACCACCGGCTTGAAGAAATCGGGCCGCAGCCCGGTCAGGTGCGTGGCCGCGTCCAGCGGCCCGCTGGATGCGGCCAGCCCGGCATACCATTCCACCGCGTCCTGCCGCAGCACCAGGGGCGCGTGGCTCAGCGCCTCGGCGCCGCCCGCCAGAATCAGGTCGTGACTGCCGTCGCGGATATAGCGGTAGGCGGTGTCGATGCTCTGCATCCCCGAGCCGCAGTTGATCTGCATGGTGAACGCCACCATCGCCTCGCCCAGCCCCAGGCGCAGGGCGGCGACGCGCGCCGGGTTCATCTCGTCGGCGATCACGTTGACGCAGCCGAGAATCACCAGATCGAAGGCATCGCGCGCGAACGGCTGGCGCAGCAGCAGCGGCCGCCCCGCCTGCACCGCCAGATCGACCGGCGTGAACGGCCCGGGGCCGCCGCGCGCCTTCAGGAACGGGGTACGGGCGCCATCGACGAGGTAGACCGGGCGCGTCATTGCGCGGCCCTCGCCGGCCGGTCCGGCCCCGCCGGGCGCAGATCGCTGAACAGCGCCCGCAGGTCGTCGGGGCCGAAATCGTCCACGGCGACGACCTTGCGCACCTTCTCGTGCATCTGGTTCAGCCGGTCGTTTTCGGCATCGGTGATCTTGCCGATCTGGTGCGCCTCGGCCTGGGTCAGCCGCGCCTCGCGCAGCCGCTTGCGGATAGGTTCGGCCGCGGTCACGGCGGCGAACGCCTCGTTCAGCGCCGCGACGCCCGGGCGATGGCAGTCGTCGCGCATGAAGCCGCGCAACCGGTCGCGGGTGGCGCCGGGTTCGGACAGCAGGCCGGCGCAATCCGCGGTCAGCCGGTCGGACGGGCCGCGCGCCGCCCATTTCGGCAGCGTGAGCGCGCGCAGCAGCCAGCCGGCCCAGCGGGCGGGCATGTTGGCCAGAACCGCATCCAGGCTGCGCCCGATGCGGTCGAACGCGGCATCGGCGGCGTATTGCACCAGCTTCAGGTCGGCGCCGTGCCGGCCTTCGTCCTCCCAGCGTTTCAGTGTCGCCGACAGGATGTAGAGTTCGGACAGCACGTCGCCCATCCGCGCCGAGATCATCTCGTGCCGCTTGAGCCCGCCGCCCATGGTCAGGAATGCGAAATCCGCGGTCAGCGCGAAGGCGGCGCACCAGCGCGACATGCGGCGGTAGATCGGTCTCGCGGCACCCGCATCCGCCGGGGCGGGCGCGAACAGGCCATGCGTCCAGGACCGGACGAGCGCGCGCAGCAGCGTGCGGACGGTATGGCCGGCATGGGCCCAGAAATGCCGGTCGAACGCATCGAGCGAGGCGTCGTCGTCCTCTTGCTCGAGCGCCTGCATCTCGTCCAGAAGGTGGGGATGCGCGCGGATCGCCCCCTGACCGAAGATGATCAGGCTGCGGGTCAGGATGTTGGCCCCCTCGACGGTGATCGCGATCGGCACCGCCTTGTAGAGCGGCGACAGGTAGTTGCCCGGTCCGTCGATCACCGCCTTGCCGGAATGGATGTCCATCGCATCGTTCAGCGCATCGCGCATCCGGTAGGTGGCGTTCGCCTTCATGATGCCCGAGATCACCGCCAGCGCGCGGCCCTCGTCCAGCCCCGTGCAGGTCAGCCGCCGCGCCGCATCCAGCGCGTAGGCGCCCGAGGCCAGGCGCGCCAGCCCCTCCTGCACGCCGCCGAATTTCGCCACCGGAATGTCGAACTGTTCGCGCACGCGGGCATAGGCGCCGGTGGTCTGCGCCGTCATCGCCAGCGCGGCCGCCGACAGCGAGGGCAGGGAAATGCCGCGCCCGGCGGCCAGCGCGGTCATCAGCATCATCCAGCCGCGCCCGGCATAGTCCGGCCCGCCGATGATGTGATCGAGCGGGATGAAGACATCGCGCCCGCTGGTCGGCCCGTTCTGGAACATCTGTCCCGCCGGGATATGGCGGCGGCCGGTCTCCACGCCGTCGAGGCCGGTGGGCACCAGCGCGCAGGTGATGCCGATATCCTCGGTCTCGCCCAGCAGGCCGTCGGGGTCGGACATCTTGAAGGCCAGCCCCAGAACCGTGCAGACCGGCGACAGGGTGATATAGCGCTTGGACCAGTTCAGGCGCAGGCCCAGAACCTCGTCGCCCTGCCACCGGCCCTTGCAGACCACCCCGGTATCGACCATCGCGGCGGCGTCCGATCCGGCCTCTTCGCTGGTCAGCCCGAAGGCGGGAATCTCGCGGCCGTCGGCAAGGCGGGGCAGCCAGTGGTCTTTTTGCGCATCGGTGCCGAAATGCAGCAGCAGTTCACCGGGCCCGAGCGAGTTGGGCACCATCACCGTGACCGCAGCGACCAGCGATCTGATCGAGAGAAAGCGCACCACTTCGGAATGGGCCAGCGCCGAAAAGCCGAGGCCGCCGTATTCCTTGGGGATGATCATGCCGAAAAAGCCGTTCTCGCGCATGAAATCCCAGGCTTCGCCGGGCAGATCGGCGGTGTATTCGTTGATCCGCCAGTCATCGACCATGCGGCACAGTTCGGCGCAGGGGCCGTCCAGAAACGCCTGTTCCTCGTCGCTCAGCCGGGGCGGGGCGATGCCGCGCAGCTTTTGCCAGTCGGGATTGCCCGAGAACAGGTCGGCCTCCCACCACGCATCGCCCGCGTTCAGCGCCTCGGCCTCGGTATCCGAAAGCGTCGGCATGGCGGTGCGCGCCCATCTGTGGATGGGTCTGGTGATGTAGTCGCGGCGAAAGGTTCTTGTGCTCATGGTCCCGTCCTGCCCAAGGAACGCGCGAGCACGGGACGGGTTCCATCGCCCGCACCGGCGGGACCGAAAGAAAGGCGCGCCGCTGCCGCGACGCGCCGTTCAGGGAAGAACCCCGGTCGGCGGGCCCGAAGATGGCGCCGCCGTGGCCCTCCCCCCGGATTCCCGGGAGGGTGGTCTTATTGCAGCGATTCGAACTTGGCCATCAGCTCGTCCTGGGATTCGTCGAAATCCGGGTTCGGAACGATGCAGTCCTCGGGGCAGACCAGCTTGCATTGCGGCTCGTCCTCGGCGCCGACGCATTCGGTGCATTTGAACGGATCGATCACATAGATCGGATCGCCGGCCGTGATGGCCTCGTTCGGGCAAACCGGTTCGCAGGCGTCGCAGGCCGTGCAGCTGTCGATTATCATAAGTGCCATATCGGATCCTCCGTGGTCTTGGCCTTATCAGGAAGCCTTGAGCAGCTGGCCGCTTTCCGCCAGCTTCTCGTAGCGGAACGCGCCCCAGAGCGCCGCGCCGATCGCCCCCGCAAAGATCGAGTCGGGGTGGTTGACGACGGTGGCGCCGTCCATGCCCTTCATCTTGGCCAGGCTTTCGCGCAGCGCCACGCACAGCCCTTCGTCAAGGCCCATGCCGCCCGTCATCATGATCACGTCATCCTTGACGCCGATGGATTTCAGCAGGCGCGCGAGCCGGCTGGCCATGCTGAGGTGGATGCCCTTGAGGATGTTGGGCGCGGAGATGCCGCGCGACACCATGTTGATGACGTCGGTTTCCGCCAGCACGGCGCAGATCGAGGACACTTCCTCGGGGTCGTCGCCCTTGACCGACAGGCTGCCGATCTCGTCCTGGGCGATGCCCAGATAGCGGGCGATGTTCTCGAGGAACTGGCCCGAACCCGAGGCACACTGGCTGGTCATCTTGTAGTTGATGACCTTGCCCTTCTCGTCGATGATCATCGCCCGGCCATGCAGCGCGCCGGAATCGAGGATGGCGCCGGTCTCGGGGTTGAGGAACTGCGCCCCGCGCGCGTGGCTGGTCATCGAATAGAAGTGCCCGGTATGGAAGGGGATCGATTCGCCTTCGCCGGTCGTGGCGACATAGTCGATGTCCTCTTCCTTGACCCCGGCATCCTCGAGCGCCTGGTCGAAGGCTTCGCGGGCCAGCTGCATCGGGTCGCGCGACCGGATGCGCAGGCTGCACTTGGACAGCCATTCCTCCTTGTCGTCCTCGACCCGGAAGATCACCGCCTTGACGGCACCCGTGCCGACGTCAATTCCCGCAGTCAGTGTCATTCTTCCACTCCTTCAATTTGTCCGTGGGCGGCACGGCGGGCGAATTCGGCCCCGCCGAGAGCGCCGGTATAGATCGAATCCGGGTCGATGTTGATCTTCACTTCGCCGTAGTTCTCGAACACCAGTTTCTTCAGTTCGCGCACCGCCGCCTCGTTCTTGGCGACGCCGCCGGTAAAGGTGAACTCGTCGGCCACCCCGCCCGAACGCGACAGGATCGACATGGAGCGCAGGATGATGGCGCGGTGCAGACCGGCCAGGATATCCTCGCGCGCCTCGCCCAGCGCCAGACGGTCGCGCAGTTCGGCGCCCGCGAACACCGTGCAGGTCGAGTTGATGCGCGCCGGCTTGTTCGACTTGAGCGCCATCGGCCCAAGCTCGTGCAGGCCCATGTTCATCTCGTCGGCGATATAGCCCAGGTAGCGCCCGGTGCCCGCGGCACAGCGGTCGTTCATCTGGAAGTTCTCGACGATGCCGTCGGCATTGACCTGGATGCCCTTGGTATCCTGGCCGCCGATGTCCAGAACCGTGCGGGTCTTGGGGAACATCATGTGCGCGCCAAGGCCGTGGCAGAGGATCTCCGAGCGGATATGCTCTTTCGAGAAGGGCAGCGTCACGCGGCCATAGCCGGTGCCGACCAGATAGGTCTCTTCCAGTTCGATGCCAAGCGCGTGATCCACGCGCCCGCCCAGATCGGCCGCGGTCTGGCCGCCCTCGCGGGCCACGCGATCGAGCGCGCGCTTGAACTTCTCGTTCAGGCTGCCCGAGGGCGGGCGGTTTTCCACCGCGATGATCGACTTGTCATAGACGTTCAGCAGCTGTTCGTAGGGCATGCCGGCGTCGCGGGCCACTTCCTCGGCCAGCGCCAGATAGCGCGAACCGGCGATGTCGCGGAAGAAGTCCGACTTGCGGTCGGCATCCGGGGCATACATGGCCGGGGCCTCGCCGCGCAGGCGGCCGAACACCTC
>JAGRMG010000118.1 GCA_020441385.1 Paracoccaceae bacterium
ATCGCCATCGTCACCTCGGCCAGGAAGTCGCCGACCAGGTAATCCAGGTTTCCCCGCTCCACCAGTTGGCGCGCGCCGTGAATGGTATCGCCCCAGGCCGCCGAGGCGCCGCCGATACGGATTTTCGATTTGCTCATGGGAAATGCCCTTTCCTGCCGGCCGCTCAGGCGTTCTGCGCCCAGACGGGCTTGCGTTTTTCCAGGAACGACGCGACACCCTCGCGCCCCTCTTCGCCCACCAGGCATTCGGCAAAGCCGCGCGCGGCGAAATCCATCAGCGCCTCGGGCGCCATGTGCTCGGCCGCGCTCAGGATCTCCTTCGTCACCGCGTTGGCGCCCGGCGCGCAGCGCATGACACCCCGGCGGATGCCTTCCTCGAAGGCGTCAAGCCCGGCGGCATCGTCGCAGAGATGGTCCAGAATGCCGTAGCCATGCGCCGCCTCGCCCTCGAAGCGCGCGCCGGTCAGCATGATCCGGCGCGCCGCGATCGGCCCGACGCGGCGCACCACATGCGGCGCGATCTGCGCCGGAGGAATGCCGATCATGGTTTCGGTCAGGGCGAATTTCGCATCCCGCGTGCCCGCCACGACATCGGCGGCACAGGCCAGACCCAGCCCGCCGGCCATCGCCGCGCCCTCGATGAGAACCACCACCACCTGCGGCAGCGTGTGCACCGCCTGGAACAGATCTCCCGCGCGCCGGCTCATGGTGGCGACATCCGCGACCGTCTGGCCGCCCGCCGCCATCGCCTTGAACCCCTTGAGATCGCCCCCCGCGCAGAACGTGCCGCCCTTGCCCCGGATGGTCACGCCGCGCATGGTGCGATCCGCGCGCAGATCGGCGAAACACTGCATCAGCGCGGCGCTCATGTCATCGGACAGGGCGTTGCGCGATTCGGGCCGGTTCAGCCAGATCGTCAGCCAGCCATTGTCGCGCCGCGTTTCGATGGGGGATGGGGAAGGGTGGTTCATGTGGGCCTCTCGTGGGTATTGGGCTAAAAGATCGTTATACCGTTCGTTTGATTTATTCAATCTCTTTCACGCCCGCCCCTCGCCCCTGGCCGGGCATTGCGGCGCGCGGACGCGCCGCGATCAGGCGGTGCCGGTCTGCACGAAACGGGTGCCCGGCGCGGGCGGGTCGTGGGGCGGGCCGGCAAAGCACTGCGCGATCTGCGCCCACCGCTCCGCCGCCGGCCCGGCAAGCCGCAGGTCGGTATCGGCGGCGTTGCGCACCTGCGCGGCGGTCTGGCAGAACGCGGTGGCACTGCCCTCGATGCGGCTGTCGCTGGTGGCCTCGTTCCATTCCCAGATCGCGCCCGAGGGCGCATCCAGGCGGATATGGGGCAGCGGATCGGGCACCGCTTCGCCGCGATTGGCGAAGGCAAAGGGAATCGTCACCGCCCCCAGATGCGCGATGTTGGCCAGCCGGTCGGTGTCGCGGCGCTCCACCCCCAGCAGGTCGAACACGGCCTGCCCGTGCGCCCAGGTCTCCATCTGGCGCGCGGTTATGGACGAGCGCGCCGACATGTCCGGCCCGGCCCATTTCACCCGCGCCTTCGGGTCGGCCCCGCCATAAAGCGCGGCCAGCCTTTCGGCGCCGCCGATCCATGCCTCGACCAGCGCGCGCCCGGCCAGATCGCCGATCCATTCGGCCTGCGCCTGAACCAGCGTGCGCCCCCTGGCGACCTGCCCCAGGATAGCGGCCAGGAAGGGGGCAAATTCATCGGGCGCGGCCAATGTCAGTTCGGCGGCGCGGTTGAAGATGTGCAGATGTCCCAGGACATCGTCGGTGCTCCAGCCCTTGAACTGGGTCGGGCGCGCGAAATCGGCGTCCCGCATCGGCGCCACGAGCGCGGCCAAGGCCCTGCTTTCGTCCAGAAAATCGCGTGCTTCGCGCATCTTCAGCTGTCCTCCTCCGCCTCGATTGCCATGATCGGATCGCCGGCGGCGATCTGCGCGCCGACCCGGCCCGGGATGGCGCCCACGCGCCCGGCGATCTCGGCCACGATCTCGTGCTGCATCTTCATCGCCTCGAGCACCGCCAGCCGGTCGCCCGGCCTGACCTCCTGCCCCTCCCGCACATGCAGCGCGGTCAGGATCCCGTGCATCGGCGCGCGCACGTCGCCCGCCGATCCGCCCGCGTCCTCGCCGGCAAGCCGCGACAGGCGGCGGAAGCTGCGGCTGATGCCGTCCAGCTCCAGCGCGACACCGTCTTCCGTCAGCGTCCAGGCATCGCCGCAATTGCGCCCGTCGATCCAGAGCGCACCCGCGCGCAGCGCCACCGGCAGCGTGGCCGCGCCGTCCGAGACCTCGTAGTCCTCGGCGCCGCGTGGCGTGACCCAAAGCGTTCGCGTCCCGCCATCCTCGCCAAGATCCACCGCCGAGGCCATCACCGCGCTGGACGACCAGTTCAGCAGCGCGCGCGAAACCCCGGCGCTGGCGGCCAGCGCATCCTCGCGCCCGGCGCAAAACAGCAGCGTCGCGGCCGCCGCCAGCGCGCGCAGGTCGGGGTCCGGGTCGGCCAGATCGGCGGGCGCGAATTCCTCGGCGATGAAGGCGGTCGTGGCCGCGCCCCCGGCAAAGGACGGGCGTTCGAGGATCTGCGTCAGAAACCGCTTGTTGCTGACCACCCCCAGCAGCACGCAGCGCCCCAGCGCGCCGATCAGCCGGGTTCGCGCGATCTCGCGGGTCTCGCCCCAGGCGATCACCTTGGCCAGCATCGGGTCGTAGAACGGGCTGACCTCCTGCCCGGTGGCGATGCCGTCGTCGATGCGGATCCCCTCGCCCGTGGCGGGCGACCACAGCGCGATGCGCCCGGTGGCGGGGCGGAAATCGGCGCCCGCGTCCTCGGCGTAAAGCCGCGCCTCGATGGCGTGGCCGCGCAGAACCACATCGTCCTGCGCGATCCCGAGCGGCGCACCCTGGGCCACCGCGATCTGCAAGGCGACCAGATCCAGCCCCGTCACCAGTTCCGTCACCGGATGTTCGACCTGAAGCCGGGTGTTCATTTCCAGAAAGAAGAACTCGCCCGCCTCGTCCAGCAGGAATTCGACCGTACCGGCGCCGACATAGCCGATGGCGCGCGCCGCCTCGACCGCCGCCGCCCCCATCGCCGCGCGCAATTCGGGCGACACGGCGGGCGATGGCGCCTCCTCGATCACCTTCTGATGGCGGCGCTGGACCGAACAGTCGCGTTCGCCCAGATGGATGGTGTGCCCCGCCCTGTCGGCGAAAACCTGCACCTCGACATGGCGAGGCCGGACGATCGCACGCTCAAGGATCAGCCGGTCCGAGCCGAATGCCGAACGCGCCTCGGACCGGGCCAGCCCCAGCGCGGCCTCCAGATCGCCGGGCGCGCGCACCAGGCGCATGCCGCGCCCGCCGCCCCCCGCCGAGGCCTTGACCATGACGGGAAAGCCGATCTGCCCGGCGGCCTCGGCAAACCGCGCGTCGGACTGGTCGTCGCCTTCGTAGCCCGGCACGCAGGGCACGCCGGCGGCGATCAGGCGGCGCTTGGATTCGGCCTTGTCGCCCATGGCCTCGATGGCATTGGCGGGCGGGCCGACAAAGATCAGCCCGGCCGCCTCCACGGCGCGGGCAAAGCCGGCGTTTTCCGACAGGAAGCCATAGCCGGGATGGATCGCGTCGGCACCCGTGCGCCGCGCGGCCTCGATGATCCGATCGCCCAGAAGATAGCTTTCGGCGGCCGGGCCCGGCCCGATCGCCACCGCGTCATCGGCAAACGCGACATGGGGCGCGCCGGTATCGGCATCCGAATGCACGGCGATCACCCGCAAGCCCAGGCGGCGGGCGGTGCGCATCACGCGCAGCGCGATCTCGCCCCGGTTGGCAACAAGCAGGCTGCGGATCGTTCTCATGGGCGGGCCTCGTCTGGGTGCTGGGTGACAGGGGCGGGCGGCGCGGTCACATCCGCGCCACGCCGAACGAGTTGGGGCGAAGCTCGCGCCGGCGCGCCTCGTCGGCGGTTTCCAGCGCGAAGGCCAGAACGCGGCGCGTGTCGCGCGGGTCGATCACGCCCATGTCGAGCATCCGCCCCGAGGTATAGAAGGCATCCGATTGCCGGTCGAAATGCGCCGTGATGGCCGCGCGCTGCGCCGCCAGCCGGTCCTCGTCGATGGCCACGCCGCGCCGCCCGGCGCCGACGCGGGCGACCTGATCCATGGTCAGCGCCGCCTGTTCGCCGCCCATCACCCCGGTCACGGCATTGGGCCAGGCGAACAGGAAATCGGGCTCGTAGGCATACCCGCACATGCCGTAATTGCCGGCCCCGAAACTGGCCCCGACATAAAGCGCGATCTTGGGCACCGACACGTTGCTGACCGCCTGGATCATCTTCGATCCGTGCTTGATCATGCCGGCATGTTCGTAATCCCTGCCCACCATGTAGCCGGTGGTATTGGACAGAAACACCAGCGGCGTGCCCGACTGGTCGCTAAGCTGGATGAAATGCGCCGCCTTGGCCGCGCCGTCGGGGTCGATCGGGCCGTTGTTGCCGATGATGGCGCAGTCGCGCCCGTGGATGCGCGCCTGCAGGCACACGGTCGAGACGCCATAGCGCGGCTTGAAATCGGCGAAATCCGATCCGTCCGCCAGCCGCGCCACCAGTTCGCGCACCTCGTAGGGCTTGCGATAGCTGACCGGCACGATGCCGGCGATCTCGTCGGGGGCATGGCGCGGTTCGTCGAAATCCGCCTGCGCGGGGCGGGCGACAGGGCGGTTCCAGCCCAGGCGCGTCATCAGATCGCGGGCGATCTCGATGCCGTGGGCGTCGTCCTCGGCCAGGTATTCGACCAGCCCGGTGGTCGAGGCATGCATCTCTGCACCCCCGAGTTCGGCATCGCTCGACTTCTCGCCCGTGGCCGCCTGCACCAGCGCCGCCCCCGCCAGCGCCGCCATGCCGTTCTTCTTCACGCCGATGACGTAGTCGGACATGCCCGGCTGATAGGCGCCGCCCGCGGTCGAAGGCCCGTGCAGCACCGTGATGACGGGAATGCCCGCCGCCGACAGCCGCGCCAGCCCGTAGAACATGCCGCCGCCATGCGCCCAAAGCTCGACCGCGTAATCCATCAGGTTGGCGCCCGCGCTTTCCACCAGATGGATGAAGGGCAGCTTCTGGCGCTGCGCGATCTTGAGGCACCCCAGCGCCTTTTCAACCGATTTCGTGGTGACGGCGCCGGCGCTGATGCCGCTGTCATCGACAAAGACCAGCGCCCGCACCCCGCCGACGAAACCGATGCCGGTGATCATCGACGCGCCGGGAACCGAGGTTTCGGGGTCGGGGTCGTCCACCAGATATCCGGCGAGGTTGTAAAGCTCGAGCCAGGGCATGCCCGGATCCAGCAGCCGGGCCAGGCGGTCGCGCGGGGTCAGCTGGCCGCGCGCCTCAAACCGTTCGCGCCGCTGTTCCGAGCGCGCCCGCGCCCGCGCCTCGATGGCGCGCAGCCGGTCCACCAGCGCCAGCATCTGCGCGCGGTTTTCCGCGAAATCGGGCGATGCCGGCGACAGACGAGAGGCATAGGCGGTCATTTCACTTCCCCCAACCGTTCTTGCGGTCTCTTCTGCGGTCGTTGCTGCGGACTGGCGCCCTTGCGGCCGCGACTCCCTTGAAACAGACCGACTGGTCTGTTTATTATCAGCGGCGCGCCCATCGCGCAACAGCATTCGCCGAGTATTGCCATGACCGGTTCACCATCGCCCGAGAACGCCCCGAACCGGCAGGAACAGCGCAGCGCGCAAACCCGCCGCCGCGTCTGCGCCGCCGCCATCGCCTGCCTGGACGAACGGGGCTATTCCGAAACCAGCATCCAGCGCGTGCAGGAACGCGCCGGGGTCTCGCGCGGGGCGCTGATGCACCAGTTCGCCACCAAGGAAGACATGATCGTCGAAACCCTGAGGCGCGTGCTCGCCTCCACCCGCCACGGGCAGGGCCTGGCCGGGGCGCGGCGCGGCGGCGATGGCGGGGGCGCGTCGATGGAACGCGACCTGCTGTCGCTCTGGTCGCATCTGGTGGACCGGCCCGAAGGCCGCGCCATGGTCGAGATCCTGGTCGCCGCGCGCACCGACGCGCGGCTTCGGGCCAAGATCGAACCGCTGCTGCGGACCTACGAGGCCGAGATCGGCCAGGACGTGCTGGAGATCTACGAGTCGGCCGGAGGCAGCGACGAGGACGTGATCCAGATCTGGGCGATCTGCCGGATCTTCATGCGCAGCCTGCATTTGCAGCAACGCTTCGACCCCGACCCCGAAGCCGCCCGCGCCATGGTGCGCCGCTTTGCCGAACTGGTCGCGCCGCATCTGCGCCGCCGCGACCCTCCCCCCGCTGACGGGGACTGACCGCCGCCGGGCGCGGCATTCACGGGCCTGGCGCCTTCATCTGACCAAGACGTGATGTTTCAGATTGCCATCTACCCTGCGCCCACAACCGTGATATGCTGTGCGGCAACCGGCATCTGCCGGGATGGTTCACGAGTTTCAGGCACGGGTCGCGACGATCTCGCGCGCCGCCCGCGCGCCCAGG
>JAGRMG010000007.1 GCA_020441385.1 Paracoccaceae bacterium
GACGACGGACCAGTCCGTATCCATGGCAGGTCTCCGTTTTCGGGTTGCTGGATGTCAGGGACAGGGCGTAGGGCCGGGCCGCTGCTGGCGGCCCGGCCTGCCCGGGATCAGTTCTGCGCGCCGAACCACTTGGCATAGATTTCGTCGTACCGGCCGTTCGCGCGCAGTTCGGCCAGCGCCTTGTTCACCGGGCCGACCAGTTCGCTGCCCTTGGGAAAGCCGATGCCGTACTGATGCGCCATCTGCTGGCTGCCCACGGCCTTGACCTGGCCGTCGCCGGCGGTGGCGATGTAGTAAAGCACATTGGGCGTGTCATGCATGGCGGCATCGACGCGCCCGGTGCGCAGTTCGAGATAGGCGTTGTCGATATTGGGGAACTTGCGCAGTTCGGTATCGGGCAGGTTGGCCTCGGCCCAGTCCGAGGCCGACGTGCCGGTCTTGACCGCGAGGATCTTGCCGGCGAGGTCGTCCCAGTCGGCGATGTCGCTGTCGGCGGGCACCATCAGGCGAAAGCCGCTGTCGTAATAGCCGTCGGAAAAGTCGATCACCTCGGCGCGCTCGGGCTTGATGGTGATCCCGGCCAGCGCCACGTCGACCTGCCCGGTCTGAAGCGCCGGGATGATGCCCGAGAAATCCATCGGGCGAAGTTCGTAATCCAGCCCGATCTGCTTGGCGATGGCATCCCACATGTCGATGTCGAATCCGGTATAGTGATCGCCTTCCTTGAATTCGAACGGAACGAAGGCGGTGTCGGTGGCCACGACGATGTCATCGGCGCTGGCGGTGTTGGCGCCCAGGGCGATCAGTGCGGCGGCGGTCAGTTTCAGTAGCGTTTTCATGGCGGTTCCCTGTGAGACGTGTGCAAATTTATCGTGCTTTGAGCAACTACGATACAAAGATATTTGCATTAATATGTGTCAAAAGCAAACCTTGTGTTGCCCGCGGGCGGATTTTTCGGGTTCGTGCAGGGGGCGGGTGGTCGAAGGCAACCGGCCCTGCGCGCTCACTCCCGGCGAAGCCGGGGGAGCTTGGCGCGCCAGTAGGCGCCGAAATCCTCGCGCAGCGACTGGTAGCGCGAAATCCGCAGCTCGGCCGCCTTGCCGCCCCTGGTCACGATGTGATGCAGCAGGCTGTCCAGCACCGCCATCGCGCCGGCATAGCAGCTGAAGCTGTGATGCGACTGGACCGAGACCTTGAGAAACAGATCGGCCTGGATCGCCGGCGCGATCAGTTCGGAATCCGACAGCAGGATCACCTTCATCCCGCTGCGGCGCGCCAGCCGCAGCGCGTCGATCGTATCGGCGCTGTAGGGGGGAAAGGTGATCGCCATCAGCACGTCGCTGGGTTCGACCGAGACCATCTCGTCCACCGGGCTGCCCATGTGGCGCGGGATCAGGTGCACATGGGGCAGCGACATGCGCGCCACATAATGAAAGTAATAGGCAAGCGCATAGCTCGATCGCGTCGCCGTGACATAGGCGTTGCGCGCCTCGGTCAGCAGCGCCGCCGCGGCCTCGGCCTTGTGCGGCGTCAGAAGCCGGAGCGACTGCTTGACGATATCCATTTCGTTGCGGAGGGTCCGGGCGTGATCCGCCGCGAAGGCGCCGGCATGCGACAGGTCGTCAAGCCAGGCCTCGCCGGCGGAGCCGTCATAGCGTTCCAGAAGCGACACCCGGAAGGGTTCGCGCAGGTCGTCGAAACCGTCGAAACCCAGCCGGTCGGCGAGCCGCACGAACGTATTGGCGCTGACCCCGGCCTTGTCGGCGCTGGTGCGGATCGGGTCGATGCCGAACGCGCTCTGGTTGTCGACGATGTATTTCGCGGCCAGGCGCAGCCGGGGCGACATGGCGTCGATTCCGCCGATCAGCCGGTTCAGGATCGTCTGCTTGACCTCGGCGCCCATGATTTTCCCGCCCGCCCCCGTCGCCTGCAAAGAACATATGTTCTGAAATCGCATCTTAGGAAATCGTTGTGCGCTTGATAAGCCCTGTTGCGACACGATTGCGCAGGAGGGGCATCATGGCCTTTGCAACGATCATCTACACCAAGTCGGGCCCCGTGGCCGAAATCCGCTTCAACCGCCCGCACCGGCTGAACGCCGTGGTGTCCGAATTCTACGCCGAAATCCTGACGGCGCTGGACGATGCCGAAGCCGACAGCGGCATCCGCTGCATCGTTCTGACCGGCGAGGGGCGCGCCTTCTGCGTCGGCGCCGATCTCAAGGAACACGGCGCGGCGACGCGAAGCGAGCTGGAAAAGCTGGAATATCTCCAGCTTGCCAACGATGTCTGCGACCGCATCTACCGCCACCCGAGGCCGGTGATCGCCGCCGTGAACGGTTTCGCCCTGGGCGCGGGCGCGGAAATGTCGTGTTCGGCCGATTTCATCCTCATGAAGGCCAGCGCGCGGATCGGCTTTCCCGAGATTTCCATCGGCACCCATGTCGGCGGCGGCGTGACCGGCATCCTGCCGCGCCTTGTCGGCCTTGCCCGCGCGCGCGAGCTGATCTTCACCGGGCGGCGCATCGACGGCGCGGAAGCCCTGCGCATCGGCCTTGCCACGCGCGTCTTTCCCGACGAGAGCTTTGCCGAAAACGTGGCCGCCTTTGCCCGCGAGATCGGCGCCAAGGCGCCCGTTTCCATGCGCTTTGCCAAGGAACACCTGAACGACGGCCAGCGCGACCGCGCCGCGCGGCTGCTGACGGAACTGAACGCGCTGCGCAGCTGCATGCTGACCGAGGACTGGCAGGAAGGCGTCGACGCCTTCGCCGAAAAACGCACACCCGCATTCAAGGGCAGATAGGCCATGACCGACGCACTCGGGCGAATTTTCAACGCAACCTCGATCGCGGTCATCGGCGCGTCGAACGACCCCTCCAAGCGCGGCAATCAGGCGATCCGCAAGCTGCGCGCCGACGGATACGCGGGCGCGATCCATCCCATCCACCCCGAAGCCGACGAGATCATGGGCCTGCCCGCCCATGCCAGCGTTCTCGACGTGAAGGGCGACATCGACCTGGCCCTGGTCTGCACGCCGGCCAGGACGCTGCCCGCGATCCTTGCCCAATGCGGGCAGAAGGGCATTCCCGGCGCGGTGGTTCTGGCCGCGGGGTTTTCCGAGATCGGCGCGAAGGGCGCCGGGATCGCCGCGGCCACCCTGGCGGCGGCGCGCGAACATGGCGTGCGGCTGATCGGGCCCAACACCAACGGCATCTTCAACCTGCACAACCGCATGAACCTGGTCGGCGTGCAGGATGTCGAACCCGGAGCCATCGGGATTTGCAGCCAGTCGGGCAACATCATGCTGGGCCTCGTCACCGAGGCGCGGCGGCGCGGCGGTGTCGGGTTCTCGTCCTATGTCGGCGTCGGCAACCAGCTTGACGTGAACCTGGCCGAATACCTGCGCCATTTCGGCGAGGACGACGACACCGGGGTGCCGCTGTTCTATGTCGAGGGCTTTCAGGACGGGCGCGCCTTTCTGGATACCTGCCGCGAGGTGACGCAGAAGAAACCGGTGGTGATCTACAAGTCGGGCCGGACCGAGGCGGGGCAGGTCGCGGCCAGTTCGCATACCGGTTCGCTGGCGTCGGGTTTCGCGCTGACGCGCGCCCTGTTGCGGCAGGCGGGGGCGACGGTCGTGGATCAGTCCGACAAGATGCTGTCGGTGGCCGAGGGCCTGTCGAAGATGCCGGTGCCCGCGGGCGGGCGCGTGGCGATCCTGGCCGATGGCGGCGGCCATGCCACGGTGACGGTGGATGCGCTGGTCGATGCCGGCGTCGAACTGGCGCAGCTGTCGGAGGCGACGACGGCGCGCCTGCGCGGCCTGCTGCCGGCGGCCGCGTCCTGCGTCAACCCGGTGGACGTGGCCGGCGGCACCGATGGCGACCCTTCGGTCGCGGCCGACTGCGCCGCGGCGATCCTGGCCGACGAGGGTGTCGATATCCTCATGATCGTCGGCATGTATGGCGGCTTTGCCGCGCGCTTCAACCCGGCGCTTCTGGATAACGAGATCGACACCTCGCACCGGCTGGCCGGGCTGGCGCGACGGCACGGCAAGCCGCTGCTGGTGCAAAGCGTCTATGCCGCGCTGCGCACCCGGCCCATCGAGACCCTGAAGGAGGCCGGCGTTGCCGTCTTCATCTGGCCCGAACCGGCGGTGCGCTGCATTCGCGAACTCATCGATTACGCCCGCGCGCGACGTCGCAACGCCACCTGCGCGCCGGTCCTGCCCGACGGGCCCGCCGCCGCCAGCCGCGACATCCTCGGCCCCGTCCGGGCCGAGGGCCGGGCCGCGTTCTACGAACACGAGGCCAAGGCGCTGCTCGGGGCCTATGGCGCGCGGGTGCGGGAAGAGTTTCTCGCGCGCAGCGAGGACGATCTGGCGCGCGTGGCCGCCCGGCTTGGCGACGGCCCCGTGGCGATGAAGATCGTCAGCCGGGACATCCTGCACAAGTCCGACGCCGGCGGGGTCAGGCTGAAGGTCGCGGGCGAGGCGGCGATGCGCGCCGCCTATGCCGGGATTCTGGCCAGTGCCCGCGCCCATGACCGCAACGCCGACCTGCACGGGGTGCTGGTGGCGCCGATGGCGCGATCCGGCGTCGAGGTCATCGTCGGGGTGGTGCACGACCCGATGTTCGGCCCGGTGATGATGTTCGGCCTTGGCGGCATCTTCGTCGAGGTGCTGAAGGACGTTTCCTTCCGCGCCCTGCCGATGAGCCGCGCCGACGCGCACGAGATGGTGTCCGAAATCCGCGCGGCGCGGATTCTCGACGGGCTGCGCGGGGCGCCGCCGGTGGACCGCGAGGCGCTGGTCGATCTGATGATGACGGTTGCGCGCCTGGCGCTTGCCCATCCCGAGATTGCCGAGATCGACCTCAACCCGGTGATCCTGCGCGCCGATGGCTACGACATCGCCGACGCCCGCATGATCCTCGGCCCGCAAGGCCGCTGAACCCGGGCGAGAGGCTCTATCCGCTCACCTGCGCCACCACCGCCAGGCAGTCGCCCATCTGCGCCAGCCCGGGCACATGGCGGGCCGCCAGGATGCCGTCCAGCGCGGCGTGGCAGGGCAGGGGGGCGATGCCGCTGCGGTCGGCGGGCCAGAGCCGCCCGACCGGCTGGCCCGCGCGCACCTCGGCGCCCAGATCGACCAGCGGTTCGAGCAGCCCGGGCCGCTCGGCGGTGACGAAACAGCGCGCGTCGGGCATGTCCAGCATCACCGACGGCGCGGTTTCGGGTTCGCCGCCCAGTATCCCGGCATGGATCAGCAGGTTGCGCGCGCCCCGGCGCGCGATGGCGACGCTGGCCGCGGTGGCGGTGCCGGCGCCGCCCAGTTCGGTGGTGACGAAGGTCTTGCCCCGGGCCTCGACCTCGGTGTCGAACATGCCGGCATTGTCGATCTCGAGCATCTTCATGGAATAGGGCGCGTTGAAGGCGCGCATCGCCGCCACGCAGGCGGCTTCCTGCGCCTTGTCCTCGAGAACATGCGCCGCCGCGAAAGGCAGGAAGTCGAGCGTGCGTCCCCCCGAATGGTAGTCGAGCACGATGTCGGCCAGCGGCACCAGCCGCGAGGCGATGTAATGCGCGATCTTCTGCGTCACCGTCCCGTCAGGGCGGCCGGGAAAGCTGCGGTTCATGTTGCCGCCGTCGATGGGCGAACAGCGCCGCCCGGCGGCAAAGGCCGGCAGGTTCATCATCGGCAGCACGATCACCCGGCCGGTGATGTCGCCGGGGCGCAGGGTCGCGGCCAGTTCCTGAAGGGCGATCGGGCCTTCGTATTCGTCGCCGTGGTTGCCCCCGGTCAGCAGCGCGGTCGGCCCCGCCCCGCTGGCGATGACGCTGATCGGGATCATCACCGCGCCCCAGGCGCTGTCGTCGCGGCTGTAGGGCAGGCGCAGGAAGCCGTGATGCGCGCCCTCTGCATCGAGCGGAATGGTCGGGGTGATCGGGTTTTCGGTCATGATTTCACGAACAGCTTGCGCGGCGTGGTGCAAAGGCACTCGTATCCGGTTTCGGTGATCAGGATCGGTTCGGTGATCTCCAGCCCGCCATCGTCCAGCCAGAGCCCGGGCATGAAGTGGAAGGTCATGCCCGGCACCAGCACCGTCTTGTCGCCTCGTCGGAACGAGATCGTGCGTTCGCCCCAGTCGGGCGGATAGCTGATGCCGATGGCATAGCCGCAGCGGCTGTCCTTTTCGAATCCGGCCTTGTTGAGCGCGGCGTTGAAGGCGTTGGCGATGTCCTGCGCCTGATTGCCCGGCCTGGCCTGTTCCAGCCCGGCCTCTATCGCGTCGAGCACGGCGGCCTCGGCGTCGAGGTATTTTTCCGGCACCTCGCCGAAGAACAGGGTGCGCGATTGCGGGCACTGATAGCGGCGATGCGCGCCGGCGATCTCGAAGAAGGTGGATTCGCCCATCTCCATCGGGCGGTCGTCCCATGTCAGGTGCGGGGCGGTGGCATCCATTCCCGAGGGCGCCATCGGCACGATGGCGGGATAGTCGCCCCAGTAGCCATGCGCGCCGCGAATGCCGGCGGCGAAGATCTCGGCCACCAGATCGTTCTTGCGCATCCCCGGTTCGGCAATGTCGAGGATGTGTTCGTGCATCGCCTCGACGATGGCGGCGGCGCGCAGCATGTATTCGATCTCGCGTTCGGACTTGACGGCGCGCTGCCAGTTGACCAGCCCGGTGGCATCGGTCAGCACCGCCTGCGGCAATTGCCGCGTCAGAACCTGATGCGCGGTGGCGGAATAGTAGTAATTGTCCATCTCGACGCCGATCCGCGCGGTTTCGAGCTTCATTTCCTTCAGCAGTTCGGACAGGTGCAGCATCGGGTGCTTTTCGAGGTTCTGCACATAGCTGTCGTCATAGCCGACGATGCATTCGTCCTCCATGAACACGGTGCGGCGTGCGCCCAGCGTGTCCATGCCGCGCCCCCACCAGACCGGTTCGCCCTCATGCGTGAGGATCACGGCCTGAAACACGTAGAAGGACCAGCCGTCATAGCCCGACAGCCAGGACATGTTCGAGGGGTCGCTGACGACGATGGCATCCATCCCGTGCAGCGCCATTTCGGCGCGGGTCTTGGCGATGCGGCGCATGTATTCGCCGGTCGTGAAGTTCGCCTCGTATGTCGTCACGGCCGCATCCTTTCGTGATCGGGCCTTCGCGGTCGGGTTTGCGCGAACGGGTTTTTTTGCGAACGGGCGGCAACCGCCGCGCCGCCCCGGCCCCGGAGGGCGCGAAGCAATCGCTTTATCCCCTGAAATCATGCACCTGACTAGCCCGCTTGGATGATCGCGGCATCCCGCGGCCCGGCGGCGACACGGGGCGGGGCAAATGCGGCCGAAGCGGGCGGGGGCGCGCCGTGCGGCGGCGGGGCGTCAATTGACACCCGGCGTCGGCCCGCGCATCACTTGGCCCATGAGCTTTGTCAAACTCGACCGGCGCGATATCGCCATCCTGACGGTGCTGGGCACCGAGGGGCGGATCTCCAAGACCGCGCTGGCCGACCGCATCGGGCTGGGCGCCAGCGCCTGCTGGGACCGGTTGCAACGGCTTCAGGATGCCGGGGTCGTCGCCGGCTATCGCGCCGAAGTGGCGCTGCGGCGCATCGCGCCCCATGTCACCGTGTTCGTGCAGGTCGAACTGGGCAGCCACCGCGCCGAGGCGTTCCGGATCTTCGAGGCGGCGATCGCCCGGCACGACGAGATCGTCGGCGCCTGGGCGCTGGGGGGCGGGTTCGACTACCTGCTGCAGGTCGTCACGCGCGATATCGACAGCTATCAGCGGCTGATGGATGCACTGCTGGAACAGAAGGCGGGGCTGGCGCGCTATTTCACCTATGTCGTGACCAAGCCGGTGAAATCGGTACCGCCGCCGCTGGGGCCGCTGCTGGAGGAGTAGCGGCGCCGGGCATGCGCAGCCCCCGCGGGTGGATGCACCCGCACGGGGCGGGATGGCCGCCCGATGCCGAAGATCCGCCGCGCATTTTCGCGGATTTCCGGGATTTCTCCGCCCGGTGCCGCGTTAGGAGTCGGGCGAGCAACCCGACGAAAGGCCCGGACCATGTTGCAGCCAGATCCCGGACCCGCCCGCGGATTTCCCGATCTCGACCGCCCCGAACTGGCGCGCGGCCTTGCCTATGTCGGCGGCGCCTGGGTCGCGGGCGCGCGCCGGGCAAGCCTGAGCGTGACCGACCCGGCCACCGGCGCCACCCTGGGCGAGGTCGCCCGTCTCGACGCCGCCGACGCTTGCGCGGCGCTCGAGGCCGCGCACGGCGCCTGGGGGGCATGGGCCGCCATGCTGCCCCAGGACCGGGGCGCGATCCTGCGCCGCTGGTTCGAGGCGATGCGCGAGCATCGCGAGGATCTGGCGCGCATCATGACCGCCGAACAGGGCAAGCCGATATCGGAAGCGCGCGGCGAGATCGACTATGCCGCCTCCTTTCTGGAATTCTACGCCGAAGAGGCGCGCCGCCCGAATATCGAAGGCATCACCTCGCACCTGCCCGATGCCGAGGTCGAACTGTGGCGCGAACCGGTGGGCGTGGCGGCGCTGATCACGCCCTGGAACTTCCCTTCGGCGATGCTGACCCGCAAGGCCGGGGCGGCGCTGGCGGCGGGCTGTACCGTGCTGGCGCATCCGGCCTCGCAAACCCCGTATTCGGCGCTGGCGCTGGCGGAACTGGGCGAACGCGCCGGCCTGCCGGCGGGGGTGTTCAACGTGGTGACGGGCGATGCCCCCGAGATCGTCGGCGCCTGGATGCAGGACAGCCGGGTGCGCGCCGTGTCCTTCACCGGCTCGACCCGGGTCGGCCGGCTGCTCTATGCCCGGGGTGCGGACACGATCAAGCGGCTGGTGCTGGAACTGGGCGGGCACGCGCCGTTTCTGGTGTTCGAGGACGCCGACATGGATCGGGCGGTGGCGGAAGCCGTGAAGGCGAAATTCGCCACCTCGGGGCAGGACTGCCTGGGCGCCAACCGGTTTCTGGTGGCGCGCGCGGTCCATGACGGGTTCTGCGCCCGCTTCGCCGAGGCCGCGGCGGCGCTGCGCGTGGGGGCGGGCGCGGACGATCCCGATATCGGGCCGCTGATCGACGAGGCCGCGGTGAGGAAACAGGAAGAGCATGTGAGGGATGCGCTGGATCGCGGCGCGCGGCTTCTGTGCGGCGGCGCGCGCCACCGGGCCGGGCCGCTGTTCTATCAGCCGACGGTCCTGGCCGACGTGCCTTGGGATGCGCGGATCATGCACGAGGAAACCTTCGGTCCGGTCGCCGCCATCGCGGCGTTCGACACCGAGGCCGAGGCGGTGGCGCGCGCCAACGATACCGAATACGGGCTGGTGGCCTATTTGCACACGCAGGACCCGCGCCGCATCTATCGCGCCAGCCGGGCGATGCGGTTCGGCATGGTGGCGGTGAACCGCACCAAGGTCACGGGGGCGCCGATCCCGTTCGGGGGCATGAAACAGTCGGGCCTGGGCCGCGAAGGCTCGCGGCTGGGGCTGGAGGCCTTCACCGAGGTCAAGTACGTCTGCCGCGACTGGGCCTGAGCGAGGATACGGCGCGGGAAAAATCTTTGAAGATTTTTCGGCCAAGAATTATCCCTAATTCTTGGGGCGTGGGAGAAGATGCAAGGCGGGCCGCATGGGCCGGACCGCGGGAAGAAAGGAAGTACGATGCTCAAGAACGACATGCTGGAACGATGGGATCGCGAGAATTTCTTTCATCCCTCGACGCATCTGGCCGAATTCGCCCGCGGCGACGCCCCGCACCGGGTGATCTCGGGCGGGCGGGGCTGTCACATCACCGACCGCGAGGGAAACCGTCTGCTGGACGGGTTCGCCGGGCTCTACTGCGTCAACGCGGGCTATGGGCGCAGCGAGATCGCCGAGGCGATCGCCGGGCAGGCGCGCGAGCTGGCCTATTATCACGCCTATGTCGGTCATGGCACCGAAGCGTCGATCACCCTGGCCAAGATGATCCTCGAGCGCGCGCCCGAGGGTATGAGCAAGGTCTATTTCGGGCTGTCGGGGTCGGATGCCAACGAAACCAACGTCAAGCTGGTCTGGTACTACAACAACATCCTGGGACGCCCCGAAAAGAAGAAGATCATCAGCCGCTGGCGCGGCTATCACGGCTCGGGTCTCGTCACCGGCTCGCTGACCGGGCTGGAGCTGTTTCACAGGAAGTTCGACCTGCCGCTGGCGCAGGTGGTCCATACCGATGCGCCCTACTACTATCGCCGCGAGGATGCCGGCCTGAGCGAAGCGGCGTTCACCGCGCATCTGGCGGGCGAGCTGGAGGCGCTGATCGAGCGCGAGGGCGCGGACACGATCGCCGCCTTCATCGGCGAGCCGGTGCTGGGCACGGGCGGCATCGTGCCGCCGCCCGCGGGATACTGGGATGCCATCCAGGAGGTTCTGGCGCGTCACGACATCCTGCTGATCGCCGACGAGGTGGTGACCGGGTTCGGGCGGCTGGGCAGCATGTTCGGGTCGGATCACTACGGCATGCGGCCCGATCTCATCACCATCGCCAAGGGTCTGACCAGCGCCTATGCGCCGCTGTCGGGGTCGATCGTGGGCGAGAGGATGTGGCAGGTGCTGGAGCGGGGCACCGACGAGAACGGCCCCATCGGCCATGGCTGGACCTATTCGGCCCATCCCGTCGGCGCGGCCGCCGGTGTCGCCAACCTCCGGCTGCTCGACGAGCTGGACCTGATCGCCAACGCCGCCGAAACGGGCGCCTATCTGAACGCGCAGATGCGCGCCGCGCTGGGAGATCACGCCAATGTCGGAGAGGTGCGCGGGGTCGGCATGCTCTGTGCCGTCGAACTGGTCGAGGATCGCGACGGGCGCGCGTTCTTCGATCCGGCGCGAAAGGTGGGGGCGCAGGTCTCGGCGGCGATGGCCGAACGCGGGGTGATCGCGCGCGCGATGCCGCAGGGCGACATCATAGGATATGCCCCGCCGTTCTGTCTGACCCGCCAGGAGGCCGACACCCTCGTCGCCACGACGGCGGAGGCGCTGAAGGCGGTTCTGGGCTGAGCGCCGCGGCGGCTTGCATTCCTAAGGGACGCATATTATATGCGAACCTTAGTTTTTGCGGAGCCGCGCCATGTCCACGCCCATCGATGTCGATACCACCTCGTTTCTGATCCTCGATATCGCGCGGCTGCTGCGCACCGAGTTCGAGCGCCGGGTTTCGGATGCCGAACTCGGCGTCACGCCCGGAGAGGCGCGCGCGCTGGCGACCGTGGCCCGGGCCGGGCCGCTGCGCCAGCACGATCTGGCCGACCTGACCGGGCTTGGCGCGATGAGCGTGACGGGATTCCTGGACCGGCTGGAAAGGGCCGGTCTGATCGAACGCGAGGCGGATCCCCGCGATCGCCGGGCCAAGCTGGTGCGCGTGACCGGGGCCGCCGCGCCCCTGCTGGCGCGCCTCAAACGCATCGGCGACGAGGTGCGCGCGGTCACGCGCGGCGACATTCCCGACGAGGACTGGGACCGCTTTCGCGGCCTGCTGAAAGTGGCGCGCGACAATCACCTGGCGGCCCGCAGGGATCAGCGCGCGGCGGGCGCGGCATGAACCCGCCCGATACGACCGGCGCCGCCGGCGCGCGCATGAGTTCCCGCCGGGTCAGCCTGATCGGCGCGCTGTTCATCGCCACAGGCCCGATCGCGATGGCGCTTTACACCCCGGCGATGACCGAGGTCGTTTCCGCCTTCGACACCACCAACGGCATGGTCAAGCTGACGCTGACGCTGTATTTCGCGGGGTTCGCGACCGCGCAGTTGGTCGCCGGGCCGCTGTCGGACGCGCTGGGGCGGCGGCCGGTGATCGTCGGGTTCATGGCGATATTCGCGGGGGCCAGCCTGCTGGCGCTGATCGCGCCGACCATCGAGACGCTGATGACCGCGCGGTTCGTTCAGGGCATCGGCGCCAGCGCCGGGGTCGCGATCTCGCGTGCGGTGGTGCGCGACCTGTTCCAGGGCGACGAATCCTCGCGCATCATGAACCTGATGGGGATCATCCTGGCGGTGGCGCCCGCCCTGGCCCCGACGCTCGGCGGGCTGATGGTGACGCATGCCGGATGGCGGGCGGTGTTCGCCGCCATGACGCTGTTCGGGGCGGTGGTGATCGCGGTGACGGTGTGGGGCTTGCGCGAGACCGTGACGCCCGACCGCAGCCGCCTGAACCTGGGCAGCCTGGGGCGGTCCTATGTCACGTTGGCCACCAACCGGCATTTCGTGACCACCACGCTGACCATCGCCGGGGCCATCGGCGCGATCTATGCGCAGGCGACCATCCTGCCCTTCATCCTGATGCAGCGGCTGGGGCTGAGCCCGACCGGGTTCGGGCTGGGCATGCTGATGCAGTCGGGCAGCTTCCTGGCCGGATCGCTGGTCTTCCGGCAGCTGATGAACCGCCACAGCGCCTATCGGCTGGTGACGCCGGGGCTGGTGTTCATCGCCCTGGGCAGCGGGCTGATCCTGACCCTGCTGGCGGGCGAGCCGACCTTCCTGCGGGTGATGGCGCCGGTGGCGGTCTATACCTTCGGCATCGCCTTCGTGATGCCGGCGATGTCCACCGCCGCGCTGGCGCCGTTCCCGCGCATCGCGGGGGCGGCATCCTCGCTGATGGGGTTTTCGCAGATGGGGGCGGGGCTGCTGGTGGGGTCGCTGGCGGCGCTGTTTGCCGATCCGGTGGTTGCGCTGGCGGTGCTGATCCCGATGATGGGCATGCTGGCCTGTCTGTCCTATGTGGTCTATCGCAGGCACCCGCACCTGGCCGAACCCGAACCCCGGCGCGGCGCGATCAGCGGCCCGCCCGCCGGACGCTCGATGATGCCGGCGGACGCCGATTGACCACCAGACTCCGCGGTGCATTATGCCGCGACGACGACAGGAAAGCCCCGAGCCATGAAAAAGCGCATCTTCATCGTAGTCGTCCTGCTGGCGGTTCTGGCCGCCGGAATCGTCGGTTTCGACCGGTTCCGCGGCAGGATGATCGCGGACTTCTTCGCCAACCGGCAGATCCCGCCGGTGACGGCCCCGGTCTATGAGGTGAAGCCGCTGGACTGGACGCCGGTGGTGTCCGCCATCGGCACCGTCGATGCGCTGAACGGGGTCGAACTGACCGTCGAGGCGGCCGGCATCATCAAGGATCTGAACTTTGCCGCCAACGACGCGGTGAAGAAGGATACCCTGCTGGTGCGGCTGGACGATGCGGTGCAGGAAGCCGACCTGGAGGCGCAGCGCACCCAGGCGCGGCTGGACCAGCAGGCGCTGGAGCGGACCCGCGAATTGCAGGGCAGGGGGATCCGCTCGGGGGTGTCGCTGGACGAGGCCGAGGCGCAGGCCGAAACATCGAAGGCGCAGGTGGCCAAGCTTCAGGCGGTGCTTGAAACCAAGCGGGTCTATGCCCCGTTCGACGGCACCATCGGCATTCCGCGCGTCGATGCGGGAAGCTATGTGGCGCCGGGCACGACCATCGCCACCTTGCAGGATCTCGAAACGCTCTATGTCGATTTCAAGGTGCCCGAACAGCAGCTTGGCCTGCTGTCCATCGGCCAGGCCGTGCGGGTCCGGGCCGAGGAGGACGCAACCGCCCTGAAGGGGCGGATCACGGGCATCGACCCGAAAATCGATTCCGCCACGCGGCTCGGCCCGGTGCGGGCCGAGGTCGCAGCCGGGGACAGCGCCGGAAACGGAAACAGCGCCAAGCCGCTGATTCCCGGCCAGTTCGTCCAGGTCGAGGTGCAGCTGGCGATGCAGACCGGCGTGCTGGCGGTGCCCCAGACCGCCGTCGTCACCAGCCTTTACGGCGATCATGTCTTTGTCGTGCGCGCGGCGGATGACGACGCGGACAAGCTGGTGGCGCGCCAGGCCTTCGTGACCGTCGGGCGCCGGTCGGGCGAGATGGTCGAGATCGTCAAGGGCCTGAAGGCGGGCGACAGGGTGGTGATCGCCGGGCAGAACCGCCTGTCCAACGGCACCCCGGTCAAGCCCGACAATTCGGTCGCGCCGCTCGATGCCGGGGCGGACAGCGAATGAGCCTGTCCGACATCTTCATCCGCCGCCCGGTGCTGTCCACGGTGCTGGGCGCGCTGATCCTGCTTCTGGGGTTTCAGGGGCTGTTCAACCTGCCGGTGCGCGAATACCCGGAGGTCGAGGAAACGGTCATCACCGTCACCACGATCTATCCCGGCGCCAGCGCCGAACTGATACAGGGCTTCATCAGCGCCCCGATTTCCTCGGCCGTCTCGACCACCGAGAACATCGACTATGTCAGCGCCACCAGCCGCCCCTCGGCCAGTGTCGTGACCGTGCGGATGAAGCTTGGCGCCGACCCCGACATCGCCCTGACCGAGGTCATGTCCAAGGTCCAGCAGGTGCGCGGGCAACTGCCCCAGGACGCCGAGGATCCGACCATCGTCAAGGGCACCGGGCGCAGTTTCGCCACCATGTACCTGGCGATGCAGAACCCGAACATGACATCGGAACAACTGACCGAATATATCGACCGGGTGATCCGCCCGCGCATGTCCACCATCGAGGGCGTGGCCGAGATTCAGATCATGGGCGCGTCGGAATATTCCATGCGGGTCTGGGTCGATCCGGTCAAGCTGGCCTCGCGCGGGGTCACGGCGGCCGAACTGCTGGCGGCGATCAACGCCTCGAACTTTCTCGCCGCGCCGGGCAAGACCGAAAACCTCTATGTCGCCTATCCGATCTCGGTCCGTTCGACCTTGCAGACGCCCGAGGCGTTCGGGGCGCTGCCGCTGGCCTCGTCAGGCGACGGCGTGGTGCGGCTGCGCGATGTGGCGCGCGTGGAACTGGCCGCCGCCAGCACCGACACCATCGTCAATTTCAACGGCCAGCGCGGCGTCTTCATCGGCGTGTTCCCGACGCCTTCGGCCAACCCGCTGAGCACGGCCGGCGCGGTGATCGAGGAATTGCCCGCGATCCGCGACGGCCTGCCCGAGGGCATGACGCTGACGCTCATGTATGACGCCACCGAAGCCATCAGCGCCTCGATCGACGAGGTGTTCAAGACCATCGCCGAGGCGGTCGGGATCGTGGTGGTGGTGATCCTGCTGTTTCTCGGTTCTCTGCGCTCGGTCCTGATGCCCATCGTGACCATCCCGCTGTCGCTGATCGGTGTCGGGTTCGTGCTGTTCATGCTGGGCTATTCGATCAACCTGCTGACGCTGCTGGCGATGGTGCTGGCCATCGGGCTGGTGGTGGACGACGCCATCGTCGTGGTCGAGAACATCCACCGCCACATCGAGGACGGGATGAGCCCGAAACAGGCCGCCTTCAGGGGCATGGCCGAGATCACCGGCCCGGTGATCGCCATGACCATCACGCTGGCGGCGGTGTTCACGCCGCTGCTGTTCACCGGCGGGCTGACCGGCGCGCTGTTTTCCGAATTCGCCATGACGCTGGCCGGCGCGGTGGTGATATCGGGCATCGTGGCGCTGACCATCACCCCGATGATGACGGCGCGGCTGCTCAGGAAGGGCGGGCACAGCCGTTTTCAGAAGGCGGTGGACAGCGGCTTCGACCGGCTGGCGGGCTGGTATGAACGCCGGGTGCGGTCGTCGCTGGACTACCGCCCCGTCACGCTGATCCTGGTGGCCGGGCTGGCCGGGCTGACGGGGTTCATGTTCCTGCATACCTCAAGCGAACTGGCCCCCGAGGAGGATCGCGGCGCGCTGTTTTCCATCGTCAACGCGCCCAGCTATGCCACCGTCGAATATACCCAGCTTTATACCGCGCAGATGCGCGCGCTGACCAAGGACATCCCCGAACTGGAGGCGAATTTCTCCATCGTCGGCATGGGCGGGCAGACCAATTCCGCCATCGCGCTCTGGGCGTTCAAGGACTGGAGCGAGCGGGACAGGTCGCAGAAGCAGTTGCAGACCGACATCCAGAACCGGCTGGCGTCGGTTTCGGGGGTCGAGCCGCTGGTCTTCGCGCCGCCCTCGCTGCCGGGCGCGGGGGGCGGCCTGCCGATCTCGGTGGTGATCCAGTCCACCGGCAGCCCCGACCGGGTGTCCGAGGTGAGCGAGAAGATCAAGCGCCGGGCCGAGGCCACGGGGCAGTTCATCGTGGTGCAGAATTCGCTCTCGTTCAACCAGGAGCAGGTGATCGTGACCATCGACCGCGACCGCGCCGCGGCGCTGAACCTCTCGGTGCGCGACATCGCCGGCACGCTGGGGCTGCTGGTCAGCGAAGGCGCCATCGCCCAGTTCGACCGCGAGAGCAACAGCTATGACATCATCGTGCAGGTGCCGCGGCGGTTCCGCGACAATCCCGAGATGCTGGGCGAATTCTTCGTGCGCTCGGTCAGCGGCGACATGGTGCCGCTGTCGGCGGTGGTGAACATATCGACCGGCGTGACCGCCACGGCCATCGAACAGTTCGACCAGCTCAATTCCTCGACCGTCTCGGCGCTGCCGATGCCGGGCGTGACCACCGGCACCGGGTTGCAGACGATCGTGGACATCGCCCGCGAGGAACTGCGCGACGGCTTCTTCATCGACTATACCGGCCAGTCGCGGCTGGAGGTGGAGGAGGGCAACACCATCGCCATCGCCTTCGCGCTGGCGCTGACGGTGATCTATCTGGTGCTGGCGGCACAGTTCGAAAGCTTCCGCGATCCGTTCGTCATCATGATGACGGTGCCGCTGTCGATGTTCGGGGCGATGGTGCCGCTCTACCTCGGGCTTTCGACGCTGAACATCTATACCCAGGTCGGGCTGATCACGCTGATCGGGCTGATTACCAAGCACGGCATCCTGATGGTCGAATTCGCCAACCAGCAGCGCCACGATCACGGCATGGACCGGGTCGAGGCGATCACCGCGGCGGCCAAGACCCGGCTGCGCCCGATCCTGATGACCACGGCGGCGATGGGGCTGGGGGTCGTGCCCCTCATCCTGGCCAGCGGCGCGGGGGCGGCGGCGCGGTTCTCGATGGGTCTGGTGATCTTTTCGGGCATCATGGTGGGCACCCTGTTCACGCTGTTCGTGGTGCCGATGTTCTACAGCTACATCTCGCGGCGCGATCTGGCGGTCGAAACCGACGACGACCGCCCGCCGGCGCGGGCGCGCTGACCGCGCCGGCGGGCGCATTCGACCGTGCCCTGCCGTCAGGGGCGTGCGAGGCCGGTCAGGTCCACCGCCACCTTGCCGCCCAGGCTTTGCAGGCTGTCGTGCAAAAGCTGGATCGCATAGTGCGGGTTGTGGATGTAGGCGGCGCCGTCCTTGGCCACGAACTGATAGTTGTAGGCCGCCCTGAGCAGGCGCGGGGTCCAGCTCTGGTAGCGGTTGGGAAAGATCGCCTCGTCCTTGCCGGCAAGGCCGTCGCCGTTGGTATCGGCGAAGAAATAGGGGAAGGCATGGGCGTCGTAGACGATGGGCACGCCGGCGACCTCGCGGCCATAGGCGCCGATCGCCTCGCCCAGCCGCGCGTGCAGGGCGGCGATCTCGGCGGCGATGCCTTCGTGCGTGTCGCCGTCGCCATCGGTGTCCAGCTTCGTGCTGCGGATGTCGGCATATTGCGCCGCGCCCTTGTGGCATTCGGTGCAAGTTGCGATCGCGGCCGGCTTGAGGCTGTGCTGGTTGTGGCAGCTCAGGCAGGTTGCGGGCGCGTCCTTCACATGGTCGAAGCGCCCGGCATAGGTCTTGCCAGGGTACTGGTATCCTCCGGCGGCGGTGCTGCCCGCCTGGGTCGCCGCGGCGGCCTTGTAGTGGATGTTGATGAAGGCCAGATCGCCCGCGACCGCGTCGTCCTCGCGCCCGGCGACGGCCTTGTCGACATCGGCGCCGGCGGCCCGGCCCTGGTGGCAGGTGGAACAGATCGCCTCGTGCCCGAGCCCGTCGAGCCGCGCGCCCGAGGGAAACACGACACTTTCGAGCGCCATCGAGCGCGGGTTGTGGCAGGACACGCAATCCACGGTCGAGCCAAGCGGCTGCGGCGCCTCGACCACGTTCAGGGCGCGCAGATCCGCGCCCAGATAGTCGATGATGCCGCGGCTGGTGTGGCAGGTCGCGCATTCGCCGGGTACGGCGCGGTTCTCCTCGCCGTCCCAGTGGCGGAACGCCTCGGCGGTGCGGTCGGCATGGGGCGAGGCCAGGTAGGCCGCGGTGATTTTCGCCAGATCGGGTTTCTTGCGCTCCTGCCCGAGGGCCGGCAGGGCGGCAAGCGCGCCCGCGAAAAGCATCATGGCAAGGGTGACGGTTCCTGATCGCATGGCGGGATCTCCTGTTGAAATCCGATTTGGTCCGCATATCGGGTTTTCGGGATGATCTGCACGAATGCGGGCGCCTGTCGTTGACAGGGATCAATTCGAACCCGCGAAGCATCGGCGGCGGTTCCGCGTCGCGCGCATCTGCCCGTTGGTCTTGCCGTCGCGGCACCGCATGGGTTGCGCCAGGCAGGCGCGGGATGCGACCGAGCGATCTTGCGCTGGCGCGAAGGATTCTCTTG
This sequence comes from Paracoccaceae bacterium, assembly GCA_020441385.1. Taxonomy (GTDB): domain Bacteria; phylum Pseudomonadota; class Alphaproteobacteria; order Rhodobacterales; family Rhodobacteraceae; genus JAGRMG01. The sequence goes on from JAGRMG010000007.1 coordinate 18,500, forward strand.
CGGTGCCGGGTATGTTTGATATCCATCAATATACGAAGCGCCGCCGCAAGCGCGGCGCGGCATCGGGAGGAGACAACATGAAGACACATCACATCGCGCTTGGCGCGGTTCTGGCGCTGATGATCCCTGTCGCCGGGCAGGCCCAGGATGTCACGCTGCGCCTGTCGCATTGGGTGCCGGCGGGCATCTCGCCGGCCAAGAAGGGGATCGAGCCCTGGGCGAAGGCGGTCGAGGACGCCTCGGGCGGCAGCATCGCGATCCAGATCTTTCCGGCCCAGCAACTCGGCAAGGCGCCCGATCACTATGACATGGCCAAGCAGGGCATCGTCGATTTCGCCTGGGTCAACCCGGGCTATACCGCCGGGCGCTTTCCGATCTACGGGCTGACCGAAGTGCCGTTCATGGCCGACGATTCGGTTGCCGGCGCCAAGGCCATCCATGAATGGTACGCCGAATACGGTGCGAGCCAGGAAATGGGCGACGTCAAGGTCTGCTTCATCCATCCGCACGGGCCGGGCGCGCTGCATTCCAAGACCAGGATCACCAAGCCCGAAGAGATCGCGGGCAAGAACATCCGGCCCGCCCATGCCACCATGGCGCGCTTCGTCAGCCTGCTGGGCGGCGGCCCGGTGCAGGTTCCCGCCCCGGAAGTGCGCGAGGCGCTGTCGCGCGGCACCGCCGAGGCGGTCACGTTTCCCTGGGGGTCGATGTACGATTTCAAGCTGACCGACGAGGTCCAGCAGCATCTGGACATGCCGTTCTACCTGTCGGCGCAGGTGCTGGTGATGAACCCGGCCAGCTATGACGCGCTGTCGGATGCCAACAAGGCGGTGATCGACGCCCATTGCACGCCGGAATGGTCGGCCAAGGTGTCGCAGGGCTGGTTCGAGGACGACATGGCGGCGCGCGACAAGCTGAAAGCCGACCCCGAGCAGACCCTGAACGTGCCGACCGAGGAAGAGGTCGCGGCCTGGCGCAAGGCGGCCGAACCGCTGATCGGCGAATGGCGCGAGAACGTCAGGGCCAAGGGCGGCGACCCCGATGCCATACTCGAGGGCTACATCAAGGCGCTGGAAGCCAACGACGCCCGCTACTGACATCTCCGTCGCGCGGGGCCGCGGCCCCGCGCGGCCATCGCGGGGACAGCGCGTATGCCCGACTTCCAAGACCACAGGCCGGCGGTCGAGCGCGGCATCCTGGTGATCGAACGGGTCGCCGGGGTCATGCTGGGCGTGGCCACCCTGCTGATCGTGTTATCCGCGGTCGGCCGCTACGGTTTCGCCCGGCCGCTGCCCGATGCGTTCGATCTGTCGCGGCTGATCCTGGGCATCGCCATCGCCTGGGGGTTTGCCAGCCTCGGCTATCACGGCAGCCACATCAAGGTCGATCTGCTGGCCCACGGCCTGCCGCTGGTGCTGCGCCGGGTGATGAACGCCTTTGCCTGGGCGGTGCTGCTGGGCTTTACCGTGCTGTTGTGCTGGAAGATCGGCGAGCGGGTGCAGAGCGCGGTTTCGGGCGGCGACGTGACGATGGATCTGCGGCTGCCGCACTGGGTGTTCTTCCTCGCCATATGGCTGGGCATGCTGGCGGCGCTGTTCACCACCGGCCTGCGCCTTTGGCTGATCGCGGCGCGCGGCCGGGGGCTGGGCGAATATGACGGGATCGAAACGCATCTGGACACACCGGGCGAACCGAAATGAGCAACGGGCTGATCGCCGGCGGCGGCTTTGCCGTCCTGTTCGCGCTGATGATCCTGCGGGTGCCGATCGGGGTGGCCATGGGGCTGGTGGGGATCGGCGGGTTCGGGGCCGTCGTCGGGTTCGGCCCGGCGCTGAACCTGCTGTCGCAGTCGCCGATCAGCACCATGACCGATTTCAACCTGACGCTGATTCCGTTCTTCGTGCTGATGGGGGTGCTGGCGACCAACTCGGGCATGTCCAGGGAACTGTTCGGGGCCGGGCGCGCCTGGCTGGGGGGGCTGCGCGGCGGGCTGGGGCTGGCCTCGGTCGGGGCCTGCGCCGGGTTCGCGGCGATCTGCGGATCGTCGGTGGCCACGGCGGCGACCATGACCAAGATCGCCTATCCCGAGATGCGCAATGCCGGCTATCCCGACAATGCGGCCACCGGCATCATCGCGGCGGGCGGCACGCTGGGCATCCTGATTCCGCCGTCGGTGGTGCTGGCGGTCTACGGTTTCATCACCGAACAGGATATCGGCGTGCTGTTCATCGCCGGAATCGTCCCCGGCATCCTGGCGGTGATCATGTACATGCTGACGGTGCGCATCTGGTATGCCCGCGTCCTGCCAGTCGGCGACCGGTTCGACCTGTGGGCGGCACTGGCATCGCTGCGCGGGGTGTGGGCGGTGGGGCTGCTGTTCGTCGCCGTGATCGTGTCGATCTATCTGGGCATCGTGACCGCGACCGAGGCCGCCGCCGCCGGCGCCTTCCTGACCGCGATCATCGGGCTGGCGCGCGGGCGGCTCACGGTGTCCGGGCTGCTGGACAGTCTGGTCGAGGCGCTGCGCACCTCGGTCGCGATCTATGTGGTGCTGATCGGGGCGACGCTGTTCGGCTATTTCCTGGCCGTGACCCAGGTGCCCCAGGAACTGACGCAATACCTGCTGGGGCTGGGCGCGGGGAAATACGGCACGCTGGTCCTGATCATGGCGATGTTCCTGATCATGGGCTGTTTCCTCGATGCCATGGCGATGATCATCCTGATGGTGCCCATCGTGTTTCCGGTGATCCTGGAACTGGGTTTCGATCCCATCTGGTTCGGCGTCATCATCGTGATGACGGTGGAACTGGGCCTGATCACGCCGCCGGTGGGGATGAACGTGTTCGTCATCAACTCGATCGCCAGCCGGGTCAGCCTGCCGACCATCTTTCGCGGCGTCCTGCCCTTCGTCTGTGTCGATGTGCTGCGGCTGGTCATCCTGATCGCGTTTCCGGCGCTGGTGCTGTTCCTGCCCTCGGGAATGCACTGACCATGGGCCAGGTCCGGCATTCGCGCGATGAGGTGATCGAACCCGACGACCTGATGGCGCGGGTGTCCTACCGTATCCGGCTGTTGCAGATCGCCGCCTACAAGAGCTTCGAGAAGAAGGTGCAGGGCTTCGGCACGGCGCCGCGCTATTACGGTCTGCTCAAGATCGTGCAGGCCAATCCCGGCATCGCCCAGACACGGCTGGCCGAGGCGATCTTTCTCGACCGTTCCAGCCTGGTTCCGATTCTCGTGGCGCTGACGCGCGAGGGCTGGGTCAGGCGCGAACCCGCCAGCGACGACCAGCGCGTGCGCCGGGTGTTCCTGACCAAGGCGGGAGAGGAGCGGATCGCCCTGCTGGAACGCGACGTGATCGCGCATGAGGCGGCGATGATGCGCGGCTTCAGCGAGGCCGAGCGCGACCAGCTGCTGGGGCTGCTGGGGCGGATCGACGCCAACCTGCGCCAGGCGCTTGCCGGCCCGGAACCGGGGGAGAAGCCGTGAAGATCAGGACCCAAGAGGACATTCTGGCGCTCGAATCCCGCGGATTTCAGGCCGTCTATCCCGAACGCAGCCCCTGGGACATCCTGCGCGGGGGCGCCGAAAGGCACGGCGATGGCGTGGCGATCCGGTACCTGCGCGATGCCGCCGACCCGGGCCGCGACGTGGTCCTGACCTATCGCGACCTGGCCGGGCAGGTGATGGCGGCGGCACGCCTGTTCCGCTCCCTGGGCGTCGTGCCGGGCCGGTCGGTTGCGATCCTGTCCCAGCACACGCCGTCGGCGCAGGCGGCGCTTTGGGGGGCGCAGATCGCGGGCGCGGCCGCGCCCGTCAACCCTATGCTGAAACCCGACCATATCGCCGCCCTGCTGAAGGCCGCCGATGCGGCGGCGCTGGTCGTGACCGGCGTCAATGACGAGATCGACTATTGGAGCGCGCTCGTCCCCGCCCTGCGCGGTGCGGGCGTGGACCTGCCCATCCTGGCCTGCGACGGCGAGGGCGCCAGCCCCGGCGCCGACGGCGTGTTCGAGGAAATGCTGGCCCGTCACCGGGACGGCGCGGCGCCGGTGCCCGAGGGCGACGAACATGCGCTGGCGGCCTGGTATCACACCGGCGGCACCACCGGGGCGCCGAAACTGGTGCGCCATTCGCGCCTGAACGAGGCCCATGTGGCGCGATCCTGCGCGCTGATGCACGATCTGGGCCCGGGCGACGTGGTGGTCAACGGCTTTCCGCTGTTCCATGTCGCGGGCGCCTTCGTCTACGGGCTTTCGACGCTGTCGGCGGGGGGCACGCTGCTGATCCCGGGGCGTCTGGGCATGCGCAACACGGGTTTCGTGGGAACCATCTGGCAGCAGGTGGAACGCCACCGCATCACCGCCATCGGCGCGGTGCCGACCATCCTCGCGGCGATCAACGGCGTTCCGGTAGACGCCGACATTTCGTCGCTGCGCTGGCTGCTCACGGGCGGTTCGCCCCTGCCCACCGAACTGGCCGAGATCAGCGAACGCAAGACCGGCAAGGCGGTGCGCAACATCCTGGGCATGACCGAATGCGCCGGCACCATCGCGGTCGAGCCGGTGCACGGCCCCCGCATCCCGCTGTCCTGCGGGCTGCGGCTGCCGTTCTCGGAGGTTGCGATTCTCGGCGAGACCGGCGGCGAGGCCGATCCGGGCAAGCCGCTGCCCGTAGGAGAGACCGGCATCGTCGCCCTGCGCGGGCCGAACGTCTCGGCGGGCTATTCCGACCCGTCGCGCGACGGCGGCACCTTCCTGCCCGGCGGCTGGCTGGTCAGCGGCGATCTGGGCCGGCTGGACGAGGCCGGGCATCTGTTCGTGACCGGGCGCAAGAAGGACATCATCATCCGCGGCGCGCACAACATCGACCCGCAGATGATCGAAGACGCGCTGCTGGCGCATGACGAGGTGGAAAACGCCGCCGCCGTGGGCATGCCCGACGCCTATGCCGGCGAACTGCCGGTGGCCTTCGTCACCCTGCGCCCGGGCGCCGGCGCGGACGAGTCCGCCCTGGTCGAGTTCCTGCGCGGGCGCATCGACGACCCCCTGGCCCTGCCCAAACGCATCGGCATTTCCGACACCATGCCGCTGACCCCCGTGGGCAA
>JAGRMG010000119.1 GCA_020441385.1 Paracoccaceae bacterium
CATCAGAGCACGCGGAAAACCTCGCGGGTCGCCTGGTTGCGCACCAGATCGACCGAGGTGCCGTTCCAGTGGTAATCCAGGTGCCGGCGCTGGACCGGGTTGCGCGCCAGATCGGGAAAGAACAGCCCGACGCAATCGCCCGCGGCGCGCACGCTGGGATAGGCGATACCCTGACCGCCCGCCGCCCTGAGCCGCGCGCCGAAGCCCTGCGCGGCGGCGTAGTCGTCCGGGTCCAGCAGATCGCGGACGGCGGCGCCCAGCCCCCGGATGTCGTGCAGCGCGGCCTCCACCTCGACCACCAGTTCGCGGAACTGCGAGGTCCAGCCCGGCGGCTGCGCCGTCGCCGCCATGAAGCGCGCGTGATGATGGATGGTTTCATGCACCGCCGTCTCGAAATCGCCGGCGACATAGAGCACCCCCAGCCGGCCGTCGGAAAAGCGGCTCGGGCGGTCCGGGCTGGTATGGGTGAACGGCGCCATCAGATAGCTTGCCCCCGGCCCCGCGACCCGGCGCGAAGGCGCAATCAGATCGAGATTGCCGATACTCTCCATCAGGCGCGGATTGGTCTTCTGCTCGGCCGCGATCAGCAGCGGCCAGTCTTCGGGGTCCGCGATATCCTCGAACAGGTCGATCGGGGGATGAACGCTGCGGATGATGCGGACGCCGACATGCCAGTGCAGATGCGTGACGGGAACGGCGGCGGGCGCGATCACCAGGCGCCGCGCTCGGCGTCGAGATAGCGGCGCACGCGCATCAGATCGGTCAGTTCGCCCCGCAGCATGATCGCCAGCGCGGTTTCGCCCGCGAACGCGCTGTTGGGCGCCTTGATCCAGCCATAGGCCCGCTGCGGTTCGCTGAACAGAATGCGCAGCGCCTTGTGGATGCCGAGGATGTTGGACAGCCGCGCCCTTGTATCGCGATCCAGCCGCCCGGGCTGTCCGGCCTTCCAGCGCCGATAGGTCCGCAGCGGCAGATCCAGAAGCGTCGCGCCCTGTTCATCGGTGATGTCCCATTTGCCGAACAGCGTGAGGACGGCGCGCAACATGGCGCCGCCTTCCGCGTCGGTGATCCGACCGGAATCGAAACCTTGCGCCCCGGTTTCCAGCGGCATTAGCGACATGGGACTCTCCTTTATGGCACTATATAGTGCATTATGTGCCATTTGGCAATATCAGGCTTCCCCTGACCCGAAGGGAACGGGCCGATCTTCGGCCCAAGGCGGCTGCCGCGTTCTCAGCCCGAAACCACCTGCTCGCGCTGCCCGTCCACGCCCATCGACAGGACCATGGGCCGGTCGCGGTTGCGGGCCTGGAAATCGGCCTTGCCCTCCAGCCCCTGCCAGCCGCAGGCGATCAGCGATTGCGCCACGGCCCCGCCCAGCGTCCGCCCCGGCCCCAGCACGATGACGACATCGGGGGCGAATTCGCGCAGCCCCGTGCGCACCGCGCCGGTGAAATCGTAGGGCGCGACCACCTGATGGCCCAGCGTGTAGTCGCCAAGCGCGGCGGTGTCGGTGGCGTGCGGCCACCAGATCCGCCCGCGCCCGTCGATCAGCGCAAGGCCCGGCGACCGGAACACCGCCGCGCCCAGTGCCGCCTTGCCGCGATCCGAGACCGGGCGCTGCAACGGCGTGTGGAACGCGGCATGATTGGCCAGCCGCATCGGGAACCTGTCCTGCACGCGCGGCAACTGGCGCGCGGCCTGCTCCAGCGCCGCCTCGTGCCCGGCCAGCACCAGCATGCCGCCCAGCATGATGGACAGAAAGAGGCCCTCGGTCCGTTCGATCAGGGCCAGGATCTCGTCGCGCTTGCCGGGAATCTCGCGCCAGTCCGCATCGACGAAGGGATAGATCAGCTGCCCGCCGATCAGCGCCTGCTGCATCAGCGTGCCCATGGTGTTGGTCAGCACAAAGCCGCCGGCCTCGTCCAGCGCCCCGCCGCAGGCCAGCGCGATGTACCAGCCCATGGAATTGCCGGTCACGGCGACGATGTCATAGGCATCGCGGTCGATGGCGTCGAAATCGGCCACCGCGCAGGCATGGATCAGCGCCGAGGCATTGTCGCCCCGGCTGTAGCGCGACAGGACGAACCTGCCGGCCCCGTCCAGTTCGCTTACCCCCGCCTGCCCGGCCTGCCGGCGCAGCGCATCGAAGCGCGCCAGCATGTCGCCCCGCGCGCCGTGATGGCGCGCGAGATAGCCAAGCTCTTCCTTGTTGTAGGTGCCCCGGCCGGGGGCGATCACCAGGGCGCGCCTGCGGGTCATCGCGCGCCCCCCTTCGAACACAGCGCCAGCGCCGCCCGCGCGATGCCCGCCGCCGAGGGCAGCGTGGCGGCATAGGCCGGGCCGGTGGCGATGAAACTGTCCTCGGCGGTGACGCGGGCGCAACGGGCGATGCCGCTTTCGGCCAGCATCGTCATCAGCGCCTCGCTTTGCGATCCGGTGCGGCGGCATTCATCGACCACCAGAACCGCGCCGCAGCCCGCGGCGGCCGCCAGGATCGCCTCGGCCGGCAGCGGCGCCAGCCAGCGCATGTCGATGATGCGCGCGTTCAGCCCGTGGTCGTCGCGCAGCGCGCGCCGCGCCTGACGCGACAGGTACACCCCGTTGCCATAGGTCACGATGGCCAGATCGGTGCCGCTGCCGGTCACGCCGACATCGCCCGGGCCGATGGGCGCCGCGTCGCCGGGCTGCGGATAGAGATGCATCCAGCCGCCGTCGCCCGGCTCGTGCAGGTCGCGCGTCATGTAAAGCGCGATCGGCTCGACCATCGCCACCAGGCGCTGGTCCTCGCGCGCCAGCCGCACCGCCTCGCGCAGCATCAGCACCGCGTCGCGCCCGTTCGAGGGGCAGGCGATCATCAGCCCCGGAATGTCGCGCAGCACCGCCAGCGAATTGTCGTTGTGGAAATGCCCGCCAAAGCCGCGCTGATAGCCCAGCCCGGCAATGCGCAGCACCATCGGGTTGGCGTATTGCCCGTTCGAGAAGAACGGCAGCGTCGCCGCCTCGCCGCGCAGCTGGTCCTCGGCATTGTGCAGATAGGCCAGGAACTGGATCTCGGGCATCGGCACGAACCCGTTCTGCGCCATGCCGATGGCCAGCCCCAGGATCGACTGTTCGTCCAGCAGCGTGTCGATCATGCGGGCCGGGCCGAAGCGGGCGTGCAGTTTCTGCGTCACGCCGTAGACCCCGCCCTTGCGGCCCACGTCCTCGCCCATCATCACGAGCTCGGGGGTTTCGAGCATCAGGTCTGTCATGGCGAAGTTGATCAGTTTCGCCATGTGCTGGGGTTCGCCCGCGGCGCGCATGTCGGCGGCGCCGAACGCGGCCTCGCGCACGCCCGGCGCCGGGCCGTTGCCGGTGGCGACCCTGCGGGCGGGGGGCAGGATGGGGGCCATCACCTCGGACGCGCTTGCCAGCCGGGGCCGGGTGATCGCCTGCTCGGCGACGGCGGCGACGCGGGCATCGGTGTCGGTGTAGATTTCCAGAACCTCCGCGGCGCTCAGCCCGCCCTCCTCGATCAGGCGCCGCGCGCTGTGCAAAAGCGGATCGTTGGCCTCGTTGGCCTCGACCTCCTCGCGCGACAGATAGGCGGTCTGCACATCGGCGCCGGCATGGCCGTAAAGGCGCACGCAGCCCATGTGCAGGAACGCCGGCCTGCGCTGGCGGCGCACCCAGCCGGCGACCTCGCGGGCGCAGGCATAGGTATCGACCGCATCGACGCCGTTGCAGGCGAAATAGCGCAGGCCGGGGCGGTGCATCGCGTTGGCCGCGACCCACCCGCGCGGCGACTTGGTGGAAATGCCGATGCCGTTGTCCTCGCAGAGGAAGATCAGCGGCAGCGGCACCGACTGCCAGGCGGTCCAGCCGGCGGTGTTCAGCGCGCCCTGGGTGGTGGAATGGTTCAGCGAGGCATCGCCGAAACTGGCCAGCACCACCGAATCGTCGGGCCATTCGCGATGCTCGGGCGGGTTGCGCCGCGCCAGGGCCAGCGAATGCGCGACGCCGACGGCCTTGGGCAGATGGCTGGCGATGGTCGAGGTCTGCGGCGGAATGTTCAGCGCCTTGGAGCCGAGAACCTTGTGCCGCCCCCCCGAAATCGGGTCTTCGGCCGACGAGGCGAAACTCAGCGCCATGTCCCAGACCGGCGTCTGGCCCGGAACCTGGCCCGCCCGGGCGATCTGGAAGGCACCGCTGCGGTAGTGCAGGAATGCCGGATCGGTCGGGCGCAGCGCCGCCGCGACGGCGGCGTTGCCCTCGTGGCCCGACGATCCGATGGTATAGAAGGCCTGGCCGCGCGCCTGGAGCTTGCGCGCGTGCCGGTCGAGGTGGCGGCTTTGCGCCTGGGCGAGAAACAGGCCGGCAAGAGCCGCCGGGGAAAGCCCCGCATCGGCGGCGCGCCGCGCGCTGGCCGGTGCGGGAAAGTCGCCCGCGCCGACCCGGCGCAGAAAATTGTCGTGAACCACGTCGGCACGGTCCATTCCCTGTTTCCTTTCCTTCGGCCGCCTGCGGCCCGCCAGCCCGCCCAGTTGATCCGCTTGGCGCGCGTCCCGCAAGACCCCGCGCGCGCCAGGGGGCGTGGGCGGCGCATCCGCCCCCCGTCTCCGCCCCCCGTATCTGGCCGCAAATCCCGCCCGGGTTAAGCGTGGATTCCGGGCACTCAAATGACTAGAACGCATGAACAGCCCCGCCCGGGCCGACCGGAAAGCCGTTGCCATGACCCCAAGGCGCCACCTGCCCTCCCATGCCATCCTGCGCAGCTTCGAAGCGGCGGCGCGTCACGAGAGCTTTACGCTCGCGGGCGAGGAACTGCACCTGAGCCAGAGCGCGATCAGCCGCCAGGTGCGCGAACTGGAACGCATCGTCGGCACCGATCTGTTCCACCGCGCCGGCCGGCGGGTGGTGCTGAACAAGGCCGGTCGCGATCTGGCCGGGCAGCTCGCGATCGACCTCGAACGCCTGCGCCAGACCGTGTTCCGGGCCATGACCGCCGGCGATCAGGGCGGCGTGCTGCGGGTCGGCGTGCTGCCGACCTTCGCCAGCCGCTGGCTGATTCCGCGGCTGCCCGATTTCGCCCGCCGCCATCCCGGCATCCGCATCAACCTGTCGGCGCGCACGGCGCCCTTCGACCTGGCCGAGGAACGCTTTGACATGGCGATCCATTTCGGCCAGCCCGACTGGCCGGGCGCGCAGATGCGCCATCTTTGCGATGAAACCCTTCTTGCCGTCGCCGCGCCCGGCTTTGCCCGCACCCACGGCATCAAGGGCCCCGAAACCCTGGCGCGCGCGCCGCTGCTGCATCTCGAAACCCGCCCCTTCGCCTGGAGCGACTGGTTCGGCGCCTGCGGCCTGGGCCGGGGCGAGGTCTTTGCCGGTCAGGTGTTCGACCAGTTCACCATGATCATCGCCGGGGCGGTGCACGGGCTGGGCGCGGCGCTGCTGCCGTCCTACCTGATCGAACGGGAACTGGCCGAAGGCGCGCTGATCCAGCTTGACGACCGGCGCATGCAGACCGCCAACAGCTATTACATCGTCACCGGCAGCGCCACCGCCTCGCCCGGCGTGAAGGCCTTCGCGGACTGGATGAAATCGCTGATCCCGGGGCGCGACGAGGCGCATGGCGGGGATGCGCATTCATTCTGAACCCGCATCTGAGCCTGCCGAAAGAACATTTCGGCAAAACCCGGTCCTGGCCTAGTCTGGGCCATGCCGCACCGCGCCGGATTCGACCCGGCGCGGCGTGGCCCGACGCGAATTTTCCATAGCCGGAGACCGACAGGATGACCATAGCAGACCAGACCCGCGACGTTCTGAACCGCCTGGGCGTGGCGCCCCGATCCCTGAACGGCGGCGATTTGTCCGTCACCTCGCCGCTGAGCGGAACCGAGATCGCGCGCCTCGAACGGCACGGCCCGGCCGATGCCGAAGACACCATCGCCCGCGCCCGCAAGGCATTCGGCCTCTGGCGCGACGTGCCCGCCCCGCGGCGCGGCGAACTGATCCGTCTGTTCGGCGAGGAACTGCGCGCCGCCAAGGACGATCTGGGCCTGCTGGTGTCGCTGGAGGTGGGCAAGATACCCTCGGAAGGCGCCGGCGAGGTGCAGGAGATGATCGACATCTGCGACTTTGCCGTCGGCCAGTCGCGCCAGCTTTACGGGCTGACCATCGCCACCGAACGCCCCGGCCACCGGATGATGGAACAATGGCATCCGCTGGGCGTGGTCGGTGTCATCACCGCGTTCAACTTTCCCGTCGCCGTGTTCTCGTGGAACGCCGCGCTGGCGCTGGTCTGCGGCAACCCGGTGATCTGGAAGCCCTCCGAAAAGACGCCGCTGACCGCGCTGGCGACGATGGCGGTGCTGCAACGCGCGCTGGACCGGTTCGGCGACGCGCCCGAGAACCTCGTTTCGGTGCTGGTCGGCGGGCCCGAGCTGGGCGAATGCCTGGTCGAACACCGGGATGTGGCGCTGCTCTCGGCCACCGGCTCGACCCGCATGGGGCGCGCCGTGGCGCCGAAACTGGCCGCCCGCTTTGCCCGTTCGATCCTCGAACTGGGCGGCAACAACGCCGGCATCGTCTGCCCCTCGGCCGATATCGGCATGACCGTGCGCGCCGTCGCCTTCGGCGCCATGGGCACCGCCGGCCAGCGCTGCACCTCGATGCGCCGCCTGATCGTGCACCGCTCGATCTATGACGAGGTGGTCGAACCCCTGCGCCGGGCCTATCTCGCGGTCGGGGTCGGCAACCCGCTTGAAAGCGACGTGCTGGTGGGGCCGCTGATCGACAAACACGCCTTTGACGCGATGCAATCGGCGCTCGATGCGGCAAGGGCGCTTGGCGGGCAGATCACCGGCGGCGAGCGCGTCATGACAAGCGACGACAACGCCTGGTACGCGCGCCCCGCCCTGGCCGAGATGCCGGCGCAGGAAGGCATCGTCTGCGAGGAAACCTTCGCGCCGATCCTCTATGTCATGAAATACGACACCCTGGACGAGGCCATCGCGATGCACAACGCCGTGGCCGCCGGGCTGTCGGCGTCGATCTTCACGCTGGACATGCGCGAGGCCGAACGCTTTCTCGGCGCCTCGGGGTCCGATTGCGGCATCACCAACGTCAATATCGGCACCTCGGGCGCCGAAATCGGCGGCGCGTTCGGCGGCGAGAAAGAGACTGGGGGCGGGCGCGAATCCGGTTCGGATGCGTGGAAGGGCTACATGCGCCGGGCGACCAACACGGTGAACTATTCCACCGAACTGCCGCTGGCGCAGGGGGTATCCTTCGACATCTGAGACAAGGCCCCGCGGGTGCTCAGGCGAACACCGCGCGGTAGCGTTCGCGCAGCACGTTCTTCTGAACCTTGCCCATGGTGTTGCGCACCAGTTCGTCGACGATGAACACGCGCCTGGGCTGCTTGAACCGCGCCAGGTCGGGTTCGATTCCGGCCATGACCTGTTCGGGCGTCGGCGCGGCGCCCGGTTCGGGCACCACCACGGCGACCACGGCTTCGCCCAGATCGGGATGGGGCACGCCGATCACGGCGCTTTCACGCACCCCCTGCAGGTCGTCGATCAGCAGTTCGACCTCCTTGGGATAGACGTTGTAGCCGCCGGTGATGATCAGATCCTTGCCGCGCCCGACGATATGGACATAGCCGTCTTCGTCGATCCGGCCCAGATCGCCGGTGATGAAGAAACCGTTGTCGCGCAGCTCTTCGCGGGTCTTTCCGGGCATCCGCCAGTACCCGGCGAACACGTTCGGCCCGCGCACTTCCAGCACCCCGATCTCGCCCTGGGCCAGTTCCGCCCCGGTCGCCGGGTCGGTCACGACGAGTTCGACCCCCGGCAAGGGGAAGCCGACGGTGCCGGCGCGGCGCTCGCCGTCATAGGGGTTGGACGTGTTCATGTTGGTTTCGGTCATGCCATAGCGTTCCAGGATGGCGTGGCCCGTCACCCTGCGCCAGCGGTCGTGGGTTTCCGCCAAAAGCGGCGCCGAACCCGACACGAACAGCCGCATACCGCCGGCGGCCCGCGCCAGCCCCTCCTGTTCGAGAAGCCGCACATAGAACGTGGGCACACCCATCAGAACGCTGGCCCGGGGCATGCAGTCAAGGACGGTTTCGGCGCGAAACCCGGCCAGGAAGATGCAGGACGCCCCGGCCATCAGCGCGATGTTGGTGGCCACGAAAAGCCCGTGCGTGTGAAAGATCGGCAAGGCGTGGATCAGCACGTCGCCGCGGTCGAAGCGCCAGTAATCCTTCAGGGTCTGCGAATTCGACGCCAGCGCGCGATGGGTCAGCATCGCGCCCTTCGACCGCCCCGTGGTGCCCGAGGTGTAAAGGATCGCCGCCAGATCGCCGGGGCCGCGCTCCACCGCCGCAAAGCCCGGATCGGCGCCGTCGCGCCTTTCGGTCAGGCTGCCGGTCTCGTCGGCCGCGATGGTCAGGATCCCGGCCACCCCGGCCCGCCGCGCCAGCGGTTCGAGCGCGTCATGCCTTTCGGCATCGCAGACCAAGAGGCGCGGTTCGGCATCCTCCAGGAAATAGCGCAGTTCGCTGCCGGTATAGGCCGGGTTCAGCGGCAGGAAGACGCCCCCCGCCATGACCGTGCCGACGTAAAGTTCAAGCATCGCCCGGGTCTTGGGCGCCTGCACCGCAACCCGGTCGCCGGGGGTTACGCCCGCCTCGGAAAGAACCGCCGCCATTCTCTCGGCGTTGGCGAAGAACCCGCCATATGTGACCGTCTCCCCGGTCTGGTGATCGTGCAGGAACGGCGCGTCGTCGGCCCCGATGCTGGCCCGGCGCAGGCACGCGGCGAGATGGTTGCGTTCGTACATGTCGTCGTCCTTCCGGTGCCGCCTCAGGTCAGGTCCATGCCCTTCATCTGCAATGTCTGGCCGTCATAGATATGCGCGATCATCTTTTCGGCCGCCGCCGATCCGTCGCCGGTCTCGATCGCGTCCACCAGGCCCAGGTGATCGCCCAGCGATTTCGACAGGTCCGCGCCGCGGATCGAGGCGAACAGGGTAAACGACGACCCCCGGTTCCAGATGTTGTCGAAGAATTCCAGCAGGAAGCGGTTGCCGGTGGCCTGCACGAAGGCCCGGTGAATCGACATGTTGGCGTCGAAATAGGCCTGCACGGTGTTTTCCTTCAGGTCTTCGGCCGCCGCGATCTGCTTGCGCAGGCGATCGAAGGTCTCGGGGCCGCCCGTCTCGGCCAGAAGCCGCGCGGCGAACCCCTCGATCGAGGCGCGGGCGCCGTAAAGCTCGGCGATCTCGTCCTGTTCGAGGCGCCGGATCCGGAAGCCGCCGCGCCCGGCAACGACCAGGATGCCTTCCTGCTCCATCCGGAACAGGGCCTCGCGAATCGGCGTGCGGCTGATCTCGAACACCTCGGCCAGCTTTTCCTGGACGATGCGGTCATCGGGCGAGATCGACCCGTCGCGAATCGCCTGCATGATCTGGTCATAGACCTGATCGGCAAGGCGCACGCGGGGCTGGGACAGTGGTTTGAAGGGCATCGGGGCCTCCTGCGCCTGCTGGCTATCTCATTCACGTCATGCCGGAAAGACGAATATGGCGGCGCGATTTCTTTGCGGTTGAATCGTGGCAAATACTGTATACGGTATACGAGGTCATTTCGAAAGGGACGCCATGTGCGGAATTGCTGGTAGAATACTGAACGCGCCGGGTCAGGTCGGGCGCGATCTGGTCGAACTGATGGACGCGCAGGAACACCGGGGCGCGGATTCGACCGGGTTTGCCATCTACGGTGTGCCGCGCGAAAGCGGCTATGTCGTCCGGGCCATGGGCTTCGAGCGCGACACGCTCTCGCGCGATCTCGAAGAGTTCCGCGCCATCCTGAGAGAGCATGGCGGCGACTTCATCGACGACCCGGTCTGGGACGACGCGCGCACCAGCCATTATTCGGTGCGCATGACGATCACCGACCCCGACGATCTGGCGCGCTGGACGGCGGACGCCGACGAGATCTGCACGCGGCTGGAAATGCTGTCGGTCGGGCGGTCGCTGGAAATCATCAAGGATACCGGCGGCGCCTACGAGGTCGCCGACAAGCATGGCGTGCGCGACATGATCGGCACGCATGGCCTGGGCCATGCCCGGCTGGCCACCGAATCCGACGTGCGGCCCAACGCCAGCCACCCGTTCTGGGCCCGCCCGTTCGCGGATGTCGCCATCGTGCACAACGGCCAGATCACCGACTACTATTCCTGGCGCAACCGGCTCGAACACAAGGGCTACCGGTTCCTGACCTATAACGACAGCGAACTGATCGCCGTCTGGGTGTCGGACCGGATGAAGGAAGGTCTGAGCATGGAACAGGCGCTGGCCCGCTCGATCCGGGAAATCGACGGCGTCTTCACCTTCATGATCTCGACGCCCGACATGATCGGCTTTGCCAAGGACCGGTTCGCCATGAAGCCGCTGGTCGTCGTCAACCAGAACGGCGAGATCGCGGCAGCCACCGAGGAACAGGCGGTGCGCCGGGTCTTCGAAGACGACCACATCGCGATTCTCAACTATGACGGGCCGGGCCAGCAGGGCATCTGGGGCGTCGGCAACCGGAGGGCAGCGGCATGAACGAGATTGTCACCAACGAGGTCGTGATAGAGGTCGGCAAGCGTCCGGTGCGCGAGGTGCACATGGAAATGCTCGCGGCGGCCAATGCCGGCAAGTCGATCCTCGTCACCAACACGCTGTCGCGCCACAACCTGGGCGTCGGTCTGCCGGCGGGCTGCAAGGTCAGGTTCGAAGGCTCGGTCGGCTATTACTGCGGCGGCCTGAACACCGGCGCGCGCATCGAGATCGAGCGCAACGCCGGATGGGGCTGCGGCGAGGCGATGAGCGATGGCCATGTCACCGTCGGCGGCTATGCCGGCATGTCGGTGGGCGCCGCGATGCTGGGCGGCACCATCCACGTCAAGGGCGATTGCGGGCCTCGATGCGGCGTCGCGATGAAGGGCGGCAACATCGTCGTCGAGGGCAAGATCGGCTATCAGTCGGGTTTCATGGCACATGGCGGCAGGATCATCGCGCTTGGCGGCGCCGGCGGCAGCTGCGCCGATGCGCTCTGGGAAGGCGAGGTCTGGGTGACGGGCGATGTCGAGGATCTCGGCGTCGATGCCGTCGTCACCGAACCGACCGCCGAACAGGTGGCCGAGGTGGATGCCATTCTCGATCCGCTCGGCCTCAAGGACACATCGCGCGACTGGCGCCGCATCATCGCCGGTCAGCGCCTTTGGTATTTCGAAAGCAGGGACGCAAAAGCATGGCTGATGATATAAAACCCCCCTACGTCTATCCGTTCGAGGAGGCGACCGAGGAACAGGTTGCCTTCGGCGAGGCCGCGATAGAGGGCCGCCCGGCCGGGGTTCCCGCCTCCTACGACAGGGGCGGATCGACCCGCTGGACCCCCGAGGCGATATCGGAAGTGCATGCGCTGGCCCAGCTCGGCCGCTATCAGGTGCGCGGCTGGAACTCCTTCAACAAGCGGCTGCCGACATTCGACGACCTGACCTTCGTGCCGGCGACGATGACGCGCCTGCCGCTGGAAGGCTATCGCGAGAAATGCGAGACCAGGACGGTTCTGGGCGGCGGCCGCGGGCTGGTCGAAAAGCCGATCGAACTCGATATTCCGATCTACATCGCCTCGATGTCGTTCGGCGCGCTGTCGGCCAACGCGAAAGAGGCGCTCGGTCACGGCGCCTCCAAGGCGGGCACCATGACCTGCACCGGCGAAGGCGGCATGCTCGAGGAAGAACGCGCCGCGTCGAAAACCCTGGTCTATCAGATGAGCCCGGCGCGCTACGGTCTCGATCTCGACCACCTGCGCCGCGCCAACGGGCTCGAACTGGTGGTCGGACAGGGCGCCAAGCCGGGCACCGGCGGGCTTCTGCTGGGCATGAAGGTCAGCCCGCGGATTTCGCGGATGCGCACCCTGCCCGAGGGCGTCGATCAGCGCTCGACCATCCGCCACCCCGACTGGCTGGGCGCCGACGACCTCGCCGTCAAGATCGAGGAACTGCGCATCGCCACCAACTACCAGGTGCCGATCTTCATCAAGATGGGCGCCACCCGACCGCGCTATGACGTGGCGGTCGCCGCCAAGGCGGGCGCCGACGTGGTGGTGGTCGACGGCGCCGAGGGCGGCACCGGGGCATCGCCGGAAATGCTTCTCAACCATACCGGCATCCCGACCATGTCGGCGATCCCGGCGGCCCGCGAGGCGCTGGACGAGGCCGGCATGTCGGGCAAGGTGACGCTGGTCGCGGCCGGCGGCATCCGCACCGGCACCGATGTCGCCAAGGCGCTGGCGCTTGGCGCCGACGCGGTGATGATCGGCAATGCCGCGATGATCGCGCTTGGCTGCAACTCGCCGCAATATCTCGAGGACTACCAGAAGCTGGGAACCAGCCCGGGGGCCTGCCATCACTGCCACACCGGCCTGTGCCCGGTGGGCATCGCCACCCAGGACGCGGAACTTGAAAAGCGCATGAGCGTCGCCGCCGGCGCCGAGCGCGTGGCGCGGTTCCTGACCGCCATGACGATGGAGATCACCGCGCTGGCCAAGGCCTGCGGCAAGTCCTCGGTGCACAATCTGGAAACCGAGGATCTGCGGGCGCTGTCCTTCGAGGCGTCGGCCTTCACCGGCGTCAAGATGGCCGGAATCGACCGCCCGTTCGACTGGAATACCGCGCGCAAGGCCTGAGAAATGGCCGCGCCGGCCCGTGCCGGCACCAACAGGAGAGAGACATGTTTCAGAAAATGCTGATCGGCGGCAAGCTCGTCGGAAAGGACAGCAAGGGCAAGACCATCGACGTGATCAACCCCGCCGATGAAAAGGTTTTTGCGAGGGTGCCCAAGGGCACGGAAAAGGACATCGACAACGCCGTCGCCGCGGCAAAGGCGGCATTCCCCGACTGGGCCGCCACACCGCTGGAAGACCGCCAGAAGATCGTCGGGAAAATCGCCGATGCGATTGCCGGCAACGCCGAGATGCTGGCCCGGCTGATGACCAAGGAACAGGGCAAGCCGCTGCCCGAATCCATGGGCGAAATGGCCTGGACCGAAGGCTTCCTGCGCCATTACGCGACGCTTCAGCCCACCGGCCGGACGGTGCAGGACGACGACGCCTTCCAGATCGAGGTGCGCCGCGTGCCGCTGGGCGTGGTCGCGGGCATCTGCCCCTGGAACTTTCCCGTGCTGGTGCCGTTCTGGAAGATCGGCCCGGCGCTGGTGGCCGGCAACACCATCGTCCTCAAGCCCGCCCCGACAACGCCGCTGACCATCCTGAAGCTGCTGGAACTGTGCAACGATTTCGTGCCCGCCGGCGTCATCAACGTGGTCACGGACGAAAACGACCTCGGCGCGGCGCTGACCCGTCACCCCGATGTCGCCAAGATCAGCTTTACCGGCTCGACCGAGACCGGCAAGAAGATCATGGCCTCCGCGGCGGGCACCATCAAGCGCCTGACGCTCGAACTGGGCGGCAACGATCCGGCCATCATCCTGCCCGACGTGGACGTGAAGGACACCGCCGCCAAGATATTCAACGGCGCCTTCATGAATGCCGGGCAGGTCTGCATGGCGGTCAAGCGGGTCTATGTCCACAAGGACATCTATGACGAATTCTGCGACGAACTGGCCAGGCGGGCGAAACAGACCGTGGTCGATGACGGCATGCATCAGGGCGCGGACATGGGTCCGATCCAGAACAAGGCGCAGTACAAGAAGGTCAAGGCGCTGATCAAGAGCGCCAGGAAGGACGGAACGGTGCTGTGCGGCGGCGTGGTGAAGAACCGGAAGGGCTATTTCGTCAATCCGGTGATCGTGCGCGACGTCAAGGATGGCGACGATATCGTCGATCAGGAACAGTTCGGCCCGATCCTGCCGGTAATCAGGTTCTCCAGCGTCAAATCCGTCACCAGAAAGGCCAACGGTCTGGATTACGGGCTTGGCGCGTCGGTCTGGTCCGGGGACGCCGCCAAGGCCAAGAAGATCGCCTCGAAAATCCAGAGCGGCACGGTCTGGGTCAACCAGTGCGTCAATATCGGCCCGCACATCCCCATGGCGGGCTTCAAATCCTCGGGGCTGGGCGTCGAGCAATCCCAGGAGGGTCTTGACGAATACACCCAGATCCAGGTCATGAACATTGCCAGATAGCGCCCGGTGCGGCCCGGATGGCGGGGACTGACAGGACGATGATGAAAACCGCTCCCTACTGGTGGGAAAACGCCGCGCCGTTCGGGGACCGGCGCGGCGATCCGCCCGCCGCGCTGCCCGCCCAATGCGATGTCGTCATCGTGGGGGCGGGGCTGACGGGTTGTTCGGCGGCGCTGACGCTTGCCAGGGCCGGCAAGGACGTGGTCGCCCTTGACGCGCAGCGCCCGGGCTGGGGGGCGAGCACGCGCAACGGCGGCATGATCGGCGGCGGCTATCGGCTGTCGCACCAACAGATGGTGGAAAAATACGGCGCGCAGACGGCCCATCGCCTGCTGGTCGAATCCCATGTCGACTCGCTCGAATTCGCGGTTTCGCGCATCCGCGACGAAGGCATCGACTGCGACTATCACCGGTACGGCCGGTTTCGCGGCCAGTGGAACCGCGCGGAATACGACGCGACCGCACGCAGCCTCGACGATCTGCGAAAGCTGGTCGCCGTCAATATCGACATGGTGCCCCCCGAAGCCCAGCGCGCCGAGATCGGGTCGGACCTCTACAGCGGCGGCATGCTGCTGCACGATCATGGCGGCCTGCATCCGGGCAAGTACATGATGGGCATGGCGCTGGCCGCCGAGCGGGCCGGGGCGCGCCTGTTCGGGCACACCGCGGTGCGCGATGTCCGCCCCGCGGGGTCGGGCTTTGCCGTCGCCACGGCCAGGGGCGAGATCCGCGCCGCGGCGGTTCTGATGGCCACGAACGGCTATACCACGCCGGATTTCGCGAAACTGAAACGCCGCATGATCCCGGTGTCGAGCTTTCTGATCGCGACCGAGGAACTGCCCGAAGGCATGGCCGACGACCTGATGCCGGGGCGGCGCATGTGCGTGGAAACCCGCAACCGGCATTGCTATTTCCGGCTGTCGCCGGACGGCAGGCGGCTGGTGCTGGGCGGGCGGGCGGCCATGAACAGGGTATCGCTCGCGCGCTCGGCCCGGGTGCTGCACGGGCTGCTCGGAGAAATTTTTCCACAAACGAGAACGCTGAAACTCAGCCACAGCTGGACCGGCCACACCGGGTTCACCTTTTCGTTCATGCCCCATATCGGCCGGCTGGACGGCATCTGGCACGCGATGGGCTATTCCGGCAGCGGCAACGCCATGGCGCCCTATCTCGGGCACAAGGCGGCGCTGCTGATGATGGGCGATCCGGCCGGCGAGACGGCGTTTACCGAAACCACGCTGGAAACCCGGTTCTGGTATCGAAAGACGCCGTGGTTCCTGCCCTTCGCGCATCAGCTTTACCGCATCGCGGACCGGCGCGACGACAGGGCGCGCGCCCGCTAGCACTTCAACGCGCCCATCAACATGAAAGGCATTGGCACTTCACATGACGATAAAAACCATATCAGGCGGCGGACGGTTCGAAAAAGCCGGATCCTACAGCCGCGTCAAGCGGGTCGGCCCGTTCGTGTTCGTCGCCGGGCTGACCTCGATGCAGTCCAACGGCAAGATCTATGCCCCCTTCGACATCTACGAACAGACGGTCTTCATCTTCGACAAGATCGAGGATCTGCTGAAAGAGGCCGGCGCCAAGATGCGCCATGTGGTCAGAACCCGCGCCTTCGTGACCGACATGCGCGACGCAGGCGGGTTCATCCGCCGGCACGGCGAGGTGTTCGAGGGCATCGAACCGGTCCTGACCGGGGTCGAGGCCGGCCTCACGACCCCCGGCCTGATGGTGGAAATCGAGGTCGATGCCATCATCCACGACCGCAAGGGCCGGATTTCCCTGGACTGACCGGAGCTTCGTCGCGGCTCGCCGACCGGGCCGGACACGGGAAATGACGGCATAAAGCCACATTGCACGCGCCTAGCCGCGCGAAAACCCACATTTAGCAACATTTCTTTTTGCAAAATGTTGGGTTTCTGTCAGTCTGCCGGAAACGGCCAGTGGCAATTTCCCGGGGGACGACCGCGATGACCACCCACAGCGCGCGGCATCTGATCATCGGTGGCGGCATCATCGGCTGCGCCACCGCCTATCATCTGGCGCGAAACGGCGAATCCGATGTCGTGCTGCTGGAGAAATCCGCGCTGACCGAAGGCGCGACCTGGCACGCCGCCGGGCTGGTCGGGCAGTTGCGATCCTCGCGCAACACCACGCGGATGCTGCAACGCTCGGTGGCGCTCTATGACCGGCTGGGCGCGGAAACCGGGCTCGAATTCGACTGGCGCAAGGTCGGCAGCCTGCGGCTGGCCGCCACGCCCGAACGGCTGCTCGAGGCGAAACGCCTGGCCACGATGGCGCGCAGCTTCGGGCTTGCGATGGAGGTGATCTCGGCCGCCGAGGCCAAGGAGCTGTTTCCCTATATCGACGCCACCGGGCTTGCGGGCGCCGCCTTCATCCCCTCGGACGGCCATGTCGATCCGGCCGGGCTGTGCCAGGCGCTGGCCGCCGGCGCGCGGCTGCACGGCGCGCAGATCCGCCAGAACGTGCGGGTCACTGATTTCGACATCCGCGACGGCCGCATCGCGCGGGTGATGACAACCGACGGCGACTGGGAGGCCGGAACCGTGGTTCTGGCCGCCGGCATGTGGAGCCGCGAACTGGGCGCCAAGCTGGGCCTCAGGGTTCCGGCCTGCGCGGTCGAACACCAGTATATCGTGACCGAACCCCTGCCCGACCCCGACCTGGTGCGCACCCTGCCGACGCTGCGCGATCCCGAACGGCTGGTCTATTACAAGCCCGACGCCGGCGGGCGGCTGGTGCTGGGCGGGTACGAGGACGACACCCGCCCCTTCGGCGATCGCGGCATTCCCGGCGACTTCACCCGCCAGCTTCTGCCCGACAACATGGAACGGTTCGCGCCGCTGGCCGAACTGGCGGCACAGGTGACGCCGGTTCTGAACGAGGTCGGCATAAGGCAGGTCATCAACGGCCCGATCCCCTATTCGGCCGATGGCGATTTCGTCATGGGCTGGGCGCCGGAGCTGGACAAC
Source organism: Paracoccaceae bacterium (assembly GCA_020441385.1). Classification (GTDB taxonomy): domain Bacteria; phylum Pseudomonadota; class Alphaproteobacteria; order Rhodobacterales; family Rhodobacteraceae; genus JAGRMG01. The sequence goes on from JAGRMG010000119.1 coordinate 17,178, forward strand.
CTGATGCTGGCCACGGGGTTCCTCTACGGCATCGCCGCGGGCGGCGGCGCGGGCGAGATGATCGCGGAGTGGATCACCCGCGGCCGCCCCGGGCTCGACCTGTGGCCGCTGGACGTGCGCCGCTTCGGCCCCCATCACGGCACCCGCGCCTTCATGTATCCGCGCGCCGTCGAACATTACGCCTATCACTACAAGATGCGCTATCCGGGCCAGGAATACGAAAGCGCGCGCGATCTGCGCCTGTCGCCGCTGCACGCGATCCTGAAGGATCGCGGCGCCGTCTACGGCTCCAAGAACGGCTGGGAACGGCCGCTGTGGTTCGCCCCCGAAGGCGTGCAGGCCATCGACCAGCTCGGCTTTCTCGACCCGGGCTGGCACGCCCATGCCGCCGAGGAACACCGGGCCGTGCGCGGCGGCGCGGCGCTGATCGACCAGACCAGTTTCGCCAAGTTCGAGATCATGGGCCCGGGCGCGCTGGCGCTTCTGCAACGGCTTGCGGCGTGCAACATGGACCGCCCCGCCGGATCGGTGATCTATGCGCAGCTGTGCAACGAAAGCGGCGGCATCGAGGCCGACGTGACGATCACCCGCCTGGCGGCGGACCGCTTCTATCTCGTCACCGGGGCGGGTTTCGGCACCCATGACGCCGACTGGATAAGGCGGCACATGCCGCGCGACGGCTCGGTGCATATGATCGAGGTCACATCGGCGCGGGCGGTGATCAACCTCTGCGGCCCCAGGGCGCGCGAGGTTCTGGCCGCGGTCTGCGAAGAGGACGTATCCAATGCCGCCTTCCCCTTCGCCACGGCGCGCGAGATCACCATCGGCTGCGCGCCGGTGCGCGCGGTGCGCATCGGTTTCGTCGGCGAACTGGGCTGGGAACTGCATGTGCCCACCGAATTCGGCGCCCATGTCTACCACCTGTTGCGCGAAGCCGGCGAAGGCGCCGGCATCCGCGATGTCGGCTATCGCGCCATCGATTCGCTGCGGCTCGAAAAGGGCTATCTCTACTGGTCGGCCGACATCTCGCCCGACTACACGCCGATCGAGGCGGGCCTCGGCTTTCGCGTGCACCTGAAATCGGGCGGCGACTTCATCGGCCGCGACGCGCTGTCGGCGCAGAAGGCGCAGGGCCCGGCGCGGCGGCTTTGCACCTTCGTCACGCCCGCGCGCCTGCCGCTGTTCGGCGGCGAAACCATCCTCAGGGATGGCGCGGTGGTGTCGCTGGCCGCCTCGGCGGGCTTTGGCCACACCGTCGGGCAGACCATCGTATACGGGTATCTCGACCGCCAATACTGGGGCGAGGACGATTTCGAGATCGAGGTATTCGGCGAACGCCATCCCGTGACCCGCGTCGAGGGCCCGCTTTACGACCCGGAGAACCAAAGGCTGAAATCCTGAAGGAGGGCTCATGTCCGAGCACACCGATACCGTTCTCGCCGCATTGCGCAACGCGCCCGGATTCGAAGGCGTGGCGCGCGACAACTGCCGGGTGACGCGGCTGGGCGGGCTGACCAATCTGGTGCACATGGTCGATACCGGGCAGCAGAGGGTCGTCGTGCGCATCCCCGGCGAGGGCACCGAAACCTATATCGACCGCGCCGTCGAACTGGCCAATGCGCGCGCCGCGCACCGGGCCGGGGTGTCGCCCGAGGTGCTGTGGGCCGATGCCGCGCGGGGCGTGATGATCACGCGCGCCATCGACGGCATCGTGACCATGACGCCCGACCTGTTCGCCGCGCGGCCCGGCAGCCCGGAACGGGCCGGGCAGGCGCTGGCCCGGCTGCACCGCTCCGGCGAGACCTTCGAATTCCGCTTCGAGCTGTTTTCGATGATCGAGGACTATCTCGACCTGCTGGGCGGCAAGGATGTGACGCTGCCCGAGGGCTATCACGACATCGTTCGCGCCGCCGAACCGGTCAAGGCGGCGCTGGCGGCCAATCCCGCACCGCTGGCGCCCTGCCATTGCGACCCCCTGTGCGAGAATTTCCTGGATGACGGCAAGGTCATGTGGATCGTCGACTGGGAATATTCCGGCATGAACGATCCCCTGTGGGACGTGGGCGACCTCTCGGTCGAGGCGGGAATGGACGCGGCAGCCGAGGCCGAATTGCTGCGCGGCTATTTCGGGCGCGAACCGGACGCCGCCGAAACCGGGCGCGTGGTGATCTACAAGGCGATGTGCGATCTGCTCTGGACGCTCTGGGGCCTGATCCAGCACGCCGACGCCAACCCGGCCGAGGATTTCTGGGCCTATGCCACGACGCGGTTCGAGCGCTGCAAGGCGCTGATGGACGACCCCGCCTTTCCCGGCCATGTGGCCGCCGTCCGGGCCGGCTGACGGCGCGCACGCCGCCGGTCAGCCCTTCAGCACCTCCAGCAGCGCCCCGTGCAGGGCTTTGGTCGCCGACGCGGCGACGCGCCCGTCCGAATTCAGGCCAAGCGCCCCGCCCGTCCAGTCGGTGATGATGCCGCCCGCGGCCTCGATCAGGCCGACCAGCGGCAGATAGTCGTAAGGCTCAAGCCCGCAATCGACCACCGCGTCGATCTGGCCCGACGCCAGCAGCGCGTAAGGATAGCAGTCATAGCTCATCCGCCGTGTATGGCCGATGCCGCACAACCTGTCGAACAGCCGCCCTTCCATGGCGCGCAGCCGCTCGGCCTCGTTGATATAGACCGACGCGCGCGACAGCGACGCCGTATCCCGGCAGCGGATCGCCTCGCCGTTGCGCGCCGCCCCGAGGCCCGGGCCGCCGACATAGGTTTCCCCCAGCGCCGGCATGTGGACCAGCCCCAGGCGCGGCGCGCCGCCGGACAGAAACGCCATCAGCAGCCCGAACAGCGGATTGCCGGTGATGAACGAACGGGTGCCGTCGATCGGGTCGATCACCCAGGTATCGCCGTCCAGCGACCCGCTGATGCCGTATTCCTCGCCCAGGATGCCGTGGCCGGGAAACTCGCGGCCCAGGGCGGCGCGGATATGCGCCTCGGTTTCGCGATCGGCGCGCGTCACCGGGCTTTCGTCGGCCTTGGCGTCGATCTTCAGGGGCGTGCGGAAATGCGCCATCGCCACCTCTCCGGCCGATCGCGCGATGGCAATCGCCGTGTTGCGGATCGTGTCGATGCTCATTGCTGCTCCGTGATTCGGATTTCGGTGCCCCACCGGGCCGCGGCCGCGGCGATTTCGGGCGGCGGGGCGCGGTCGCAGATCAGGAAATCCACCTGTTCCGGCGCGCCGATGGCGACCGGCGCCTCGCGGCCGAACTTGCTGGAATCCGCCGCCATGATGCGGGTCGCGGCCTGTTTCATGATCAGCCGCGAAAACTGCGCCTCTTCCAGATCGAACAGGCCGAACCCGTTGGCGGTGATCCCGGCCGAGGACAGAACCGCGAAATCGGTGTTGAAATTGGCCGCAAACCCCATCGCGTCCGCCCCGAAGGCGCCGCCGTCATGGGCGCGCAGCTCTCCGCCGGCCATGAACACGCGGTTTTCGTTGCGGCTGGCCAGGCGGAAGGCGACATAGACCGAATTGGTGACCACCACCAGGCGGCGGTGATCGCGCAGCGCGTCGGCGATATGCGCCGTGGTGCTGCCGATATCGAGAAACAGCGAGGCCTCGTCGGGCAGCATCGCGGCGACGTGGCGGGCGATGCGCCGCTTGGCCGCCGGGTTCTCGCGGAACCGGGCCTGAAAGTCGGGCTCGGCCGTGCTGCCCGGCCCGACCAGCCGCACGCCGCCATGCATCCGCTCGACGACGCCGCCATCGGCGAGGCTGCGCAGGTTGCGGCGCACGGTCTCTTCGGTGACGCTCAGCGCGCGGGCCAGGGCGTGAATGCGCATCGACCCGCCCGAGCGGTGCAGCTGCTCGACGATCTCGCGCTGGCGATGGTTCGAACGCATGTCCATCTGCGTGGGCCGGCCTTTGCCGTTCTGATCCGGTTTCGGCCAAGTAAGGCACCAAACTGCACGGAATGCCATAGGTTTCTGCCCGGGAACACAACATTATCGAAAGTTTTATGTTGCTTTTTGTTGGTTTTTGCCAAAACCTGTGTCTCGAAATCAAGACAGGGCGCCATCGCCCCCGCCCTGCCCCGGATGCGGCCGGCGCGGCTGAAACCAAGCGCAAAACCAAGACTGGCTGGGAGGCTGAACCATGAAAACGAAGTTTCTGATATCCACCGCGGTCCTGTCCGCGTTCGCCGCGGGCGCGGCATGGGCCGAGGTCGAATCGCTCGACCCGATCAAGCTGACGACCCATGACTGGACCGGCCAGATCGTGACCACCAAGATCATGGGCGAGGTTCTCAAGCAGGCCGGCTATAACGTGGATTACGTCCAGGCCGACTATATCGCCCAGTTCGCGGGGCTGAAGACCGGCGATCTGCATGTCGCGATGGAGATCTGGGAAACCACCGGCCGCGAGGCGATGGACGAGGCCACCGGCACCGGCAACGTCGTCAATCTCGGCCCCACGGGAATGCAGGCGATCGAGGAATGGTGGTACCCCGCCTACATGGAAGAGGTCTGCCCCGGCCTGCCCGACTGGCAGGCGCTGAACGACTGCGCGCAGGAATTCTCGACCCCCGAGACCGCGCCGCTGGGGCGGTATCTGGGCGGTCCCGTGACCTGGGGCGGGTTCGACGAGGAACGGGTCGAATCGCTGGGGCTCGATTTCGAGGTGGTTCATGCCGGCACCGACGCCGCCCTGTTCGCGGAACTGGAATCGGCCTATCAGCGCAAGGCGCCGATCGTGCTGTGGATCTACAGCCCGCACTGGTCGACATCGAAATACGAGGGCTCGTTCGTCGAATTCCCGCCCTACACGGCGGAATGCTATGACGATCCGTCCTGGGGCATCAACCCGGACATGGCCTATGATTGCGGCAAGCCGACGGGGCCGATCTGGAAGGTGGCCTGGGCGGGTGTCGCCGACAAATGGCCCGGCGCGGCCGAGGCGATAAAGGCGTTCACCATCTCCAACGCGGAAATGGGCGCCATGGTCGGCAAGGTCGATCTGGACGGCCAGAGCATCGACGACGTGGTGGCCGAATGGATGGATGCCAACAAGGACACTTGGTCGGCCTGGATCAAGTGACCAGAAGGCCGGGGTGGCACCGACGCCCCGGCCCTGCCTTGCGAACCCCCGAATCCCAGTACATCCCGAGGTAGCGATGCAGCGTCCCGTCAAACTGGATTGCCGAGGCGTCTGGAAGATCTACGGCCCCGACCCGCGGCGGTTTCTCGACCGCCACGGCGGCGCCCCCTCTGAATCGGATTTCGAGGGCTCGGGCATGATCGGGGCGGTGCGCGACGCCGATGTACGCATTCACGAGGGCGAGATCTTCGTCATCATGGGGCTGTCGGGGTCGGGCAAGTCCACGCTGGTGCGCTGTCTTTCGCGGCTGATCGAACCGACCGCCGGCGCCATCAATTTCGAGGGCCGCGACCTGCTGGGCATCTCGCCGCGCGAACTGATCGACCTGCGGCGCAAGAAGATGGGCATGGTATTTCAGCATTTCGCGCTGCTGCCGCATCTGACGGTGCTGGAAAACGCCGCCTTCCCGCTCGAGGTGCAGGGCGTGGCCCGCCGCACCCGCGAGGACCGCGCCCGCGAGATGATCGACCTGGTCGGCCTTTCGGGGCGCGAGGACTACTATCCGCGCCAGCTTTCGGGCGGCCAGCAGCAGCGCGTCGGCATCGCGCGTTCGCTGGTGGCCGAGCCCGACCTGTGGTTTCTCGACGAACCCTTCAGCGCGCTCGATCCGCTGATCCGGCGCGAGATGCAGGACGAGTTCATGCGCCTGCAATCCATGCTGCGCAAGACCATCGTGTTCATCACCCACGATTTCGACGAGGCGATCCGCCTTGCCGACCGCATCGCCGTGATGAAGGACGGCGCCATCGTGCAGACCGCGACGCCGGAACAGCTGGTGCTGAACCCGGCGACCGATTACGTCCAGGAATTCACCCGCCACATTCCCCGCGCCAAGGTCACGCGGCTCAGCACCATCATGTCGCCCGGCGTGCCCGAGGGCGATTATGCCGGCGAGGTGGCGGGCACGCTGATCGTGGCCGACGCGGTGCGCACGCTCGATGCCGACCCGCGCCCGTTCAGGGTGCTGGACGACAGCGGCGCGCCGGTGGGCACGGTCGATGTCGCCGCCGCCATCGACGTGATGCTGGGGCGCGAGGCGCGATGAAACCGGCGTGGTTCGGGGGCCTGTTCCGGGGGTCGCGGCCGTTCTGGCTGGGGCTGTTCGCGATCACCTGGGCGCTTTCGACCTGGTCGTTCCAGCTCTACAAGGCGCTGGATGCGCGCTGGATCATCCGTTTTCCGGCCAGCCTGACGGTGCCGGTGGATCAGTGGATTTCCGCCTTCATGGCATGGCTGGTCGAGGACGCGACCTTCGGCCTGTTCACGTTCCGCGACCTCACGCGCTTTGTCTCGGCGGTGATCGAGGCGCCCTACGACCTGGTGCGCGCCCTGCTGATCGACGGCTTCGCGCTCGGCCAGGGCCAGCAGGCGGTCGAAGTGGCGCCCTCGCTCAGCTGGATCGCGGTGATCGCGATCATCGCGGCACTTGCCTGGTACGCGAAAAACCGGGCGCTGGCGATGCTGGCGGCGGTGTGTTTCGCCTATCTCGCCGTGTTCGGGCAATGGGCCAGCGCGATGGTCACGCTGGCCTCGGTCCTGATCGCGGTGCCCATCGGGGTGGCGGGCGGGCTGGCCCTGGGCATCGTGTCCTACCGGCACCCGTGGTTCGAACGCATGTTGCGCCCGCTTCTCGATCTGATGCAGACGGTGCCGGTTTTCGCCTATCTGGTGCCGATCCTGTTCCTGTTCGGCTTCGGCCCGGTCTCGGCGCTGGTGGCGACCGTGATCTATGCCATGCCGCCCATGGTGCGGGTTTCGACCGTGGCGCTGCATTCCGTGCCCGAAGACGTGATCGAGGCCGGGCGCATGATGGGCTGCAAGCGGCGGCAACTGCTGTGGAAGGTACTGGTGCCCACCGCCATGCCCTCGCTCATGGTGGGGGTCAACCAGGTCATCATGCTGTCGCTGAACATGGTCATCATCGCCTCGATGATCGGCGCGGGGGGCCTGGGCTATGACGTGCTGACGGCGCTGCGCCGGCTCGATATCGGCGGCGGGATCGAGGCGGGCCTTGCCATCGTCGTCATGGCCATCGCGCTCGACCGTGTCAGCCAGGCCTTTGCCGTGCGCAAGGTGCGCGCCCGGCCCGATCCGGCGCTGCCCTTCCATCAGCGCCATCCGCTGTTCGCATCCGTCGCCGCCCTCACGGCCGCGACCACGGCCCTGGGCGTCTTCATCCCGGGATTCCGGCTTTATCCCGAACAGCTGACCATCACCACCGGCCCGTTCTGGACCGAAACGATGGAATGGATCAACGTCAACTTCTTCGACACGCTCGAGGCGATCAAGACCGCGCTGCTGACCTGGCTGCTGCTTCCGGTCAAGCGGTTCTTCACCGGAATCCCCTGGGCCTGGGGCATCATCGCCATCGCATTGGCGGCGGGGCGCACGGGCGGCTGGAAACTGGCGCTGATGGCGGCGCTGATGACGCTGTTCATCGCCGCCAACGGGCTGTGGGCCAAGGCGATGATCACCGTCTACCTGATCACCGTCTCGGTGCTGATCGCCAGCGCCATCGGCATTCCGCTGGGTATCTGGGCGGGGCAGAACGCGCGGGCCAACACGGTGATCGGGGCAATGATCGACACGCTCCAGACGCTGCCCAGCTTCGTCTACCTGATCCCGGTGGTGATGCTGTTCCGGGTCGGCGACTTCTCGGCGATGATCGCCGTGGTGCTCTATGCGCTGGCCCCGGCGGTGCGCTATGCCGCGCATGGCATACGCTCGATCGAACCCGAGGTGATCGAGGCGGGGCGCGTGTCGGGCTGCACCGAACGCCAGCTGCTGATGCGCATCAAGCTGCCGCTGGCCGCGCCCTCGCTGCTGCTGGGGCTCAACCAGACCATCATGCTGGCGATCTCGATGCTGGTCATCACCGCGCTGGTGGGCACCCGCGATCTGGGCCAGGAGGTCTATATCGCGCTGACCAAGGCCAATACCGGGCAGGGCATCGTCGCCGGGCTGTCGGTGGCCTTCATCGCGATCATATCCGACCGCATCCTGACCGCGCTGGCGCGCGCCTCGCAACAACGGCTGGGGGTGGGGCAATGACGGCGATGGACCGGGCCATCGCGCGGGCGCGCGCCCTGCCCTGCTGGCGCGACCCGCGCGACATCGCGGCGCTGGAAGGCGGCATCACCAACGTCAACCTCACGCTCAGCGACGGCGGGCGGAAATACGTCGTGCGTCTGGGCGAGGACATTCCCGAACATGGCGTGATGCGCTTCAACGAACTGGCGATCAGCCGCGCGGCGGCGGCGGCCGGCGTCTCGCCCGCCGTCCACCACGCCGAACCCGGCGCCCTGGTGCTGGATTTCGTCGAGGCCGAGCCGCTGGCCGAATCCGACCTGCACGACGAGGCGACGCTGCTGGCCGCGGTCGATCTGATCGCGCGCGCGCACCACGACGTGACCCTGGCGCTGCGCGGCCCGGTGCTGAGCTTCTGGGTGTTCCACGTCCTGCGCGACTATGCCGGATTCCTGACCGAACGCGGCTCGCGCCATGTCCCGGCGCTGCCCGCGCTGATGGACGACGCGGCGGCGCTGGAACGCGCCGTGGGTCCGGTGACGCCGGTGCTGGGCCACAACGATCTTCTGCCCGCCAACATCCTGCGCGGCGACGGGCGGCTGTGGCTGATCGACTGGGAATATGGCGGCTTCAACTCGCCGCTGTTCGACCTCGGCGGGCTGGCCACCAATTGCGGCCTGGGCGGCGGCGCCGAACGCCTGATGCTGGAGCGTTACTTCGCCACCAGCCCCGACGCGGCGCTGATGGCAAGCTATGGCGCCATGAAATGCGCCTCCCTGTTGCGCGAAACCATGTGGAGCATGGTCTCCGAGATCACCTCGGAGATCGACTTCGACTATGCCGCCTATACCGCCGAGAACCTCGACCGCTTTGCCCGGGCGCTGCGCGGCTATCAGAACCGGAAGGAACCGTCATGAGCGATTTTCCCAATACCGCGCAGGCGGTCATCGTCGGCGGCGGCATCGTCGGCTGTTCGACCGCCTATCACCTCGCCTCGCTGGGCTGGGATGTGGTCCTGCTCGAACGCAAGAAGCTGACCTCGGGCACGACGTTCCACGCCGCCGGACTGGTCGGGCAGCTGCGCTCGAACGCCAACATCACGCAGCTTCTGGGCTATTCGGTGGGGCTTTACGACCGGCTCGAACGGGAAACCGGCCTCGCCACCGGCTGGAAGATGAACGGCGGGCTGCGCCTGGCCTGCAACGCCGAACGCTGGACCGAGGTCAAGCGCCAGGCCACGACGGCGCATTCCTTCGGGCTGGACATGCAGTTGCTCAGCGCGAAAGAGGCGCAGGATCTGTGGCCGCTGATGCAGGTCGACGACGTGGTCGGCGCCGCCTTCCTGCCCACCGACGGCCAGGCCAACCCGTCCGACATCACCCAGGCGCTGGCGCGCGGCGCCCGCAAGGGCGGTGCGCGCATCTTCGAGGATACCAAGGTGCTGTCGGTCGAGGTGGACAAGGGCGTCATCCGCGGCGTGCAAACCGAACGCGGCCGCATCGAGACGCCGGTGGTGATCGCCTGCTGCGGCCAGTGGACCCGCGCGTTTGCCGGGGCGGTGGGCGTCAACGTGCCGCTGGTGTCGATGGAACATCAATACATGCTGACCGAACCCATCGACGGCGTGAGCCCCGGCCTGCCGACCCTGCGCGATCCCGACCGGCTGACCTACTACAAGGAAGAGGTCGGCGGGCTGGTCATGGGCGGCTACGAGCCCGACCCGAAACCCTGGGCCGTGGGCGGCATCCCGCGCGGCTTTCACTACACGCTGCTGGACAGCGATTTCGACCATTTCGAACAGATCATGGAACTGTCGCTGGGCCGCGTTCCGGCGTTGCAGAGCGCCGGCATCAAGCAGCTGACCAACGGGCCGGAAAGCTTCACGCCCGACGGCAACTTCATCCTTGGCGAGGCGCCCGAACTGCGCAATTTCTTCGTCGGGGCGGGCTTCAACGCCTTCGGCATCGCCGCGGGCGGCGGTGCCGGCATGGCGCTGGCCGAATGGGTGGCCAAGGGCGAACCGCCCTTCGATCTGTGGCCGGTGGACATCCGCCGCTTCGGCCGCCCGCATTTCGACGACGACTGGATCCGCACCCGCACCGTCGAGGCCTACGGCAAGCATTACACCATGGCCTGGCCGTCCGAGGAACACGACAGCGCACGCCCCTGCCGCAAGTCACCGCTCTACGATGCGCTGAAGGCCGACGGCGCGGTGTTCGGCGAGAAACTGGGCTGGGAACGGCCCAACTGGTTCGCCGATACGGGCGCGGGCGAAGAGCAGCGCGACATCTACACGTTCGAGCGCCCCAACTGGCACGCGGCGGTGGGCCGCGAACACCGCGCCGCCCGCGAGGCGGCGGTGCTGATCGACCAGACCTCGTTCGCCAAGTTCGTGCTGAAGGGCCCCGACGCCGAGGCCGCGCTCGGCTGGATCGCCGCCAACGACGTGGCCGGGCCGGTGGGCCGGATCACCTATACCCAGATGCTGAACGACCGCGGCGGCATCGAATGCGACCTGACCGCCGTGCGCATCGCCGAGGACGAATACTATATCGTCACCGGCACCGGTTTCGCCACGCACGATTTCGACTGGATCGCGCGCAACATCCCCGACGGCATGAACGCCCAGCTGTTCGACGCGACCTCGGCCTGGTCCACGCTCTCGCTCATGGGGCCGAAGGCGCGCGACATCCTGGCCGCGGTGACGCGGGCGGATGTGTCCGACGCCGCGTTCCCCTTCGCCACCGCGCGCACCATCGGCATCGCCGGCTGCCCGGTGCGCGCCCTGCGCATCACCTATGTCGGCGAACTGGGCTGGGAGCTGCACCTGCCGGTGGAATACGCCGCCACCGTCTATGGCGCGCTGCACCGGGCAGGGGCGGCGCACGGGCTGCGCAACGCCGGATACCGCGCCATCGAGACGCTGCGGCTGGAAAAGGGCTATCGCGCCTGGGCGGCCGATATCGGCCCCGACCATACCCCGGACGAGGCCGGGCTGGGCTGGGCCGTCAAGCTGAGGAAGAACACGCCCTTCAGGGGCCGCGAGGCGGTCGCCGCGCAGCGCGCTTCGGGGGTGAACAAGATGCTGGCCACCTTCACCGCCGATGCCTCGGTGATCCTGTCGGGGCGCGAAACCATCTATCGCGACGGCCGGCGCGTGGGCTGGCTGAGTTCGGCCGGATACGGCCACAGCATCGGCAGGTCCATCGGCATGGGCTATGTGCGCAACCCCGATGGCCTGGACCGGGACTATGTTCTGGGCGGGCGCTATGAACTGGAGGTCGCATCCGAGCGCGTGCCCTGCGAGGTCACGCTGGAGCCGCTTTACGACCCCGCGATGAAACGCGTCA
>JAGRMG010000008.1 GCA_020441385.1 Paracoccaceae bacterium
CATCATCGAGGGCGCCTGCGGGCGCGTGGACCGCGAACGGCTTTGCGCGCTCAACGCCCGCTGCACCGACGGGTATGTCCCCGGCGACCGGGCCAGCGAGGCGCGGTTCGTGGCGGCCAACCACGCCTTCCACCTCGAGATCGCCCGCGCCTCGGGAAACGACCGCATGACCCGGCTTTTCGCCGAGATCCTGGACGAGATGACCCGGATGCTGCATCTCGCCTTCGTGCTGCGCGAACGTCCGGACGAATTTCGCGCAGAGCACGACGAACTGATCGAGGCGCTGGCACGCAACGACGTGAAAGAGGCGCGCGGCATGACGATCAAGCATATCAAGAGCGTGCGCGCCCTGACGATGGACGGGATCATGACGCACACCAATCTCAATCTTGCCAATATCGTTCCGGGCTGACCGGGGCGGTAGATCACGCCCCATCCCGATGGCGGGCGGGACCGCTTGGCTCCGGCGGTCTGCGTCACCCCGCCCGGGGGGTCATGCGGGCCCGACGAAGACCCGTTCCTGGCCATCGGGAACGACCCGTATGGCGCGATAGGCGTGCCATGTGGCGTGACCGAGCAGCGGAAAGACCACGATAATTCCCAGAAAACCGGTCAGGACCGAAACCAGGAACAACGCGACCACGATCGCCCCCCAGTACAACATCACGGTCAGGTTGTTCCACACCAGCGCCATGCTGATGCCCATCGCCGACAGGGCGTCGGTTTCCTCTTCCAGCAGCATCGGGACGGAAAAGGCGCTGACGGCAAAGGCGAAGGCGGCAAACAGGGCACCGACGGCACTGCCGACCAGCAGGATCGCCCAGCCCGTCGGCGTGAACAGCAGCATCGGCAGCAGTTCGCCTGTACCGGGAAACGGCCTCACGCCGAAGAACAGCGCATAGATCAGCACGGCGGCCCGGATCCAGAGCATGAACAGCATGAGCAGGATCACCCCCAGGAACAGCCCCTGAAAGCGCGAGCGCGGTTTCAGGAAGATCATCTGCCAGAACCGCGTCCGCTTGCCGCGTTCCAGCCTGCGGCTCTTGACGTAAAGGCCGTTGGCGAACACCGGGCCGATCACCATGAACCCGGCCAGCGCCGGAAACAGGAAATGGTCGAGTTCGACATAGAACAGGCCCGCGACAACGGCCAGGGACAGCACGAACATCGCCAGCCCGTAAAGCAGGCTGGGCAGCGGATTGACCCAAAGGTCGCGCCAGCCTGCGCGCAGCCAGTCGACCGCCGCATCCGGCGGCAGGGCACGCGCACGCGGGTTGTCGCGCGGCAGCGGGGGCACGATTCTGGGCAGCCCCTCGGGGCCGTGGGGCAGATCGTCGGGCGGGGATGGCCGGTCGCTCAGCATGAGGGTTTCGCGGCGCGATAGGCGCCGGCCTCTCCGGTTGGCGTCTTGATGTGGGCGACGCAGCCGGGCTGGCTGGCAACCGAAACCGCGACAAGGTGGGCATTGGCGGCCGCGAACACGCCGACGACCGACGCGGCCAGAACGGCACCCGTCAGCCGTCCGCGGGTCCAGAACCGGGAACGGGCGTGAACGGTCATCGCGCTTCCTCCTTCAGGTCTTGCAGATAGACGGTCAGCACCTTGCGGTCGGCATCGTCAAGGCGATCCTCCCATGCCGGCATCCAGCCCTGGCGGCCATGCAGAATGGTGGCGAACAGGGTCTTGTCGTCACCGCCGTAAATCCAGAAACCGTCGGTCAGGTTCGGCGCGCCCATGTCGGTGCTGCCGGTCGCGTTCTCGCCGTGGCACGAGGTGCAATTGTCCTCGAACAGGGTTCGCCCCTCGCTCAGACGGTCCGGGTCGGAGTCGCTCTCCATCCCCGAAAGCGACTGAACGTAATTGGCCACGGTGCGGATCTCGTCGCGCGACAGCACGCCGTCAAAGGCCAGCATCTGCGCGAACCTGGTGTCGGGATGGTCGGCATTGATGCCCACCCGCAGGGTTTCCTGAATCGTTTCCGGATCGCCGCCCCACAGCCAGGCATCGTCCACCAGGCTGGGATAGCCCGGCCCGCCCTGCCCGCGCGCGCCGTGGCAGGCGGCGCAATTGTCGCCAAACAGCGCCGGCCCGGTCTCTGCGACGATCGCCGACAGCGCCGGATCGGCGCGGATCTGATCGACGGTCAGCGCGACCATGCGCGCCCGCCAGGGCGCGCGCGCCTCGCGCATCTCGGCAACCCGTTCCTCGACCTGGCTGCGCTGGTCGATACCCAGAATGCCCTTGGTATAGCCCGTGACGCCCGGCCAGGCCGGCAGCAGAACCCAGACGATCAGCGCATAGACATGCGTGACCAGAATGAACCACCAGATCGCCAACGGCACGCGGGTATTCAACTCGGTGATGCCGTTCCATTCATGCCCCGTGGTATGATGCCCGGTCAGCGGGTCGCGGTCCCTGACGGTCATGGCCGGTCCTCCCGGCTCAACGGGCCGTCCTCGTCGTCCAGGATCGAGCATTTCGCATGCCTGAACCGGTCGCGGTTGCGCGGCCAGAAGGCATAGACGCATATGCCGATGGACAGCGCGATCAGGTAGAACAGGCCGAAGGACTTGGCGATGCCGACCACGGTATCATGCGAAAGCCCCATCATTGCGCCGCCTCCATGTCCGCATCCATGTCCGCATCCATGTCCGCCCCGATCGCCGCGGATTCCATCCGGGCGGCGACATCGGTCAGCTTGCCGAGGATCTGCAGATAGGCCACCAGCGCATCCATTTCCGACACCGGCCCGGCGCGGCCGGCAAAGCGGCGAATCTGCGTCGCCTCGCCGTAACGCTCGGCCACGCCTTCGGCATCGTCGCTGTCGGGGCGGGCCTGCCCCAGGGCATCGCGTTCGGCGTTCTCGATCATCGCGTCGGAATAGGGCACACCAACCGCGCGCAGCGCCGCCAGCCGCGCCGGCAGGCTGGCGGTTTCCAGCGGCGTATCGGCGAGGAAGGCATATTGCGGCATCACCGATTCCGGCACCACGGCGCGCGGGTCGATCAGATGTGCCACATGCCAGCTGTCGGAGTATTTTCCGCCCAGCCGCGCGATGTCGGGTCCGGTGCGCTTGGAGCCCCACAGCATCGGGTGGTCGTACTTGCTTTCGACCGCCAGCGAATAGGGGCCATAGCGGTCGACCTCGTCGGCAAGCGTGCGGATCATCTGGCTGTGACAGAGATAGCAGCCCTCGCGCACATAGATGTCGCGCCCGGCCTGTTCCAGCGGCGTGTATGTGCGCATGTCCGGCGCATCCTCCACCGTTTCCTTGATGGTGAAAAGCGGCGCGATCTCGACGAACCCGCCGATGCCGGCGGCAAAGATGATCGCGAGCGTCAGCCCGATCGAGTGCTTTTCGAGCCGGTAGTGGCCGGCCTGGATCGGGTAGTAGAGTTTCTGGAGCCACCGGATCATCGCATCACTCCGCCGCGGGAACAGCGGGTTCGCCCGCTTCCGATTCCGTGGGATGATCGCGCACCTTGCCTTCATCGCCGACCGTGCGGATCGTCATCCAGATGTTGTAGCTGCCGATCACGGCACCGGTGAGGAACAGCAATCCGCCGATGGCGCGGGCGATGTAATAGGGATGCATCGCCACAAGCGTGTCGACGAACGAATATTGCAGCGTTCCGGCGTCATTGTAGGTGCGCCACATCAGCCCCTGCACGATGCCCGAATTCCACATCGCGAAGACGTAGATCACCGTTCCGGCCAGGGCGAGCCAGAAATGCCATTCGACCAGACGCCAAGAATACATGGTCTGGCGCCGCCAGATCACCGGCACGGCCGCATAGATCGCGCCGAAGGTGATCAGCGCCACCCAGCCCATCGCGCCGGCATGGACATGCGCCACCGTCCAGTCGGTGTAGTGCGACAGCGAATTGACGGGCCGGATCGCCATGAACGACCCCTCGAAGGTCGAAAGTCCGTAGAACACGGCAGCCACGAACATGAAGCGCAGCGTCGCATCCTCGCGCACCTTGTGCCAGGCGCCGTTCAGCGTCATCAGCGCGTTGCCCGCGCTGGCCCAGCTCGGCACCAGCAGCATGACGGAGAAGGACATGCCCAGCGTCTGCACCCAATGGGGCAGCGCGGTATAATGCAGATGGTGCGAGCCGACCCAGATATAGAAGAACGTGATGCCCCAGAACGACAGGATCGACAGCCGGTAGGAATAGATCGGCCGGTTCGCCCGCTTGGGCAGATAATAGTACAGCATCCC
>JAGRMG010000120.1 GCA_020441385.1 Paracoccaceae bacterium
CCGCTGATGACCGAACTCGTGGGGTTTGCCGAACTGACCCCCTATCGCGGCGGCTGGTGCGGCAACGAGATCTTTTCCACCGCCTTCCCGCCGAAGACCCGCCAGAAGGCGCGCGAACTGACCTATCTGTTCGGCGAGCAGCTGCGCAAGGAAGGCTATCGCGGCTATTTCGAGCTGGATTTCCTGATCGACAAGAAGACCGGCGATATCTGGCTGGGCGAACTGAACCCGCGCATCACCGGCGCCTCGTCCATGACCAACCACGCCGCCTTCGCCCATGCCGACGCGCCGCTGTTCCTGTTTCACCTGCTCGAGTTCTCGCGCAAGCCCTTCAGCCTCGATGTCGAGGAACTGAATGCCCGCTGGGCCGATCCCGACATGATCGATTCCTGGTCGCAGATGGTCATCAAGCATACCCTGGACAACGTCGATATCGTCACCCATGCGCCGCAGTCGGGCATCTACAAGATGCTGGAAGACGGCCGCGTCGTGTTCGACCGGTTCGACTATCACCGCCGCGCCGTGGGCGACAACGAGGCGTTCTTCCTGCGTATCTCGAATGCCGGGGACTACCGCTATGAAGGGGCCGATCTGGGCATTCTGGTCAAGCGCGGCCGGTCGATGACCAACGGGTTCAAGCTGACCGAAGAGGCCAAACGCTGGATTCACGGCATCAAGTCGGCGTTTTCCGCCCGCCCGCTGCCGTCGGCGCAGGCGTTCGAGGATCCGGCCTTCAAGATCATGTGAGGGGCGCGAATGGCGCTGGTCTTCACGTCCGTCTCCGAGGACAGCCCGGGGCCGAAACTGGCCGGACTGTTCCGCGGCTACTGGCCCGCCTATCGCAGATGGTGGGCCAGCGAGGGCGTGTCGGCGCGCCCGACCTATCTGGAATGCCGCCGCGCGATCCGCCGTTTCATGCCCGAACTTCTGGACCTTTACGACGAACTGGCCGAACTGGCGGGGGGCGGCGATGCGCAGGCGCGGTTTCTCAGCTTCTGGTGCCCGCCGAAATACCTTGCCGGATGCAGCCAGGCGATCTGGCAGGGCGACGAACCGCTCATGGTGCGCAATTACGACTACGACCCGGGGGCGTTTGACGCCACGGTATTGCGCAGCCGCTGGGGCGGCCGGCAGGTGATGGCCACGAGCGACGGGCTCTGGGGCGTTCTCGACGGCATGAACGACGCCGGGCTTGCGGTGTCGCTGACCTTCGGTGGCCGCCGCGAGGTGGGCCAAGGTTTCGGCGTGCCGCTGCTCCTGCGCTATGTGCTGCAAACCTGCGGCACGGTGGAGGAGGCCTGCGCCGCGCTGTCGCGCGTTCCCTGCCACATGAGCTACAACGTCACCGTTCTGGATGGTACGCGCGATTTCGCCACCGCCTATCTGGCGCCCGACCGCGAGGCGGTGATCACGCGCGCGCCGGTGGCGACCAACCATCAGGAACGGGTGGAATGGTCCAGCCACGCGCGGTTCACCGCCACGGTCGAACGCGAGCGTTTCCTTTTGCAACGGCTGACCCTGCACACCGAGACCAAGCGGCGCTTCATCGGCGCGTTCCTCAAGCCGCCGCTTTATTCGACGGCCTTCGCGGCGGGGTTCGGCACGCTTTATACCGCCGCCTACCTGCCCTGGCGCGGCCAGATGCGCCTGTGCTGGCCGGGTGCGGACTGGAAATTCAGCTTTGCCGCCTTCGCGGAATCGCAACTTTCCGTGCTGGTGCCCGAACGGGCATGACCGGGTTCGGCGCGCGCGCGCTTTGCCGGCGATGTTGACGGAATTTGCCGGCGGCGCCGGTTCGCCATCGGCTTTTAGCGGTTGACTCGCCCCGAAACGGATCAAGAATGGCGCATAAGGGAGTTGGATTCGTGCATGGATTTGCCACGGCCGGGGATCGGGGGCGCGTTGATCGTGACAACGGCAGCCTCCACGCCGCCGGGTTTTGCCCACCAACTTTCGGCCGTCCGCCACCCAGTGGCGGAAACGAGGTACCGGAAATCCGGCAGCAGCCGGGCAGACCGATCGCAATCACAAACAGAGGGAGAAGCACATGTTTGCCAAACTGAAACTCGGCGGGGCCGTTCTGGCCGCGACCCTGGTGGCCGCACCGGTGGCGATGGCCGAGGAGTTCATCACCATCGGCACCGGCGGCGTGACCGGCGTCTATTATCCGGCCGGTGGCGCCATCTGCCGGCTGGTCAACAAGGGCCGCAAGGAACACGGCATCCGCTGTTCGGTCGAATCCACCGGCGGTTCGGTCTACAACATCAACACCATCCGCGAGGGCGAACTTGAATTCGGCGTCGCCCAGTCCGACTGGCAGTATCACGCCTATAACGGCACCTCGAAATTCGCCGATGCCGGGCCGATGGAAAACCTGCGCGCGGTGTTCTCGCTGCATCCCGAACCCTTCACCGTGGTCGCCCGCGCCGATGCCGGGATCAAGAACTTCGACGATCTGAAGGGCAAGCGCGTCAATATCGGCAACCCGGGGTCGGGCCAGCGCGGCACCATGGATGTCGTGCTCGAGGCCAAGGGCTGGACCACCGACGACTTCGCGCTCGCCTCCGAACTCAAGCCCGCCGAACAGGCGGCGGCGCTGTGCGACAACCAGATCGACGCGATGATCTACACCGTCGGCCATCCGTCGGGGTCGATCCAGGAAGCCACGACCGCGTGCGATTCGGTGCTCGTCAACGTGACCGGGCCGGAGATCGACAAGCTGATCGCCGACAATCCCTATTATGCCCCGGCCACGATCCCCGGCGGCATGTATCGCGGAACCGACGAGGATGTGACGACCTTCGGCGTCGGCGCCACGGTCGTGACCCGCGCCGAGGTGCCTGACGAGGTGGTCTATCAGTTCGTCAAGGCGGTGTTCGAGAATTTCGACGACTTCAAGAACCTGCACCCGGCCTTTGCCAACCTGACCGAGGCCAACATGATCAAGAACAGTCTTTCGGCGCCGCTGCATCCGGGGGCCGAGAAATACTATCGCGAACGCGGCTGGATCAGCTGATCCGGCAACCAAGCCCGGTCCGGGCGCGGCCCCGCGCCGCGCCCGGACCCACCCGGACCGACCGCGAACAATGACGGCCGGCCGCAATTGATCCGACAGCCAGGCGGGCGGTCTTGTCGCCGCGCCGGACAGGGAGCGAACGCGATGACAGAGAAAGAGGCCAGGGGCCGCCAGCTCAGCGAGGACGAACTTCAGGAACTGGTGGCATCGTCGGACGCCGGCGGCCGCAACCCGGTGGGGCCGGTCGGCACCATGCTTGCGGTCATCGCCTTCGTCTGGTCGCTGTTCCAGGTCGTGCTGGCCTCGCCGATCTCCAACATCGTGCTGCCCGGCGACATCGTCAACAATTCGCGCCAGATCCATTTGGCCTTTGCCATGTTCCTGGCCTTCATGGCCTATCCGGCGCTGGCCTCGAGCCCGCGCGACCGGGTTCCGGTGCAGGACTGGGTGATGGCGCTGGTCGGCGCCTTCATCGCCATGTACGGCTATTTCTTCTACGACAAGATCGTGGATTCCGGCGGTCTGGCCGACGACACCGACAAATGGGTGGCGCTGGTCGGCCTCATCCTGCTGTTCGAGGCGGCGCGCCGCGCGCTCGGCCCGGCGATGGCGATCATTGCCACGATCTTCCTGCTATATGTGTTCTTCGGCGCCTCCGAGGTCGTGCCCGAGGTTATCCGCTGGAAGGGGGCCAGCCTGAAGAAGGCGATGAGCCACATGTGGATCACCTCCGAAGGGGTGTTCGGCATCGCGCTTGGGGTTTCGACCAAGTTCGTCTTTCTCTTCGTGCTGTTCGGCGCGCTGCTGGAAAAGGCGGGCGCGGGCAACTACTTCATCAAGATGGCCTTCGGCGCGCTGGGGCATCTGCGCGGCGGCCCGGCCAAGGCCGCGGTGGTGGGCTCGGCCGCCACCGGCCTGATCTCGGGTTCGTCCATCGCCAATGTCGTGACCACCGGCACCTTCACCATCCCGTTGATGAAGCGGGTGGGCTTCTCATCCGAAAAGGCCGGCGCGGTCGAGGTGGCAAGTTCGGTCAACGGCCAGATCATGCCTCCGGTCATGGGGGCGGCCGCCTTCCTGATGGTCGAATATGTGGGCATCTCCTATGTCGAGGTCATCACCCACGCCTTCCTGCCGGCGATCATCTCCTACATCGCGCTGGTCTATATCGTGCATCTCGAGGCGGTGAAGCTGAACATGCCGACGCTCGGCAACCGTGTGGTGAGCCTGGGGCGCACCGTCGGCGGCATGGCGCTGTTCTTTGCCGGGTTCGCCGCCCTTTGCTATGGCGTGCAATACCCGGTGCGCTGGATCACCGCGATGGTGCCCGAGGGCGCCGGCTGGGTGCTGTCGCTGCTGATCCTCGTGGCCTACCTGGCGCTGTTGTGGCTGGCCGCGCAGGTGCCCGACCTCGAGGCCGACGACCCGGACGCGCCGCAGGTCGAACTGCCCGAGGTCGCCAAGATCTACAAGTCCGGGCTCTATTATCTGCTGCCCATCGTGGTGCTGGTCTATTTCCTGATGATCGAACAGAAATCGCCCGGCCTATCGGCATTCTGGGCCTCGTTCCTGCTGTTCGCCATCCTGCTGACGCAGCGCCCGATCAAGGCGATGTTCCGCGGCGCCAGCGATACCGCCGCCGCGTTCCGGGCCGGTGTGACGGATCTGGTGCAGGGCATGATCGACGGGGCGCGCAACATGATCGGCATCGCGCTGGCCACCGCCACCGCCGGCGTCATCGTGGGCACCGTGACGCTGACCGGCGTCGGGCAGGTGATGGCCGACCTGGTCGAATTCCTGTCGGGCGGCAACCTGATCCTGATGCTGGTGATGGTCGGCATCCTGTCGCTGATCCTGGGCATGGGGCTGCCGACCACGGCCAATTATATCGTGGTTTCCTCGCTGATGGCCGGGGTGGTGGTGGAACTGGGCGCCAATTCGGGGCTGATCGTGCCGCTGATCGCGGTGCATCTGTTCGTGTTCTACTTCGGCATCATGGCCGACGTGACCCCGCCCGTCGGGCTGGCCAGCTTCGCCGCCGCGGCCGTGTCGGGGGGCGACGCGATCCGCACAGGCTTCATCGCCTTCTTCTACAGCCTGCGCACCGTGGCGCTGCCTTTCGTGTTCATCTTCAACACCGACCTGCTGCTGATCGACGTGACCTGGATGCAGGGCATCATCGTGTTCGTCATATCGACCATCGGCATCCTGGTGTTCACCGCCGGTACGATGGGCTGGTTCGTCACCCGCTCGCGGATCTGGGAAAGCCTGGCGCTGATCGTCATTGCCTTCGCGCTGTTCCGGCCCGGTTTCTTCATGGACATGGTGCAGGATCCCTATCTGGAAATTCCGCCGGGCGAACTGGTTCAGGCGGTCGGTGCCGCCAGGCCGGGCAGCGAATTGCGCCTGGTCGTCAGCGGCCCCGATTTCGACAGCGGAGAGATGCGCGAAACCCACATGACCCTGACGATCGCCGAGGGTGACGACGGCGCCGCGCGGCTGGCCGAACGCGGCCTCGTGGTGGCGCCGGCGGATGGGCTCCTGACGGTCGAGGAGCCGTTCCCAGGCACGCCGTTCTTCGAAAAGCTCGCCGATTACGACTTTTACGGCGACGAACCGGTGCGCGTGGTTTCGGCGCTTGAACGCGTCGAGGGCATGCCCAAGGAATTGATGTTCATTCCGGCATTGCTGCTGCTGGCCGGCATCGCGTTTCTGCAATCGCGTCGCACCAGGACCGAGGAGGCCACGGCATGACGAAATCAATCCTCTGCGCCCTCGACATGAGCCAGGCACGTCCCGACGACCGGACGCTGATGGTCGCCGCCGACATGGCGCGCCACTACGGCGCCAGACTCGACGTGGTGACGGTGATTCCGGATTTCGGGGTCGGCGAGGTTTCGTCCTATTTCCCGTCGGGGTTTCAGGACAAGGCGCGCGCCAAGGCAATCGAGGCGCTGACCGCGCATGTCGGCGAAGTGCTGGGTGACGAAGCCAACCGCGACATCCGCCACGAGGTCGCGGTCGGTCGCGTCTATGACGAGGTGCTGCGCGTGGCCGAGGATGCCGGCAGCGATCTGATCGTCGTCGGTTCGCACGATCCGGGATTGCGCGACTATCTCATCGGCTCGAACGCGTCGCGCATCGTGCGCCACGCGCCCTGTTCGGTCTATGTGGTGCGCTGAAGAAGGGTGGCCCGCGTCTGGCCGGGCCGGGTGACGCGCGACATGCCCTAACCGCTGGCGCCGTTGTGATGGACGCGCCCCAGCCCCGACAGGTCGTAGCCGCCCAGTTCGTCGGCGCGCGCGGCGCAGGCGGGCGAGGCCAGAAACCGCATCAGCTTCTGCATCGGCGGGTCGAACCAGGCGCGCCGCCACACCGCGAGGTCGAAGCGTTCCTCGCCCAGAGCCACGAAGCCGAGCCCGTAGAGCCCGGCCAACGCGCCCAGGCCGAATCCGGCCTCGGCCTTGCCCTCGTGCAGCGCGATGGCCAGTTCCTCCTCGGTGCGGGCGGGGGCGGCCAGGGGGCGCAGGTCGTCGCAGGTCAGCCCGTGCCGGGCCAGCAGGTCGTCGAACTGGCGCTGGCTGGCGGCGCTGTCCTGCCGCAGCACCACGCGGCGACCCTTCAGGTCGGCGATGCCGGCCACCCCGCCAAGCCCCGGCGCCAGCAGCAGGCCGCGCTGGCGGTGCGCGATCTCGATCAGCACCACCGGCGCCTGGCCGATGCTGTCGCAAAGCGCCTGCCGGTTCCAGCCGCCGTCTTCTCTGATATGCATCCCCGCGGCCTGGGCGCTGCGCTCGGCCAGCCGCTCCAGCCCGTCATAGGACCCGTCGTAATAGCTTGCCAGCCCCGATCCGCTGACCCGCAGCGCCCAGTCCAGCAGCGGGTCGTGACTGCCCGCGACGATGGCCGGAAGCGGCGGTTCGGCCACCCGCGGACCCGAGCGCGAGGCGTTCAGCCAGGCCGCGATCTCGGCCCGCGGAAACAGCAGCTTGCCGACCGCGCGCACATGGGGCACCTCGCCCGATGCGGCCAGGTCATAGACCTTGCGTTCGCCGATGCGCAGCAGGTCTGCCAGTTCGCGGGTGGTCAGGTATTCTTGCATCGCTCGTCCCTTGCCGGGGTTCCGCCGGTCGCCGCGCCGGTCGTGTCGGCCCGGATCGTTGCCCGGCACGCCGTTGCCGATACCGCCCATTGCCGGGCATCGGGGCGAGCGGACGTCCTGGTCCGGCCCAACTTGACGCCGAACGCGGCGGTTTTCAAGTTGCCGGCGCCCCGGTCGCCGCCCGGACCGGCGGCTTTCGCCACCGATTGCGACCGACCGCGACACACTGGGGCTGGCAGTCGGCGCAAGGGTCGGGCAAAAGAGGGCAGCCCACGTTGCGCCGGCCGGCAAGCGCACTAGGTGCAGCGTCAAGCGGAAAAAAACGGCCATACGAAAAGGAGAAACGACCGATGACCGACGAATACAACATGTCGATGCGCAAATTCCTCAAGCAGGTCGGCGTGACCAGCCAGCAGGCGATCGAGGACGCGCTGCGCGACGCCGGCAACCCCTCGGGCAAGAGCTTCGAGGCCAAGGTGGTCCTGACCATCGACGGGCTGGATGTCGATCACGTCGTGACCGGCACGATCCGGAGCAGCGAGGCATGACCGCACGGGAAGACATCCTGGCCGATCTGCGCAATGTCGCGGATCCGTCGGGGGGCAACATTGTCGACAACGGTCTGCTCAAGGCGGTGACGGTCGAGGGCGGGGTCGTGCGGTTCGTGCTCGAGATCGACCCGAAACAGGCCGAAACGATGCAGCCGGTCTGTGACGAGGCCGAGGCGCGGGTACGCGCGCTGCCCGGTGTCACCAAGGCCGTGGGCATGCTGACGGCGCATACCGCCAAGGCGCCGCCCGATCTGAAACCCAAGCCCAGGCCGTCCGAGACCGGACCGCAGAGACTGCCCGGCGTCAAGCACATCATCGCCGTCGCCTCGGGCAAGGGCGGCGTCGGCAAATCGACCATCGCGGCCAACCTGGCCTGCGCGCTGGCCGCCGAGGGCCGGCGGGTGGGGCTGCTGGATGCCGATGTCTACGGCCCCAGCCAGCCGCGCATGATGGGCGTTCGCGGCCGCCCGGCCAGCCCCGACGGCAAGACCATCGTGCCGCTGAGCAATCACGGCGTCACGGTCATGTCGATGGGTCTGATGACCGATGACGAACAGGCGGTGATCTGGCGCGGGCCGATGCTGATGGGCGCGTTGCAGCAGATGATGACGCTGGTGCAGTGGGGCGAGCTGGATGTGCTGGTGATCGACCTGCCGCCGGGCACCGGCGACGTGCAGTTGACGCTGGCGCAGAAATTCGTGGTCGATGGCGCGATCATCGTCTCGACGCCGCAGGATGTGGCGCTGATCGACGCGCGCAAGGGAATCGACATGTTCCGGCGCATGAACATACCGATTCTGGGCATGATCGAGAACATGTCCACCCATGTCTGTTCCAACTGCGGCCATGAAGAGCACGTGTTCGGGCATGGCGGCGTCGTGGCCGAGGCGAAAAAGCTCGACGTGCCGCTGCTGGCCGAGGTGCCGCTGCATCTGGACATCCGCACCGCCGGCGATGGCGGGGCCCCGGTGGTCGTCAACCAGCCCGACAGCCCGCAGGCCGCCGCGTTCATCAAGGTGGCCCGCGAACTGGTGGGTCAGGGCGTGGCCTAGGAGGGCGCGCCCGCGCGAGCCGGAACGGTGACGCGAAGCGAAAGCGGCGCCGCCCGCGGTGGCGCCGTGCCGGTTCGTCGCGGTCACGGTTCGGCGGCGCCATCGCCCGGGCGCTCAAGTGGAAAGGGAAGAACATGGCCCGTCTGGATGAAACCGCAAGCGGCGTCTTCACCATCGCGGTGACGCCGTTCCTGCCCGACGGGGCGCTGGATCTGGACAGCATCGACCGGATGGTCGATTTCTACGTCGAGAAGGGCGCCAGCGGCCTGACCATCCTGGGCATCATGGGCGAGGCGGGCAAGCTTTCGTTCGAGGAAAGCGCGACGGTCATCCGCCGCGTCGTGGCGCGCACGGCGCTGCCGGTGGTCGTCGGGGTATCCGCGCCGGGGCTGGCGCAGATCGCCAGCCTTGCCGCGCTGGCGATGGACGCCGGCGCCGCGGGCGTGATGGTGGCACCGCCCTGGACGCTGAAGACGGACGGGCAGATCGTGTCCTACTATCACGACATCGCGGGCGCTTTGGGCGAAACGCCCTTTGTCTTGCAGGACTTCCCGCTTGTCACCAATGTCGTCGTGCCGGTGGGCGCGATCTTGCAGATCGTCAAGGATTGCCCGACCTGCGTCATGCTGAAACACGAGGATTGGCCGGGGCTCGACAAGATCACCGCGTTGCGGAATGCCTCCGATGCCGGCGCGCGGCGCATCTCGATCCTGTGCGGCAATGGCGGGCTGTTCCTGCCCGAAGAGATGCGGCGCGGTGCCGACGGGGCAATGACCGGTTTCGCCTATCCCGAGATGATGGCGCAGGTGGTGGCGGCGCATGAGGCGGGCGAGAGCGATCGCGCCCATGATCTGTTCGACGCCTATCTGCCCATCGTGCGCTATGAAAGCCAGCCGGGGCTGGGTCTGGCGGTGCGCAAGCATATCCTGGCGGCGCGCGGCGCCATCGCGCATGACACGGTGCGCAAGCCGGGTAATCCGCTGAGCGCGGCATCGCTCGCGGATCTGGCGCTGCTGACCGGACGGCTGGACCGGCGCCTGGCGGAGCTGGGATAGCCCCGCCCCCGCGCTTGCCGGCCCTCAGCCCGCTTTTGCCAGCGCATCCAGCACCCGCGCCCAGCTGCGGATGCCCTTGTGAAAGCTCTGCATGTCGTATTTCTCGTTGGGCGAATGGATCGCGTCGTCGTCATTGGCAAAGCCGATCAGCATCGCGTCCATGTCGAGGATGTCCTTGAAGAACCCCGCGATCGGGA
>JAGRMG010000121.1 GCA_020441385.1 Paracoccaceae bacterium
CCGGTCGGCCCGATCTTCGAAACCGGGGCCATCCTGCTGTGGCTGGCCGATACCCATGGCGCGCTGGCGCCGGTGCCCAACGACCCGCCGCGCGCGGCATTCCTGAAGTGGCTGTTCTGGGTGTCCGACACCCTGCACGCCGATCTGCGCATGCTGTTTCACCCTGAAAACTACACCGGCCCGGACGCAGGCGCGCAGGCCGCGCTGCGCGCTGGCATCCGGGCGCGGCTGCGCAGCCATCTGGCCCTGCTCGACGCCGTCGCCGCCGAGGCGCCGCGCTGGCTTTCGGCGGACCGGCCTTCGGTGCTGGGCCTTTATTCCGCCTGCCTGATGCGCTGGATGGCGCTTTACCCCGAAGACGGGGACCGGTCCTGGTTCCGCCTTGGCGACACGCCGCATCTGCACCGCCTGCTGGCGGCGCTGGAAAGCCGCGCCAGCACCCGCGCCGCGCAGGCCGCCGAAGGGCTGGGCGCGACGCCCTTCACCGCCCCGTCCTACGCCACCCCGCCGGAAGGATCGGCCACCTAGATGTTCCTCTCTGTCTTCGACATGTTCAAGGTCGGCATCGGCCCGTCATCCTCGCACACGATGGGGCCGATGGTGGCGGCGGCGCGGTTTCTCGACCTGATGCGCGCCTCGCCCTTCGACTTCGCCGGGGTCAGGGCCAGCCTGCATGGCAGCCTCGCCTTCACAGGGGTCGGCCACGCCACCGACCGGGCCACCATCCTTGGCCTGGCCGGGTTTCGCGCCGAGACCTATGACGCAGAGGCCGCCGAAGCCGCGCTTGCCCGGATCGCGCGGACCCGGACGCTCAGCCCCGACGGGCTGGGCAGCCTGCGGTTCGACCCCGGCGCCGATCTGGTCTTCGACTACGACCGCGCGTTGCCCGGGCACGCCAACGGCATGGCCCTGATGGCCACCGACGCCCAGGGCGACGTGATCCTGCGCCAGGTCTACTACTCGGTCGGGGGCGGTTTCGTGCTGAGCGAGGAGGAACTGGCCGCCGGAAAGGCCACCGACGAGGGCCCGCCCGTGCCCTACCCGTTCAAGACTGCGGCCGAGATGCTGGACATGGCCAGGGCCAGCGGCAAGTCCATCGCCGCCATGAAACGCGACAACGAGGTGTCGCGTGGCTGTGCCGTCAGCGTCGCCAGGGGCACGGCGCGGCTGTGGCAGGTGATGAACGACTGCATCGAACGCGGCCTTGCCGCCGACGGGGTGCTGCCGGGCGGGCTGGGCGTGAAGCGGCGCGCCGGGGCGATCCACCGCGCGCTTCTGGCCGAACGCGGCACCAACCTGAGCGCCCCGCACACCATAAACGACTGGATCAGCACCTATGCCATGGCGGTGAACGAGGAAAACGCCGCCGGCGGCCAGGTCGTGACCGCCCCCACCAACGGCGCCGCGGGTGTGCTGCCGGCGACCCTGCGCTATTACCTCGACCATGTGCCCGGCGCCGCGCCGGGTCATGTCGAGGATTTCCTGCTGACCGCCGCCGCCATCGGCGGGCTGGTCAAGTTCAACGCCTCGATCAGCGGCGCCGAGGCCGGCTGCCAGGCCGAGGTCGGCAGCGCGTCGGCCATGGCGGCGGCGGGGCTGTGCGCGGTCATGGGCGGCACGCCGGAGCAGGTCGAGAACGCCGCCGAGATCGCGCTGGAACATCACCTCGGCATGACCTGCGATCCGGTCAGGGGCCTGGTGCAGGTGCCCTGTATCGAACGCAACGGGCTGGGTGCCATCAAGGCGGTCTCGGCGGCGTCGCTGGCGCTGCGCGGCACCGGCGATCACTTCGTGCCGCTGGATGCCTGTATCGAGACGATGCGCCAGACCGGGCAGGACATGCACGACAAGTACAAGGAAACCTCGCTGGGCGGGCTGGCGGTGAACGTGCCGAACTGCTGAAGCGCGCATCGGCGATGCCACCTTTGCGGACCGGGCCTTGCGGGGCCATCGCGTACCCCGCCCGCGCGGCGGCGCTGCACATGACAAGCGGCACATGACAAGCGGCCGGTTGCCGACACCTCGGGCGATGCAACCTTTGCTTGCGCGTTAACCTTTCCCCGCCTAGGGTGGCGCCATGTCGCAGGATCGGCCCGTACTGGGTATTCTTCTCATGCTCGGTTTCTGTGTCGTCGCCCCGATGGGCGACGCGGTGGCCAAGCTGTTGGGGCAGTCGGTGCCGCTTGGCCAGATTCTGCTGATCCGGTTCGCCGTGCAGGTGCTGGTGCTGGTGCCGCTGGTGCTGCTCACGGGGCGGCTGTGGCGGATGCGCGGCCGGGTGCTGGCCCTGACCGCGCTGCGAACGCTTTTGCATATCGTCGCGATCGGAGCGATGTTCACGGCGCTGAAATACCTGCCGCTGGCCGATGCCGTGGCGATCGCCTTCGTCATGCCCTTCCTGATGCTGCTGCTGGGCCGGTTCGTTCTGAACGAAGAGGTGGGAGGGCGCCGGATCGCGGCCTGTATCGTGGGGTTCATCGGCACGCTGCTGGTGATCCAGCCCAGCTTTGCCGAAGTCGGCTGGCCGGCCCTGTTGCCGCTTGTGGTGGCGGTCATGTTCTCGCTGTTCATGCTGGTGACGCGCCAGATCGCCCGCGACACCGATCCGGTCGGATTGCAGGCCGTCAGCGGTGTCATGGCGGTCGCCGTGCTGCTGCCGGCGGTGCTGATCGGGCAGGCGCTGGAGCTCGACCCCCTGCGCATCATAGCGCCCGACGGCGGCGAATGGCTGCTTCTGGGCGCCATCGGCCTGCTGGGCAGCGTGGGGCACCTGCTGATGACCTGGTCGCTGCGCCATGCCCCGGCGGCAACGGTGGCGCCGATGCAATACCTCGAAATTCCCGTCGCGACCGTGATCGGATTCGTGATCTTCGCCGACCTGCCGAACATGATGGCGGCGCTGGGCATCTGCATCACCGTGGGCGCCGGCCTTTACGTCCTGCTGCGCGAACGGGCGGTGGCGCGCGCCCTGGCCGATCCGGCCCGGCGCGCCGGCGCTACGGCGCGCCCCGGTCAGGCGCGATCGCCCGCATAGCGCCGTCCAGCGCCCGGCGCGGCAGCATCACCAGCAGACCCGGCCCGTCGGTTTCCAGCGTCATCGGCCCCAGCGCACGGTTCGACGTTCCGATACGGCCGTCCGGCGCCAGATCGAGCCCGTCGATCGGCCATTGCAGCCCCGACGACCGCCCGCTCACGCGCCGCATTGGAAACAGCGACACCACATCGCCCGGCCGCAGCGCCACCTGCATCCGCGCCGGGGCGTGAAACACCACCTCGCGCGGGCCCAGCAGCACGCAGGGCCGGTCCGCGCGCCGGACCAGCGTGTTGAATGCCGCAAGCTGGTGGTCGGCGCGGCCGCCGAGAAACCCCACGCCCAGCACCACGGGTGCGGCGATATTTCGCAGCGCCTTGTCGAAATCGGTGCTGTCCTGTTCACGGATCGCGAACAGATCGCCATGAGGAATGCGCGCCCGCTCGCCCGCGGCAAGGCTGTCGAAATCGCCGATGACCGCCTTGGGCACATGCCCCGCCGCCAGCGCCCTGGCCGCACCGCTGTCGGCGGCGACCAGGTAGGGCGCACGCTCAAGCGCCAGTCGCAGATCGTTCCGGCCCAGCCAGCCGCCGCCGATCAGGGTTACTGGTTGCGAAATCTGCACAATCGGCGCTGTCATGCCGGGATTAATGCCCGTTTCGGAAACAGGACACAATCTGGTCATGAAATGATACGCTGTCCGGCACAGATTCGGGCCGCTTTTGTCTCGCTGGATATGGTAAACAGGTGCAACAAATTGTGAGAGGACGAGCATCCCATGGTACAGAACAGCAAGGTACTCACGGTTTCCTACGGCACGTTTTCCTGCACTCTCGAGGGGTTCGAGGATTCGTTCGAAACGATGAAGGCAATCGCCGAGTACTTCCGCGACCTGGCCGCGGATGACAGGTATTTCGGGGCCGAACCGCCCCAGCCCGATGCCGACATGCTGGCCCGGATCGCGGAACGCGAGATCTCGCGCCAGGTCGAGGCACGCCGTGAATCGGGTGGCATCGTGCTGCGCGCCGCAGACCTGGCCGCGGCAAGCCCTGCGCTGGCCCGCGCCATATCCGCTCAGGCGCAAACCGATCGCGCAGCCCCCTTCGTGCCCGCCGCGGATGACGGCGAGGATGCGCAACCCGATGCCGCGGACCGCGAGGATGCCACCGAACCCCGTGCCGAGGCAGGCGCCGCGCCCACACCCGAAGCCGGGGTGGATGCGCAAGCCGCCGCGACCCCCGAACCCGGCGTCGGCGCCGAGTCCGAGGCCAGTGCCGGGCCGGAGGCGGCAATCCAGCCCGATACCGCCGAGATCGCCGCTCCGGCCGACCCGGACATCCTGCCCGAACCCGAAATCGCCGGTGCTGCGCAGATCCCGGACCAGGACCAGCTGGCCGCCGATCCTGCCATCATGCCTGTTGCAGACGAGCCCGAGGCCGCGCAAGCCCCTGAAACGCCTGCGGACGCGACGCATGACGCAACCGAAGATCGCGACGACGATCTGCCCGCGGCAACGGACCTGCCGGCCGAGGATGTGGACGAAAGCTTCGTCCCGGCCGCCGACAGCATCGCGGCCAAGTTGCAGCGTATCCGCGCCGTGGTGTCGCGCAACGAACAGGCCGAGACCGAGGACGACTATTCCGAGGACCAGCACGCCGAAGCGTTCACCGCCCAGGCGGCCGGCGACATCATGCACGCGCTTCAGGACGATCACGGCCAGGCCGAGGACGGCGACGTGCCGGACGGGGACGACAACGCCTATGACGGGGAATACGACCAGGACGGCGATGCCGACATCGCGGCGATCCTCGAACGCCTCGAAGGCGGCGAACCGACGGTCACGGTATCTTACGGTGACGAACCGGACGACGAAGCGCAGGCGGCATCGGGCGAAAGCCTGTTCGACGATCTCGACGGGGAAGAGGATGCGCCCGAGCGCGACGACGATCTGACCAACATCATGGGCGACGCGCAGGAGGGCGAAACCGACGCCCCGGAGCGCCCCGCATCCGCACCGGCTGCGGCCCGGGTCGTCAAGATCAAGCGCAGCGAATTCGACGCCGCGATCGCCTCCGGACATCTCGAGGAATTCGAGGACGAGGACGAGACGGCGGACGACATCGGATCCTCGCTCTCGGATGAGGAAGAAGCCGACCTGATCCGCGAACTGGCCGATGTCGAGGCCGAATTCGCGGTGACGGTGGAGGCGCGCACCGAGATCGCTGTCGAAGCCGCGGCAGAGGACGGCGCGGCGGATCGCGAAACCGCCCAAGGCCATGGCGGCGAGGACGAGGCCGGCCAGGAAGACGACGCCGGGGCACAGCGCCCGCGCCGGCCGCTGTCGGCGAGCATGGACGAGGATGAGGACGATTTTTCGCGCCTGATGGAGCAGGCCGGCGAAAAGCTGAGCGATCCCGAGGCCGCTGCGCGCCACGAAACCTACAGCCACATGCGCGCCGCCGTGGCCACGACCAAGGCCGAACGCTCGGCCGGCGGAACCATGGGGTCGCATACCGACCATGACCCCTATCGCGACGACCTGGCAAGCGTGGTGCGCCCGCGCCGCCCCGAGGCGCCGCAGTCGAGGCCGCAGCGCCCGTCCACCGACATGCGCCCGGCGCCCCTCAAGCTGGTCGCCGAACAGCGCGTGGACGACGGCGCTGGCGCGGCGGCGCGCGGCCCGGTGCATCCGCGCCGCGTCAGCACGCGGATACTTGAGGAAACGGAGCGGACAGGCACCCCGACCCCCGAAGGCGGATTCGCCGAATTCGCCGCCGAAGTCGGCGCCACGGAACTGCCCGACCTGCTGGAAGCCGCCGCCGCCTACATGAGCTTTGTCGAAGGCCGCGCGCAGTTCTCGCGCCCGCAGTTGATGGGCAAGGTGCGCCAGGTGGAAACCACCGACTTCAATCGCGAGGACGGGCTGCGCTCGTTCGGCCAGCTCTTGCGCGACGGCAAGATCGAGAAGAAGGGCGGCGGCCGCTTCGCCGCATCGAGCCGGATCGGCTTTCGCCCCGACGACGAACGCGCCGTGGGCTAGGTCGGGTCGCGCTTCACCCGGTTCGGGCGGGCAGCAGCCGCCAGGCCTTGCGCTCGGCCGAACGTGGCGCGCACCGGCCCTCGACAAAATGCCTGTGCGGGGCGCAGTCGTGAAGGATCAGCCGCGCGCGCCCTGTGTTCGGCTCCACTTGCGCGCGTGCGGGTTTGCGCGGCGCGAAAACCGCCCTATCCTGTGCGCGGCAGGAGGAGCGATCACATGCGCAAGCTGCAAGTCCAGGGCGTCCACCACATCACGCTGACCGGCGCCGGCCGGCAGATCTCGATCGACTTCTGGGAAGGCGTGCTGGGCATGCCCCTCGTCTTCGATCAGCCCAATCTGGACGACCCGGCCGAAGGCCATCTCTATTTCGATCCCGGCGACGGCCGGCTGATCACCGTGTTCACCAACGAATCCCGCACGCCCGACCCGGCCCGCACACCCACCGAGCCGGGCTGCGTGCATCATCTGGCCTTTGACGTCTCCCGCGCGGTATTCTCACAGGCGGTCGGGCGGCTGAAGGATCGCGGAATCGCGCATTCCGGGGTCAGAGACCGCGGCTTCATGGATTCGATCTACTTCAAGGATCCCATGGGGCTCCTGATCGAACTGGCCTGCTACAGGTTCGTCCCGCCCGCCGGCCGCACCCACGCCGAGGTTCTGATGCGCGCCCACGGGCTGCGGGTCGAACGCGGAGACACCAACATCGGCGAGGTCCATCTTGCCGACGCCATCGAGATGCTGATGGCCGAGGATCGGCCGTCGCTGTCGCCGGACCGCGATCCGAAGAACCCGTACCGCCCGGCAGACGCCGCTGCCGCCACGCCCTCGCGAAAGGCCCGCCAATGACCCAGCGACCGCCGCCCGAAGCGCACAGCCTGGCCCTGCCGGGCGAGGGTGGCAAGCTCATCGCGCCCTCGGCCGAACGCAACCTCGGCCCGATCCGCGATCTGCTGGTCGCGATCGCGCCACGAAAGGGCCGCGCGCTGGAACTGGCCAGCGGCACCGGCCAGCATGTCGTGGCCCTCGCCGCCGCCCTGCCCGGCCTCGCCTGGCAGCCGAGCGAACCCGCGCCCGAGCGCCGCGCCAGCATCGCGGCCCATATCGCCGAGGCCGGGCTGAGCAATGTCGCCCCGCCCATCGATCTGGATGCGACCGCGCCGGGCTGGGGCGCGCGGCAGGGCGGGCAGGCGCTGGTGTTCCTGTCCAACCTGCTGCATCTGATCGGCTGGGCCGAAGCACGGATCCTGATCGCCGAAGCCGCAAGCGCGCTCGCCCCGGGCGGCCTGCTGGTGATCTACGGACCCTTCATGCGCGCCGGCCAACTGACCAGCGATGGCGACCGGGCGTTCCACCGTTCCATCGTCGCGCAGAATCCGGCCGCCGGCTACAAGGACGACTTCGACGTGATGGACCAGATGCAGGCCGCGGGGCTTGAGATGACCGAGGTGATCGAGATGCCGGCCAACAACCTGGCGCTCGTGGCCGCAAAGCCATCCCCCTGAGCGGCGTTGATCGAGATCAAGGTTCACCGAGCCGCGGCATGATCTGACGCATCCGGAAAACGGAATACGAAAAGGACCCTCGTCATGACCTGGAAAGACAAGCTTTCGGAAACCCGCAACGGGCTGCGCAACCTCAACGGGGCGGTTCCCGACACCGCCCGCGCCTTCGCCGCCCTGGGCAAGGCGGTCAAGACAGGCGGCGCGCTGGACTTCAAGACCAAGGAGTTCGTGGCGCTCGGCATCTCGGTCGCTGACCGCTGCGAGCCCTGCATCGGCCTGCATGTCGAGGCGCTGGTCAAGGCCGGCGCCAGCCGCGAGGAAGTGGCCGACGTGCTGGGCATGTGCATCCAGATGGGTGGCGGCCCGGCGATGATGTATGCCGCCAGGGCGCTTGAGTGCTTCGACGAGTTGAGCGAAGGCTGACCCGGGGTTTCGACCGCTTCGTACGTGCCGCTGCCCGGTTTCTTCGGCGTTGACATGGCCCGCCCCGCCGCAGCCTGGACCTCGGCGCAGAGGTCGCAAACCCGCCCCGAAGCCTCGCGACACAGTCGCGAGGCTGCCTCCGGCGGGGATATTTCAGGTCAGAAGAAGCACGGGCCGCGTGATGAACGGCCCCCCGCCATGCGACGGGGGGCCTTCTCCTGACGCGGTCATCGGCGTCCCCGCCTGTACCGCGCGATCAGCCTGGCGCCAAAAGGTAAACAAAGCCTTTCTTCTGACCCGAAATATCCCCGCCGGAGGCATGCGCCGCCGACGGCGGCGCATTCGGCGTCAGCCGTCCTGGCGGATCGCCTCGTTCTTCGGGTCGTATGGACTATCCTGAACGATCTCGGCATCCCAAAGCCGGTCGAGCATCCTGACCTTCAGCCGGGTGCCCGGCGCCGCCAACTCCGGGGTGACATAGCCCATGCCGATGGACTTGCCAAACGCCACCGACCAGCCGCCCGAGGTCAGTCGCCCGACGCGGCCGCCGTCAGGGGAATAGAGCGCCTCGCGCCCCCACGGGTCGGCATCCTCGGGACCGTCGATCAGGAGCGTCACGCATTTGCTGCGGATACCGGTCTCGACCATCGCCTGTTTGCCGAAAAACTCCTTGTCGAGATCCACGAAGCGCGGCAGGTCGGCCTCGAGCGGGGTGGCATCGCGGCCCAGTTCGCTGCCGAAGGCGCGATAGCTCTTCTCCTGACGCAGCCAGTTCTGCGCCCGCGCGCCGACCGGTTTCATCCCGTGTTTCGTGCCGGCCTGCATCAGCTGGTCCCACAGGTAGCGGCCCATCTCGATGGGGTGGTGCAACTCCCAGCCCAGTTCGCCGGTATAGGCGACGCGGATGGCGCGCACCGGGCACATGCCCAGTTCGATGTTGCGCATGCTCAGCCAGGGGAATCGCTTGTTGCCCAGCACCGTGCTCGGATCGGCATCGCGTACCAGTTCTTTCAGCACATCGCGCGATTTCGGCCCGGCAATGGCATAGACGCCCCATTGCGTGGTGACGTCGTGGATGTCGACATGGCCGAACTCATCCGCCTTGTCCTCAGCCGCCTTGCGCAGGAAATCGGAATCATAGGCACTCCATGCCCCGGCACTGACCAGATAGTATTCGTGCTCGGCCAGCCGGACGATGGTGTATTCGGTGCGTGTCGTCCCGGCCGCGGTCAGCGCGTAGGTCAGGTTGATGCGCCCGACCGATGGCAACTTGTTGCAGGTGAACCAGTCCAGAAACGCCGTGGCGCCCGGGCCGCGCACCAGGTGCTTGGCAAACGCGCTGGCGTCGATGAGGCCGACGCCCGTGCGGATCGCCCTTGCCTCCGCGACCGCATATTGCCACCAGCCGCCGCGGCGGAAACTGCGCGAGTCACGGTCAAAGCCGTCGGGCGCATCCAGCGGACCGTAGTAATTCGGCCGCTCCCAGCCGTTCACCTGCCCGAACTGCGCGCCAAGCGCCTTCTGCCGGTCGTAGGCCGGCGCCGTGCGCAGCGGCCGGCAGGCCGGGCGTTCCTCGTCGGGGTGATGCAGAACATAGACGTGATCGTAGCATTCCTCATTCTTGCGGGCGGCATATTCGGTGGTCATCCATGGCCCGTAACGCTTGGGATCGAGGCTGGCCATGTCGATCTCCGCTTCGCCCACCACCATCATCTGCGCCAGGTAATGCCCCGTGCCGCCGGCCGCCGTGATGCCGAAGGAAAAGCCCTCCGCGAGCCACATGTTGCGCAGGCCGGGCGCCGGGCCGACCAGCGGATTGCCATCCGGCGTATAGCAGATCGGGCCGTTGAAATCGTCCTTCAGCCCGCTTTCCTCGCAGGACGGAACCCGGTGGATCATCGCCATGTACTGGCTTTCGATCCGTTCCAGATCGAGCGGGAACAGGTCGGCGCGAAAACTGTCGGGCACGCCATGTTCGAAGACTGCCGGCGCGCCCTTCTCGTAGACGCCCAGGATCCATCCCCCCCGTTCCTCGCGCACATAGGATTGCGCATCGGCGTCGCGCACCACGGGATGTTCGCGCCCGCCCCCCGCGCGGTATTTCACCAACGCCGGATCCTTGTCCAGGACGATGAACTGGTGTTCGACCGGGATCGCGGGTATCTTGATGCCCAGCATCTTCGCGGTGCGCTGGGCGTGGTTGCCGCTGGCGGTGACCACATGTTCGGCGGTGATGACGATCCGTTCGTCCGAAGCCACCAGGTTGCCGCCCCGCTCGATCATCTTCGAACAGGTCACCTGCCAGTGACTGCCATCCCAGTGAAACGCATCGGCCTGCCACTTGCGCTCGATCGCCACACCGCGCTGGCGCGCGCCCCTGGCCATCGCCTGGGTCACGTCGGCGGGGTTGATGTAGCCGTCGGTGTGATGATAAATCGCGCCCTTCAGGTCGTCGGTGCGGATCAGCGGCCAGCGTGCGCTGATCTGCTCCGGTGTCAGCCACTCATAGGGCACGTCGCAGGTTTCCGCCGTCGAGGCGTAGAGCATGTATTCGTCCATGCGCTCCTGCGTCTGGGCCATGCGCAGGTTGCCGACCACCGCGAACCCGGCGTTCAGCCCCGTCTCCGCCTCCAGCGTCTTGTAGAAATCCACCGAATACTTGTGGATATGGGTCGTGGCATAGGACATGTTGAACAACGGCAGCAATCCCGCGGCGTGCCAGGTCGAACCGCTGGTCAGTTCGTCGCGCTCAAGCAGCATCACGTCGTCCCAGCCCGCGCGGGCCAGATGATAGGCAATCGAGGTGCCCACGGCGCCGCCGCCGACGACAAGGGCCTTGACCTGGGTTTTCATGCAGCCGCACTCCGGATGGACTCTGTTCGCCAATCCTTATGCCCAAGCCGGCGCGCCCGCGCCAAGTCGTTCCGACGCAATGCGCGACAAAACCGACCTCGCGCGCCCCCCCGCTTCATCTTGCCCTGAAAACTCCCGCCGGAGGCACGCGCCGCAGGCGCGTTCATGCTGCTAGAGTATCTTGCCCGGGTTCATGATGCCCAGCGGATCCAGCGCCGCCTTGATGGCGCGCATCGCGCCCAGCGCCGGGCCCAGTTCGCGGACCAGATAGGGCCGCTTGCCCTGCCCGATGCCATGTTCGCCGGTACAGGTGCCCTCCATCGAGATGGCGACATCGTTCAGCCGCCCGACGAACTGCTCGGCGCGGGCCAGTTCGTCGGCATCCTCCATGTCCACCAGCAGCGTGGTGTGGAAATTGCCGTCGCCGACATGCCCGACGATCATCCCGGTGAGGCCCAGTTCCGCCACCATTTCGTTCGATCTGGCAACCGCTTCGGCCAGCCGCGAGATCGGAACGCAGACATCGGTGGCAAAGCCGGTGGCGCCCGGGCGCATGTGCAGCGCCGCCCAGTAGAATTCGTGCCGCGCCTTCCACAGCCGGGTCCGGTCCTCGGGATTGGTGGTCCAGTCGAACCCCGAACCGCCGCAATCGGCGGCGATCTCGCCGAAGGTGGCCGACTGTTCGGCGACGCCGGCCTCGGATCCGTGGAATTCCAGCAGCAGCAGCGGCGTCTCGGGCAGGCCGAGCCCGGCATGGGCGTTGACCGCCTGCACCGACAGCGCGTCGAGAAGTTCCATCCGCGCCACCGGGATTCCGTACTGGATCGTCGTCATCACCGCCTGGCATGCGGCATCGACGGACGGAAAGGAACAGCGGGCCGAGGACATTGCCTCGGGAATGCCCTGAAGGCGCAGGGTGAGTTCCGTGATCAGGCCAAGCGTGCCCTCGGCCCCCACCAGCAGCCGCGTCAGATCGTAGCCGGCCGAGGATTTCTTCGCCCGTTGCGCGGTGCGTATCACGCTCCCGTCGGGCAGCACCGCTTCCAGCGCGACAACATTGTCCTTCATGGTGCCGTAGCGCACCGCGTTGGTGCCGCTGGCCCGGGTCGAGGCCATGCCCCCGAGGCTGGCATTGGCGCCGGGGTCGATGGGAAAGAACAGCCCCTGATCGCGCAGATGGGTATTGAGCGCCTCGCGGGTCACGCCGGGCTGCACCACGCAGTCCAGATCCCCGGCATGGACCGCCAGCACCTTGTCCATCTGCATCAGGTCGACGCAGATGCCCCCGGCCGGGGCGTTGACATGGCCCTCAAGCGACGTACCGGTGCCGAACGGGATCACCGGCACCTTGTGGGCGGCGCAGGTCCGCACGATATCGGACACCTCCTGCGTGTCGCGCGCAAACACCACCGCGTCGGGCGGCTGGTTGGCGATCCAGGTCGTGGTGTGGCCGTGCTGTTGGCGGATCGCCGCGCCGGTCTGAAGCCGGTCGCCGAATTGCTGTTTCAGTATGGCGATGGCGGTCTCAATGCCGCTGTCGTTTCGCGGCAACGCGGTGGCCTGAACCATGTGTTTCCCTTCCCATGTCCCTCGCCATCCTGTGTGCCCCAACTGCGTGGCCGGAACAATCCCCGCCGTGGCGCTACTCGCCCAGCGCCACTCCCTCGCGGCGCGGATCGGCCCCGCCCCGCAGCCTCGCGCCGATCGAAATCGCGTGCAGGCCCGAATTCATCTCTCCCGTCCGCACCTCATAGCCCAGCGCCTCCAGCCCCGCCGCCAGGTCTTCGGCGCCGGTTCCGGCCTCCAGATCGTAGCGGCCGAACCGGTTCACGCCATGTCCGAGCGCCACCGCCTGCTGCACGTCAAGCCCCCAATCCGCCCAGGCCACGATGGCGGCGGCGACATAGCCGATGATGCGGCTGCCCCCGGGCGAGCCGAGAACCAGCACCGGCCGTCCGTCGCGCAGCACGATCGTGGGGGCCATGGACGAGCGCGGCCGCTTGCCCGGTTCGACCCGGTTGGCCACCGCCATGCCGCCCGCGTGCGAGCGGAACGAGAAATCGGTCAACTGATTGTTGAGGAGGAAACCGCGCACCATCAGCCGCGAGCCAAAGGCGTTCTCGATGCTGGCGGTCATCGACAGCACGTTGCCGAAGGAATCGACGATCGAGACATGACTCGTCGAGGGCCGCTCGATGGCGTCGTCGTCGGCCCAAAGCAGGGCATGGTCGTATTCCGGACTGCCCGGCGCGACCTCGGGCAGCGCATCGTCGCCCGCCAGCAGTTTCGCGCGCTCCGCCAGATAGGCAGGGTCGAGCAGCCCGGCCACCGGCACCGGCACGAAATCGCTGTCGGCCATGTAGCGGGCGCGGTCGGCGAAGGCCAGCCGCGAGGCATCGCCGATCAGCCGCCAGGCCCGGGCGCTGCGCGGACCCGGCGAGGCCAGATCGTAATGGTCCAGCAGCCCGAGCATTTGCCCGACCGTCAGCGCCCCGGAACTGGGCGGCCCCATGCCGCAGACCCGGTAGATACGGTAGGGGGCGCAGACCGGATCGCGCTCGCGCACATCATAGAGGTGCAGATCCGCCACCGACAGCAGGCCGGGATTGCCCGGCGCGTTCTGCACCGTTTGCACGATGTCCCCGGCGATGGGCCCGGCATAGAAGCCGGCGGCGCCCCTGTCGGCCAGTATGCGCAGGGTTGCGGCATAGGCCGGGTTGCGTAGCGTCTGGCCCGCCCGCAGCGGCGCGCCGCCGGGCAGGAAATAGGCCGCCGTCGCCGGAAACCGGGACAGCCGGTCGCGGTCGCCCCCGACCATCGAGGCCAGGCGCGGCGACACCGCGAACCCGTTTTCGGCCAGCCCGATCGCGGGCCCGAACAGGCCGGGCCAGGGCATGCGGCCCCAGCGCCGGTGCGCCTCGGCCAGCAGCGCCGGCGTGCCCGGCGTGCCGACCGAGCGGCCGCCGACCACGGCATCGAAGAATTCCAGCGGCTCGCCCGCCGCGTCCTGAAACAGGCGCGGGGTGGCGGCCAGCGGCGCGGTTTCGCGCCCGTCCAGCGTACTGAGCCGCCCGGTCGCGGCATCGTACCAGACCAGGAACGCCCCGCCGCCCAGCCCCGAGGATTGCGGCTCCACCAGCCCCAGAACCGCCTGGGCGGCCACCATCGCATCCGCCGCGCTGCCCCCGGCGCGCAGCACATCCGCGCCCGCCCGTGCCGCCAGCGGATTGGCGGCGACGATCATCCAGTCCTCGGCCTCGACCGGGCGGCCCTCGGCCTTGGCGCGCAGCGCGGCGCGAACGTCATCGGAAAGCGCCGCGACCGCGCCGGCCGTGGCCGGTTCGGGCGCGATTGCGTCCGCGGCCTGCTGGGCGCCACCGGATGTGGCAAGCAACGCGCCTGTCAGAAGGCCGGTCAGGATGTTGCGCATGGCTCCTCTCCGCGGACGATGGATCGGGCCATACTACCCGGCCGCGCGGGCCAGGCAACCGCCGCGGCGCGCGGCCGTTTCAGGTGGCCAGCACGTTGCGGAACGCCCAGGGCTCGCTTTCGTCGATATCCTCGGGGAAGTGTTCCCAGCGGTCCTGAAGCGGGGTCCAGTCGGTATAATGCGCCTCAAGCGGGCCGAGATAGGGGCGCTGCACCTGCAAGCAGCGTTCGTGGTCCATCTCGTCGCTCTCGACGATCCCGGCCCGCGGGTTTTCCAGCGCCCAGACCATGCCGGCCAGCACGGCGGACGTGACCTGCAGGCCGGTGGCGTTCTGGTAGGGGGCCAGCGCGCGGGTCTCGGCATTGGAGAGGCGCGAACCGTACCACAGCGCGTTTCGTTCATGCCCGTAAAGCAGCACGCCCAGTTCGTCGATTCCCTCGACGATCTCGTCCTCGGTCAGGATGTGGTGTTCGCCCTGCTGGCGGCCGGAACCGAACATCTCGTGCAGCGACAGCACCGCGTCGTCGCAGGGGTGATAGGCATAATGACAGGTCGGGCGGAACTCCGGCGCCGCCTTGTCACCGACGGTGTAGTAATCGGCGATGGAAATCGCTTCGTTATGCGTGACCAGGAAACCGAATTGCGGCCCCGGCGTCGGGCACCAGCTGTGCACGCGGGTGATGGCGCCGGGCCGGTCCAGCCAGATGCCGGCGCGGCACCCGGTCTGGTGGCCGTGGGCGTTTTCGGGAAACCACGGCTCGTGCGTGCCCCAGCCCAGTTCGGCGGGCTGGAACCCCTCGGCGATGAAACCCTCGACCGACCAGGTGTTGACGAACACGCCGCGCGGGCGCGGCAGGCGGCGGGCCTGGGTGTCGCGCTCGGCGATATGCACGCCCTTGACGCCGAGTGACTGCATCAGCCGCGCCCAGCCGTCGCGGTCGGCCGGCGGCGCCACCTCGCGCCCGGTGTCGCGCGCCAGCGTCAGCAAAGCCTCTTTCACGAACCACGACACCATGCCGGGGTTGGCGCCGCAGCAGTTGACGGCGGTGGTGCCGCCCGGGTTGGCGGCCTTTTCGTCGCGCACCGCCTGGCGCAGCGCATAATTGGTGCGCGCGGCGTTGTCGGCGGTGTCGAAATAGTATCCGGCCCAGGGTTCGACCACGGTGTCGATATAGAGAACGCCCAGTTCGCGGCAGAATTTCATCAGATCGAGCGAGGAGGTATCGACGCTGACATTGACGCAGAACCCGCGCCCGCCGGCAAACAGGTCGCCCAGAACCTCGCGATAGTTGTCGCGCGTCAGGGCCAGTTCCATGTGGCGGATGTTGTGCTGGGACAGGAACAGATGCTTTTCGGGGTCGGGGTCGATCACCACCAGCCTGTCGGCGTCGAAATCGAAATGCCGCTGGATCAGCGGCAGCGTTCCCTTGCCGATCGACCCGAAGCCGATGATCACGACGGGGCCGTCGATGCGGCCGTAAACGGGGTGCGCCTGGGCCATGGGCCGCTTCCTCTGCCTGCGTCCGGGGAGGCCTGAATACGGTATCGCCCCGGGCCATTGCAAGCCGCCCGGCTGCGACCTTCCGTCGGTTGCATCCGGCAGCCGGAGTGGTATCGCTGGCGGCGTTCCCCTACCGCGAATCCCTCCGCCATGCGCCATCCCAAGATTCTCACCACGATTCGAACCTACGACTTGGCGCTGTTTCGCGCCGATCTTCTGGCCGGCATCACCGTCGCCATGGTGGCCCTGCCGCTGAGCCTGGCGATCGCTATCGCCAGCGGCGCCGACCCGGCGCAGGGGCTGGTTACGGCGGCGGTGGCGGGGTTCCTGATCTCGGCGCTGGGCGGCAGCCGCGTGCAGGTCGGCGGGCCGACGGGCGCCTTCATCGTGGTCGTGTTCGACGTCGTCGCCCGCCACGGCATCGACGGGCTGATCACCGCGACCTTCATGGCCGGCATCATCCTGCTGGTCGCCGGCTATCTGAGGCTGGGCCGGCTCATCCGGATGATTCCCGAAGCGGTGATCGAGGGCTTTACCATCGGCATCGCGCTGGTCATCGCCACCAGCCAGATCAAGTTCGTCCTGGGCCTCCAGATCGCCGAGGATCCGGCCGATTTCCTGGAAAAGCTGCCGGTCCTGTGGGCGGCGCGCGACAGCTTCAGCCCGGTGGCGGCGGTGCTGGGGGTGGCGACCATCGCGATGATCGTGATCTTCCGGCGCATCTCGCCACGGCTGCCGGGGCTGATCCTGGCGGTGGGGGCGGTGTCGCTGCTGGCGGCGGTGGCGGCGCTCGATGTCGATACGGTCGCGGCCCGGTTCGGGGCGCTGCCCAGCGGGCTGCCGGCACCGCAGCTGCCCGACCTGTCGCCGGCGCAACTGCGCGAACTGGCCGCCCCGGCGCTGGTGATCGCGTTCCTGGCCGGGGTCGAAAGCCTGCTTTCGGCGATCGTCGCCGACCGGATGATCGGCGGCGCGCACCGGCCTAACGCCGAGTTGCTGGCCCAGGGCGCGGCCAATCTCGGCTCGTCGCTGTTCGGCGGGCTTCCCGCCACCGGGGCCATCGCGCGCACCGCGACCAACGTCCGCGCCGGGGCGCGCACGCCGGTCGCGGGCATCGTTCACGCGCTGGTCATCCTGGCCGCCATCTACCTGCTGAGCGATCTCGCCGGCTATCTGGCGATGCCGGCGCTGGGCGGATTGCTGATGCTGGTGGCCTGGAACATGTCCGAGCCGCACCGCTGGGGCGAGAGGCTGGCCATGCGCCGCGCCGATCTGGGGCTGATGCTGCTGACCGCGGTGCTGACCGTGCTGGTCGATCTGACGGTCGCCATCGGCACCGGCGTGGCGCTGGGCCTGGCGATCCGCCTGCGCCGGCGCGAGGTGCCCGAACCGGACTGGACGCCGCCGGAGCGCTGACCCGGACCACCGGACGAAGAACGGCCGCGCCCCGATGGGGTGCGGCCGCTGCGTCGCGATTGCCCGAACCGGTCAGTTCTGGGCGTAGAATTCGATGACGAGATGGGGTTCCATCATCACCGCATAGGGCACGTCCGACAGGCCCGGCGTACGCACGAAAGTCGCGGTCATCTTCGAGTGGTCGACCTCGAGATAGTCGGGCACGTCGCGTTCGGCCAGCGACACCGCCTCGAGCACGACGGCCAGCTGCTTGGAGCGGTCGCGCACTTCGATCACGTCGCCTTCCTTGACCCGGTAGGACGGGATGTTCACGCGCTGCCCGTTCACGGTGACATGGCCGTGATTGACGAACTGGCGGGCGGCGAACACGGTCGGAACGAACTTGGCGCGGTACACCACGGCATCCAGCCGGCGTTCCAGCAGACCGATCAGGTTTTCACCGGTATCGCCCTTCACCCGTTCGGCCTCGGCATAGATACGGCGGAACTGCTTTTCGGTCAGATCGCCGTAATAGCCCTTCAGCTTCTGCTTGGCGCGAAGTTGCAGGCCGAAATCGGAAAGCTTGCCCTTGCGGCGCTGGCCGTGCTGGCCGGGGCCGTATTCGCGGCGGTTGACCGGCGATTTCGGACGGCCCCAGATGTTTTCGCCCATGCGGCGGTCGAGCTTGTACTTGGCAGCAGTTCTTTTGGTCATCTGCTGATCTCCTTCGTTTCGTGTTTCGAAGGGCGTTGTCCTCTCCCCGGATTTGGCCGGGGCGACAGGGCATCCCCTTGCGGGGGCCACCAACACCAATGAAGCCGCGCTTATAGCCGCCGCGGCGGCGGAGTCAACACGCTGTTGCCCGCCTTGCCCCGCTCAGGCCGCCTCGTGCATCAGGATCGCGGATTCCGGCGCTGTCAGGTTGCGCCGCGCATAGCCGCCATAGCTGTGCGGGTCGCGGTCCAGATCGGGCAGGCAGTTCAGCAGGCGCTGGCGGTCGGGTTCGGCCAGAGCCGCGAGCGACGCGCTGGCCGGATGAAAGCTCTCGGTCTCGATGCCGTTGGCGCGGATGATCTGGTGACTGGGCAGCAGCAGATGCACATACGACACCTCGCGCAGGTCGAGATCGACCGTGATGGTCGAGCCGTTGACCAGATCGCGCGCCGGAACCAGCACTTCGGACGTGTTGAACAGCGCCCGCGTCACCGGACCGCGCACCAGCATCCGGTGATCGGGCGAGACCAGCAGT
This sequence comes from Paracoccaceae bacterium, assembly GCA_020441385.1. Lineage (GTDB taxonomy): Bacteria > Pseudomonadota > Alphaproteobacteria > Rhodobacterales > Rhodobacteraceae > JAGRMG01. The sequence goes on from JAGRMG010000121.1 coordinate 18,425, forward strand.
TCCTCGTCCGGGCGGTCGATACCCAGCGCCCCGACCCGGAACCGCACCGGGCGCAGCGCCGGCATCACGAACAGGCGCGCGCCGGTCATGCGACGGTTGCCGATCCAGAGGATCTCCTGCGCGCCGTTGTCCCGGGTCTCGACCCGATCGCCTTCGCGCAGTTCCTCGACCCGGCGCGGCCCCTCCGGCGTGTCTATGCGCGTGCCCGGCGTGAAACAGATCACCCCCGCCTTTTCGGTCGCCTCCCGGCCGGGCAGCAGCGCGCCCAGCGAATGATGCACGACCCAGAGGTCGGTTCCGCGCGGCGGCATCTCGTCGTGGAACATCAGCAGCGGCTTGGCGCCGCGGCCCACCTCGATCGCCGTCACGGTATAGCTTTGCGCGCCGTTGGTGACGACAAAGCTGCTGTCCATCAGCGGATCCTCGATTTCGATCCTGTCGGGATCCGTCCGGTTCTGGATTGCGGCGCCCACCAGCCGCCGCACGGCCCGTGCCGCGCGCCGCCTCAGATCCGCCTCATCGTCTGCCCGATCCAGCCGCAGGATGTCGTTGGGGCCGTCGACCCGCACCGCCTCGCCGTGCCAGGACCAGGCCGCCCCCACTTCGAGCGACTCGACCGGCGCGGCCTGAAGACCGTCTATATCCGTTTGCGACCAGGAAATGACAAACGTGCCACGAAAGCCCGTTTTCATCTGCCCAATGCCTGCCTCGTTCCTTTTTTATTGCCGGAAAGTTAGCAAGGGTGATTCGCCATGGGAAGATTTTTTGTTTTCCTGATCTTGCAGCGTGTTCTTAAAACCTCAGTTTAACCCGGATCGAACCGGCGACCTGGCCTTCGGTCTGGCCGGTGAACTCGGGCCCCAGATAGGTCAGGCCATAGAAGGCCGACGCGCTGCGGCCCTGCCAGTGGATGCCCGCGCGCACCCGGTCGCGGCGGTCGGTCAACCGGTATCCGCGCGCCTCGGGCAGATAGACGCTGTCGGCGACCCAGGCCATGTCGCCGCCCAGGGTAAAGCTGTAGCCCAAGGCCGAGCCGTAGATCACCCGGTAGCGTTGGCCGGTGATCGACTCGCGCGACAGAAGTTCCCCCCGCGTCACCTGCCCGAAGGTGAAATCGGCGCCGACGCGGAACAGGGTTTCATCGCCCGCCCGCGCCTCGGCGAAGGGGCGCAGTTCGACGTTGTCGCCAAAGGAATACCTGCGCCCGATCTCGGCCACGGCGGTGGGGCGGATGGTGTCGGGAATTTGCTGCGCCAGCACCGCGGCGCTGGGCGCAGGCTTGTTCAGCATCTGGTGCAACTCGCGTTGCAGGTTGTCCAGATGGGTCTGCGGCCCGATCACGACCAGATCGGCGCCCAGCGCCAGTTCCAGGCCGCGATGGCTGGAATGGCTGTGAACCCCCAGCGACAGCGCCCCGGCATAGGGCCGGTCGCGCGGATCGACGCCGCGCAGGTTGTCCGGGGCGATGATCTGGCCCTGCGCGCGGGTCTCGATCAGCTGGAACAGCCGGCCGGGCGCCACCCCGTTCCATTCATAGCCATAGGCGCGCGACATCGTGACCGATCCGGTTCTCCAGCGGTCCTGGCCGTCGCCGATCACGTCGTTGCTGGTCAGCCGGCCATAACCCAGCGCCTGCCGCCTGGCGGTGCGGGCGAATGGCGATGGCACGTCCGAGGCCTCGGTATCCACCGCCGCGGCCGCGCGCGGGCTGCCCGATGCCGCCGATTGGACCGTCGATTGGGCCCCGGCGGGAGAATGGATCGGCAACGTCGCGATCATCAACGTCGCCGCGGCTGTGCGCAGCATCGGCCTGTCCTGCAATCATGCCCCCCCGGGCACTCCCCTCATACTCTGCCGGGGCGGGCGAAGCTAGTGCATCGGGGCAACAAATCCGCCAGCTGTTGCCGCGCCTGCCCCCGGAATTGCCGGGCAGGGCCGCATTGCCGCCACTTTCGGCGCGACGGGGTTTTTTGCCGAGCCGCGGGCGGCGGACTTTCCATGCCAAACCGGCCACGTTATGATGCGCCGCAACGGGCGGATGCCGCCCCCATGACAAGATGACCGGACAACCGGCAACAGGGCGCGTGGCGCCCGCAAACGGGCAAGGGACACGACATGGCAAGATCGAGAGTGACAAGCGGCGGCGTGGCGGCCAGGCCCGCGGGCGCGGTGGCGCTTGCCCTCGCGCTGGGCGTTCTGGCGGGCTGCGATGAGGGGGCGAAACTGCCCTTTCTGCAACCCGGGGACAAGACCGAGGAAGCCGCGGGCGACGGCCAGAGCACCAAGCTGGTCGAACGCGACGTCGAGGCGCCGGAGGTGTTCCAGGTCACCGAGGCCGGGCTGTGGGACGGGCGGCCGTCGCTGGGCGGGGTCTGGGTGGCCCATCCCGATGTCGGCGAACCCGAACGGGTGATCATCCGCAACACCGCCAACAACAAGTTCGTGATCGGCGCGCTGTTCCGGCGCGAACGGGAAATTCCCGGCCCGCGCATCCAGGCATCGTCGGACGCCGCCGCGGCACTGGGGATGCTGGCCGGGGCGCCGGTCCAGATGAACGTGACCGCGCTGCGCCGCGAAACCGTCGAAGAGCCGCCCGAGCCGTCCGACGCGCCCGAAGCGACGGCCGTGCTGGCGGAGGGCGGCGAGATCAGCGAAACCGCGCTGGACCCGGTCGCCGGCGCCGCGGCGGCGATCGACGCGGCCGAACCGACCCCGCCACCGGCCGCCGCCGCACCTGCCGCCGCCCCGGCCAAGGCGCCGGCGCCGGCAAGGCCGAAACCCAAGGCCTCGCCGCTGGACAAGCCCTACATCCAGATCGGCATCTTCAACGTCGAGGCCAACGCCAAACGCACCGCCGATCAGATGCGCAGCGCCGGAATGATCCCCACGGTGTACGAGCAGTCGGCAAACGGCAAACCGTTCTGGCGCGTCGTCGTCGGCCCGTCGCAAACCAAATCCGACCGCTCGGTGCTGCTGAAGCAAGTCAAGGCGGCCGGGTTCTCCGACGCCTATTTCGTAACCAACTGACGAACCCGAGAGGAGCCCGCACCGGTGCTTTCGACCCTTCGCCTCGCCATTGCCGCATTCCTTGCCCTGATGCTGTCGGGGCCTTGCGCGCTTGCCTTCGAAACCAGCGCCCGCGCGGCCTATGTGCTCGATATGGGCACCGGCATCGAACTTCTGGCCAAGAACCCCGATCAGCCGCTGCCGCCGGCCTCCATGTCCAAGCTCATGACGCTCTACATGCTGTTTGACGCGCTGCGCGACGGGCGCATCGACATGGGAACCGAATTCACCGTCTCGACCAAGGCCAGGCAGATGGGCGGCTCCACAATGTTCCTGAACGAACAGGACCGGCCCACCACGGCCGAACTGATCCAGGGCATCATCGTGTCCTCGGGCAATGACGCCACCGTCGTCGTGGCCGAAGGGCTGGCCGGTTCCGAAAGCGCCTTCGCGCGGCAGATGACGACCATGGCGCAGCGTCTGGGCATGACCAATTCGATCTTTGCCAACGCCTCGGGCTGGCCCGATCCCAACCATCGCATGAGCGTGCGCGACCTGGCGGTTCTGGCGCAGCATCTGATACAGGAATTCCCCGAATACTACGGGTATTTCTCGCAGATGGAATTCGACTATCAGAACCGCTCGCCGGCCAACCGGTTCAACCGCAATCCCCTGCTGACGATGGGCATCGGCGCCGACGGGCTGAAGACCGGGCACACCTCCGAGGCCGGCTATGGCCTGGTGGGATCGGCCAAACAGGGCGACCGGCGGGTGATTTTCGTGATCTCGGGGATGGACAGCGCCGAGGCCCGCGCAGAGGAGGCCAACGCCATCGCTAACTGGTCGTTTCGCCAATTTGCCGAAAAGACCGTCGCCAAAGCCGGCACACCGATCGCCACCGCCCCGGTCTGGATGGGCGGGCGGGCGTCGATAGACCTGGTTCCGGCGCAGGATCTGAAGATCCTCCTGCCCGCTCTGGCCGGCGACCGGATCCCCGCCGAGGTCGTTTATTCAAGCCCGATCGAGGCCCCCGTGGCCAGAGGTCAGCAACTGGCGGAACTGGTGGTCAAGCCCGAAGGGCTGCCGGAAATCCGCCATCCCCTCGTCGCCGCCGAGGATGTGGCCGCCGGCGGTTTCGCCGTGCGGGTAAAGACCGCGGCCAACGTGCTGTTCACCCGGCTGGCCAACGGCCCGAAGGGATCAATGTGAGTTCCGCAGGCCGCTTTGTCACCTTCGAGGGCATCGACGGATCGGGAAAATCGACCCAGGCGCGGCTGCTGGCCGAAACGCTGCGCGCGGCCGGGCGCGACGTGGTGCTGACGCGCGAACCGGGCGGCTCGCCCGGCGCCGAGGAGATCCGCCGGCTGGTGCTCGAGGGCGAGCCGGACCGCTGGTCGGCGGAAACCGAGATCCTGCTGTTCACGGCCGCCCGGCGCGATCACCTGGAACGCACGATCGGCCCGGCGCTCGGCGATGGCAAGGTCGTGATCTGCGACCGTTTCGCCGACAGCACGCGGGTCTACCAGGGGGTGTCGCGCGGCGACCTGCGCGGCCTCGTGGACCGGCTGCACGACCTGATGATCGGGCGCGAACCCGACCTGACGATCCTGATCGACATGGACCCGGCGACGGGGCTGGACCGGGCGCTTGGCCGGGGCGGGCAGGAAGAACGGTTCGAGGATTTCGGCCCCGATCTGCAACGCCGCATGCGCGCGGGGTTCCTGGCGCTGGCCGACGAATTCCCGGCCCGTTTCCGCGTCGTGGACGGCAACCGCGGCATCGAGGCGGTGGCCGCGGATGTGCGCCGGATCGCGGATCGCTCCCTGTCATGAGTACGGCCGACGCCCCCGCCGCGCCCGACCGCATCCCCGGCGCGCCGCACCCGCGCGAGACCGCGCGCCTGTTCGGCCAGGCCGAGGCCGAGGCCGCCTTCCTGACGGCCTGGGCCTCGGGGCGGCTGCATCACGGCTGGCTTCTGAGCGGGCCGCCCGGAATCGGCAAGGCGACGCTGGCCTGGCGCATCGCGCGCTTCCTTCTGGCCACGCCGCCCGGCGAAACCGGCGGGCTGCTTGGCGCACCGCCCCCGCCCGCATCGCTGGACATCGACCCCGAACACCCCGTCGCCCGCCGCCTGCGCGCCGGGTCCGACCCGGGGCTGGCCACGATCACCCGGACGGCAAACGAAAAGACCGGCCGCCTGCGCGCCGAGATCGTGGCCGAGGATGTCCGCGCCCTGAACCGGTTTTTCGGCCTGACGGCGACCGATGGCGGGCACCGGGTGGTGATCGTCGATTGCGCCGACGAGATGAACCCGACCGCCGCCAACGCGCTGTTGAAGATGCTCGAGGAACCGCCCGCGCGCACCACGCTTCTGCTGGTCTCGCACCAGCCGGCGCATCTGCTGGCGACCATCCGCTCGCGCTGCCGGGCGTTGCGGATGGTGCCGCTCGGGCCGCAGGACATGCAGGATGCGCTGGCGCAGACCGGCGCCGAACTGCCCCAAAACCCCGGGATGCTGGCGGCGCTGGCGGCGGGGTCGGTGGGCGACGCGCTGCGGCTGCTCAATCTCGACGGGCTGCGGCTTTACGCCGATCTGGTGGCGGTGCTGAATTCGCTGCCCCGGCTCGACCGGCCGCGCGCCCTGGCGCTGGCCGATGCCGCCACCGGCAAGGGGGGCGCGGCGCGGTTCGACCTGCTGCTCGACCTGATCGACATCGCCCTGTCGCGCCTGGCCCGTACCGGCGCCACCGGCCACGCCCCGACCCCCGAGGCCGCACCGGGCGAGGCGCAGGTTCTGACCCGGCTGGCGCCGGGGCCGGCGCAGGGCCGCGCCTGGGCCGAGGCGGGCGCCGCCATCACCGCCCGTGCCCGCCACGGCCGGGCAGTCAACCTTGACCCTGCCGCGCTCGTCCTAGATACGGTTTTCAGAATGCAGGAAACCGCGGACCGGGCAACCCGCCGGCAGGACAGATGACAGACACCCCCGACCCAGCGCCACACATCACCGACAGCCATTGCCATCTGGATTTTCCCGATTTCGACGGCCGGATCGGCGATGTGCTGGCCCGTGCCGCCGATGCCGGCGTCACCCGCATGGTGACGATCTGCACCCGGCTCAGCAACGAACCGCAGGTGCGCGCCATCGCCCAGGCGCATGCGCCGGTCTTCTACGCCGCCGGCACCCACCCGATGAGCGCCGCCAGCGAACCGCTGGCCACGGTCGAGGCGCTGTGCGAACTGGCGGCGCATCCGAAATTCGTCGGCCTGGGCGAAACCGGGCTGGATTATCACTATACCGCCGACACGGCGGGGATTCAGCAACGCTCGCTGCGCATCCATATCGAGGCGGCGCGCACGACCGGCCTGCCGCTGATCATTCATTCGCGCGACGCCGACGAGGACATGGCCCGTATCCTCGGCGAGGAACATCGCGCCGGCGCCTTCGACTGCGTGATGCACTGTTTCTCGTCCTCGCCCGCCCTGGCGCGGGCGGCGCTCGATCTCGGGTTCTATCTGTCGATGTCGGGCATCGCCGCCTTTCCCAAGAGCCAGCCGTTGCGCGACATCTTCGCCGCGGCCCCGCCCGAGCGCATCCTGGTCGAGACCGACGCCCCCTATCTGGCGCCGCCGCCGCACCGGGGCAAGCGCAACGAACCCGCCTTCGTTGCCCATACCGCGAGGGTCGGCGCCGAACTGTTCGGCATGGACTACGCCGCCTTCGCGGCCCTCACCCAGGCCAATTTCGACCGCCTGTTCGCCAAGGCCGCGCGCTGGAAAGGGGCTGCGTGATGGCCGAAATGCGCTTTACCGTCCTGGGCTGCGGCTCGTCCGGCGGGGTGCCCCGGCTTGGCGGGCACTGGGGCGCCTGCGACCCCGAAAACCCCCGCAACGTCCGCCGGCGCTGTTCGCTGCTGGTGGAACGGATCGCCGAGGAAGGCACCACGACGGTGCTGATCGACACGTCGCCCGACCTGCGCAGCCAGTTGCTCGATACCGGCACCGGGCGGCTTGACGGGGTGGTCTATACCCACAGCCACGCCGATCATGTGCATGGCATCGACGATCTGCGCATGATCGTGTTCAACATGCGCACCCGCATCCCGGTCTGGGCCGACGGCGACACGCAGAACGCGCTCTTGTCCAAGTTCGGCTATGCCTTCGTCCAGCCCGAGGGTTCGCCCTACCCGCCGATCCTGGACATGAAGACGATCCGCGGCCCCTTCGAGGTGCCCGGCCCGGGCGGAGCAATCCCGTTCCGGCCCTTCACCGTCGGGCACGGCTCGATCGACGCGCTAGGCTTTCGCATCGGCGGGCTGGCCTATCTGCCCGATGTCGCCGAGATTCCGCCGGCGGCCTGGGAAGAACTGCGCGATCTCGACTGCTGGATCGTCGACGCCCTGCGCCGCACCCCGCACCCGACCCATTCGCACCTTGAACAGACATTGGAATGGATCGCATGCGCCGCACCGAAACAGGCGGTGCTGACCAACATGCATATCGACCTCGATTATGCCACGGTCGCCGCTGAAACCCCCGATCACGTTGTCCCGGCCTATGACGGGATGACACTGCACCTTCCGGCCTGATCCGGTGCCTGCCGCGCTTCCCGTGCCCCGGACGCCCGCTGCCGGCGCCGCGCCGGGCGCGCGCGGGCGCGCGAAAGCGGCGGGCCGTGTGCCCGGCCACGGCCACGAATTGCCATGTTCCAGACCCTGATCGACGTCATTCTGCCGGTGTTCCTGGTGATCGGCGCGGGCTATGGCGCCACGCGCGCGGGCTGGTTCGGCGAAGTTCACATCGACGGGCTGATGCGCTTCACCCAGAGTTTCGCCATCCCCTGCCTGCTGTTCTCGGCGATTTCCCGGCTCGACCTGCACGCCGGATTCGACCCGCGCCTGCTGGCCAGTTTCTATTCCGGCGCCATCCTGTGCTTTCTGGTCGGCATGGCCGGTGCGCGCTGGCTGTTCGGGCGCGACTGGGAAGACTGCGTCGCCATCGGCTTCTGCTGCCTGTTCTCGAACTCGGTGCTGCTGGGGCTGCCGATCACCGAACGCGCCTACGGACCGGGCAGCCTGACCGGCAACTATGCCATCATCGCGTTCCATTCGCCGTTCTGCTACATGGTGGGCATCACGGTGATGGAGGCGATCCGGGGCCGCGGCCAGGGCGGCGCGCGGATGCTGGGTTCGGTGCTGCGGGCGATGTTTCGCAACGCGCTGATCCTGGGCATCGCCCTGGGGTTCCTGTTCAACGTCACCGGGCTGGCGCTGCCGCAGGCGGCCGAGGAGGCGCTGGGCCTGATCACCCGAGCCGCCCTGCCCGGCGCATTGTTCGCGCTGGGCGGGGTGCTGGTGCAATACCGCCCCGAAGGCGATCTGCGCACCATCGGATTCGTCTGCGCCGTGTCGCTGATGCTGCACCCTTCGCTGGTGTGGATGTTCGGCAGGGGCACCGGCCTGCCCCAGGATCTGTTCCGCTCGGGCGTGCTGAACGCGGCGATGGCGCCGGGGTTCAACGCATACATCTTCGCCAACATGTATGGCCGCGCCAGGCGGGTCGCCGCATCCTCGGTTCTGATCGCGACGGCCGCCTCCAGCCTGACGGTCTGGTTCTGGCTGTCGCTGCTGGGATGACGAAGGGCGCCATTTCGCTGTTTCGTTCCGCGCGCCCCTGGCCATACTGTCACCCACGATCTGCAATGACGGCAAGGGAAAGCGCGGCAAGATGGCCAGACCGAAAAACATCCTCTTCATCATGTTCGACCAGTTGCGCTGGGATTACCTGAGTTGTTCGGGCCATCCGCACCTGCACACGCCCCATATCGACCGGCTGGCCGAAAGGGGGGTTCGTTTCAGCCGCGCCTATATCCAGTCGCCGATCTGCGGGTCATCGCGCATGTCGACCTATACCGGGCGCTATGTGCATTCCCACGGCGCCAGCTGGAACAACATCCCGCTGAAGGTCGGCGAGATGACCATGGGCGATCACCTGCGGCGCGCCGGCATGGGCTGCTGGCTGGTCGGCAAGACGCATATGCGCGCCGACGCCGAGGGCATGGAACGGCTCGGCCTGGAACCCGACAGCGTGATCGGCGCCCGGCTGGCCGAATGCGGTTTCGACGTGTTCGAGCGCGACGACGGCATGCTGCCCGAGGGGCCGGACGGATCCTACGACCCGGATGGCGCGAAGGAATACAACAAGTATCTGCGCGCCAAAGGCTATGACAGCGACAACCCCTGGCACGACTTCGCCAATTCCGGGCTGGACGGCGATGGCAACGTCTTGTCGGGCTGGTTTCTCAAACACGCCCCCGAAGCCGCCAATATCGACGAATACGACAGCGAAACCCCCTATCTGACCCGCCGCGGCATCGCCTTCATGGAACAGGCCGAAGGCCCGTGGTGCTGTCATCTGTCCTATATCAAGCCGCACTGGCCCTATATCGTGCCCGAACCCTATGCCTCGATGTACGGACCCGAACATGTGCTGCCGGTGGTGCGCTCGGACAGCGAAAGGCAGAACGCGCATCCCGTGCTCAAGGCGTTCATGGACACGAAGATCGGCCAGACGTTTTCGCGCCAGGACGTGCGCGAGGCGGTGATTCCGGCCTATATGGGCCTGATCAAGCAGATCGACGATCAGATGGGCGTGCTGTTCAACTGGCTAGAAGACACCGGGCGCGACCGAGACACCATGATCGTGCTGACCTCGGACCACGGCGATTTTCTCGGCGATCACTGGATGGGCGAAAAGACGTTCTTTCAGGACGCGTCCACGAAAGTGCCGCTGATCGTCTACGACCCCTCGCCCGAGGCCGACGCCACCCGCGGCACCGTCTGCGATGCGCTGGTGGAAAGCATCGACCTGGTGCCGACCTTCATCGAAGTGGCCGGCGGTCAGGTGCCCGGGCATATCGTCGAGGGCGAATCGCTGCTGCCGATCCTGCACGGGCAGGCATCGGACACCCGGCGCAGCCATGTCATCTGCGAATACGACTATTCCGGATCGCCCGTCGCAGCCGCACTGAACGCCGATGTGCGCGATGCGGTGATGTTCATGATCGCCGACAAGACGTGGAAGCTGATCCATTGCGAAGGCGGCTTTCGCCCGCTGCTGTTCGATCTGGTCAACGACCCCGGGGAGCTGACCGATCTGGGCGCCAGCGCCGAACATGAGGACACGATCGCGCACCTCTATGACCGCCTGTTCGCCTGGGCGCGGCGGCCCTCGCAGCGCACCACCCGGTCGGAACGGCAATTGCTGGACATGCGAACCAAGAGCCGCGGCCGCGGCGTGGTGATCGGCATCTATGACGAGAACGACACCCCCCTGGACCTGACCGTGAAATACCGCGGCCGCAAGGCCCGGCCCTGGCGCGACCTGACCGGGCGGGGCGACTGACGCCGCGCCGTTTCGAGAGCCCGGTTTTGACCGCTTGGAAAAATCCGAAATGCGGTTCACTATGCCGCCATCCGCATTCGCAAGACCAACACAAGGGAGAGTCGAGAATGACCTGCAAACACCTGATAGCGGCCCCGATCCTGGGTCTGGCCCTGGCCGGTCTGGCCCAGGGCGCCGGCGCCGACACGCTGCGCCTGCTGACCTGGGGCGGCTATGCGCCCGACAATGTCGTCGAGATGTTCGAGAAGGAAACCGGCCATACCGTCGAGGTCACGAAATCCAACAACGAGGAAATGATCGCCAAGCTGCGCGCCACCGGCGGCGGCGGTTTCGATCTGGCGCAGCCCAGCCAGGACCGCATCGCCGGGCCCCAGGCCGAGTTCGGGATCTACAAGCCCATCAACCTGGCCATGATCGACGAAGCCCAGTTCATCCCCTCCATGCTGGCCGCCACCATCGCCAACACGACCGTCGACGGCGCCGCCTATGGCGTGCCCCATATCTGGGGCACGTCGGGGCTGGTGCTGGATACCTCCAAGGCCGGCATGGTCAAGGATTACACCGACCTGTGCGACGATGCCGTGGCCGGCAAGGTCAGCTACCGCCTCAAGCGCCCGACGCTGATCGGTTTCGCCTTCGCCATGGGCATGGACCCGTTCGCCGCCTACGGCGACGAGGCCGCCTACAAGGGCATCATGGAAAAGGTCGAGGCCAAGCTGGTCGAGTGCAAGCCCAACGTGAAGACATACTGGAGCGGCGGCGACGAGCTGATGAACCTGCTCCGTTCGGGCGAGGTGGTCGCGGCGATGGCCTGGGATACCGGCGGCTGGAAGCTGAATGCCGACAACCCCAACATCACCTTCGTCGCCCCCACCTCGGGCGCGCTGGGCTGGATCGACACCTTCGCGCTGCCCGCCAAGGGCCAGGCAGACGAGGCGGCCTATGCCTGGATCAATTTCGTGATGCGCCCCGAGGTCGCGGCGATGATCACCGAAGCGGCCGGAAACTTCACCGCGTCCAAGGGCGCCGACCAATTCGCCTCGGACGCCCTCAAGGCGCAGTTCACTGCCAGTTTCCCGCCCGAAGCCGTGGACAACATCAAATGGTATCCGCCGGTTCCCGCCGGACTCGAAGCCATCGAAGGCGGCGTCCTGGACCGTGTGAAGGCCGCGAACTGAGCGCAAGCACAACGCGGGGCGGCCCTTTCAACGGGGGCCGCTCATGCCGCCCTTGCGGGGCGTTTCGCGACAAGCGTGGACGGCCCCGATCGCCAAGCCCGGGCCGCCACACCCCAACCTGCCGGAGCCTGCATGACCCCCGACCTCGAATGCACCGGCCTGTCGCGCCGGTTCGGCGACGTCAAGGCCGTCGACGACGTGACCTTCTCGGTTGCGCCCGGATCGTTCTTTTCCATCCTCGGCCCCTCGGGCTGCGGCAAGACCACGATCATGCGCATGATCGCGGGGTTCCTGGAACCCTCGGGCGGCGACATCCGCATCAAGGGCCGCTCGATGCTGGGGGTTGCGCCCAACAAGCGGCCGGTCAACATGGTGTTCCAGCATCTCGCGCTGTTTCCGATGATGGATGTGGCCGGGAATATCGGCTATGGCCTGCGCCGCGCCGGCCTGGCCCGCGCCGACATCGCGCGCAAGGTGGACGAGGCGCTTGACCGGATCGGCCTGCCCGGCATCGGCGCGCGCAAGATCGACGAGTTGTCGGGCGGCCAGAAACAGCGCGTCGCCATCGCCCGGTGCATGGTGCTGGAGCCCGACGTGCTGCTGCTCGACGAACCGCTGGGTGCGCTCGATCTCAAGCTGCGCGAACACATGAAGATCGAACTGAAGGCGCTGCAATCGGCTTTCGACACCACCTTCGTCTACATCACCCACGACCAGTCCGAGGCGCTGGTCATGTCCGATCAGATCGCGGTCATGAACCGGGGCGTGTTCGAACAGGTGGGCAGCGCCCGCGATCTCTATTACCGGCCCGAAACCGCATTTGTGGCCGGTTTTGTCGGCGACAGCAACCGCTGGCGCGGCCGGGTCGAGCGCATGGAGGGCGGGGCGCTGGAGATCCGGACCGAAAACGGCATGCTGTTGCGCGGCGCGGCGCATGGCCGCGCGCTCGGCCCCGGCGATGTGGCCGACATCTACGTGCGCCCCGAGGCGATCCGCCTGGCGCAGAACGAAGGCGAACTCGCGCGGTTCGAAAACCGCATCTCCGGCCGCGTCACCAGCCTTCTGTTCAACGGCGCGGCCAGCCGCATTCTGGTGGCCGGCCCCGGGGGCGGCGAAGAAATCGAGGTGACGCTGCCGCAATCGGGCGAATTCGCCCGGACCGGCAAGGGCGACACGGTTCATGTCGGCTGGTCGGGCGATCAGAGCAACTGTTTTCCGGCGGGCAAGTAGGATGCAGGGCGGCACCAGACTGGGCTTCGTCCTGCTGCTGACACCGCTCCTGCTGTGGCTGGGGCTGCTGATCGTGATCCCCCATATCGACATGTTCCTGGTCTCGATCAAGGAACGGGTCGGGGTGGGCGAATACGACACGAGCCTCGCCAATTACGGCACGTTCTTTGCCGAAACGCTTTATCTGTGGACCTTTCTGCGCACGGCGGTGATGTCGATCCTGGCAACGGCCATCACGCTTCTGATCGCCTTCCCGGTCAGCTACTACATTGCCAAGATCGCCAAGGGACGCCTGCAATCGGCGCTGTTCCTGCTGTGCCTCGTGCCGTTCTGGGTTTCCGAACTGGTGCGCACCTTCGGCTGGATGATCCTGTTGCGCGAAACCGGCGTGTTTTCCAGCCTGCTGCAATGGGCCGGCCTGGCCGACCAGCCGGTCGAGATGCTTTACAACGACGCCGCGATCATGGTCGGGCTGGTCTATACCTCGATGCTGTTCATGGTGGTGCCGCTGGTCACCACGCTGGAAAGCCTCGATAATGCGGTGATCGAGGCCGGCTACGATCTGGGCGGCAACGGCTTTTCGGTGCTGCGCGAGATCGTGATCCCGCATGCCATGCCGGGCATCGTGTCGGGCTGCATCGTGGTGTTCATGCTGTCGCTGGGCAATTACCTGACACCGACCATGCTGGGCGGCAAGGACAGCCTGTGGTTCACCGAACTGATCTACGCGCAGTTCATCGTCCGCTTCAACTGGGAACTGGGGGCGGCGTTCGGCTTCATGCTGCTGATCCTCAGTTCGGTCATCGTCTGGGCGACGCTGCGGCTGACCGGCCAGACCCTGCGCGACACGTTGGGATAGGCCGATGATCCCCACCATTGCCCAGCCCCGTGCCCTGCGCCTCGCCTACGGCGCCTATGTGATCGCCTTCTTCGTCTATCTGGCGCTGCCGCTGGCGGTGGTGGCGGTCTTCGCCTTCAACGACAGCCAGTTCCCGTCGCTGCCCTGGGAGGGCTTCACCTGGGCCTGGTTCTTCGGGCAGGACCGCCCGATGATCGGCGTGTTCCACGAACGCGCCATCCTGCGCGCCATCGCCACCTCCGGCATCGTGGCGGTGGCGGTGTCGGCGCTGTCGGTGGCGGTGGGCCTGTCCAACGCCTTCCTGTTCAACCGCTACCAGTTTCCCGGCAAGGGGCTGCTCTATGTGCTGATGCTGCTGCCGCTGGTCATTCCCGGCATCGTCCTGGGCATCTCGATCCTGGTTTTCTCCTCGACCCTCGCCAATGGCGTCTGGGACGCGGCGCATATCGACATCCAGATGCTGCGGCCGGGTCTGGTGCTGGTGATCCTCGGGCAGTTCTCGTTCATCGCCACCATCGCCACGCTGGTGATCTCGGCCCGACTCCAGAAATTCGACCCGACCCTGGAAGAGGCGGCGCTGAACCTCGGCGCCGGGCGCCTCACGGCGGTCAGGACGATTACGCTGCCCTATCTCGCGCCGGCCCTGATCGGCGCCTTCGTGGTGGCGTTCCTGATGAGTTTCGAGAACTTCAACACGACGCTGATGCTGGTGGGCTCGGACGCGCCGCTGACCATCGCCATGTTCGACCGGCTCAAGGAAGGCTCCACGCCGCTGCTGAACGCGGTGTCGCTGCTGCTGATGCTCGGCTCGTCGCTGCTGGCGCTGGTGATGATCCTGTTCCAGCGCCGGAGCTGAGCGCCCGGCGGCCCGGCGCCTCAGCGCAATCCGTCCCGCCCCTCCACATCCCCGGCCGCCAGGCCGCCCATTCGGTGATGAATGCGCCCGCCACGGCTCATGGCCAGCGCGAACAGCAACTCGCCGGCACGCGGCGCATCCGGCACACCCACCTCCATGGCGTCGAAATGGCTGCGCACATAGGCAGCGTTGACGTGGCCCAGAGGAATGTCGATGCGGGTGCCGACACCGCCCACCTTCATCGACGAAGGCACGATCGCGCGCGCCTCTCCCAGCCGTTCGCGCATGGCATACCCGCCGGGCACATGCCAGAGCGCGGTGTGCTCCAGTTCGCCGCCCTCGCCGGCCAGCCCGGCCTTGCCATAGCCGTCGATCCCCTCGATCCCCCCCATGGCGGCGATCAGGCGGTCGGTCATCTCCAGCCCCAGAGGCTTCAGATCCTCCATGGCCGGCTCCAGCTCTTCGGCATAGCCGCCGGCAAAGGGATTGGAGACCACCGCCAGGACCGCCGCGCGGCGGCGCGGCCGCGCGGGCGGCGGCCCGCCCTCATGGCGGATCTCCTCGATGATGGTCAGCATCTTGCGCAGGGTGAAATCAGGCATCGCAAGGCTCCTTTCCGAACGCGGCCAGGGCTGCCGGGGTGCCCACGATGCGGCTTTTACCGGCAAGGGTCAGAAGGGCGGCACAGATCAGGCCGCGGTCCAGGCAGGTTTGGGCAAACCCGGCGCCACGGCCCAGCGCGGCGGCGATCTCGCCGGGGCCGAGCGGCCCGACATCCACGGTGACCGGACGCTCTCCCAGATCGCTGTCCGGCGCAAGCTCGCAGGCCGGAACGCGCGCGATCGCGCGATGCCCGGGCAGATCGACCGCGTTGGCGATCATGGTCGCCGCCGCATCCGCCTGCGCCGCCGACGCCGCCAGCACCGTCACCGTATCGGCGATGCCGAGCGAATGGCTGCGCCCGCGCCAGCCCGAACTCGCGACCCCGCGCACAGGGCTGTGCGCGCCGATCGCCAGACGGTGGGCCCGGGCATCCGCCACGGCCCCGGTCATGCGCTGACCCGAGGCCAGAAAAAGCGCCACATCCCCGCCATTGTTGACCCAGGCCCGGTCCAACCCGTCGGTGCCCATCACACGCAGCACCTCATCGGCCACCGCGCCGGCCACCGCCGCCATGGGGGTGATGAACAACGGTGCGAACGGGCCGACCGCATCACGCATGCGACGCGCCACCACCCCTTGCGGCACTGGCCCCAAGTCGTTGAGAAACGACTTGTCAACAAGGCGTTTCTCAACGCCTTGCCACGCGACCGGCAGGCGCAGCGCATCCAGTTCGTCAACCAGTTCCTGCAATATGGTCGCGAAACGCGCGCCGGCGCGGCGCAGTGCCGCGGCCCGCCCCGGCCCGTCGGCCTGCACGATCAGATCGATCGGGCCGTGATGCAGATGCAGCCGCCGGCCGTCGGGCAGAAATGCCGCCTGCGCGCCCTGCATATCAGTCCCGGCCCCGGGCCGGCGCCACGGCACGCGCATCCGCGCCGTATTCGCCGCCATGTTCCAGAATGTCGTCGATGCGGCGCACCCGGTCGTCATGGCCGCCCAGGGCGCGATAGTCCTCGCGGCGCAGGGTGAATTCCAGCGGTGCGACGATCGCCGGGGTCGGCACGTAGCCGAAGGATCCGTCCGGCATCTTCGTGACGTCCGCCATCAGCGTGATGCCGCCGCCGGGCCAGACATAGGTGGGCGCACCGCCGCAGGTCACGGCGGTCTTCAGCGCCTGGACCGAGCGGGTCAGCCGCACCGGGTTTCTCGTCACGCCCGAGCGCAGCGACCCGCCCGCGCCGCCCATGAACAGCACCGTGCACAGGGCCGGTTCGCAATTCTCGGCGATCAGATCGACCGAAGCCAGCAGGTTTTCGGGCAGATCGGCCCTTTGCGGCGCAAGGTCTTCATCCAGCACGTAATAGGCCCATTGTTCGCCCGTGGTGGACACCATCAGCAGGCTCAGCCCCGGCCGCGCGCCCGTCTTCGGGTTCCACTCGCCCAGGATGGTCAGCGGATCGGTGATGTCCGTGCCGCCCCAGCCCAGCCCCGAACCGGCCACCTGGAAATAGCGCCCCGGCGTGGACCGGCGGCCCCTGATGCGGATGCCGCTCGGCGGCCAGCCCAGCACCTTGCCGGCCTGGTGTTCGCTGACGACGCCGGTGATGTGGTCGTCCACCACGACCACCTCGTCCACCAGCCCCCGCCATTGCGAGGCGAACATGCCGATGGTGGCCGAGCCGCAGCCCACGCGCATCCGCTCCTCGCGGTGCCCGTCCACGACCGGCGCCTCGCCCGCCTGCACGATCACCGTCGCGCCGTCATCGACGCTCAGTTCCACCGCCTCGCGGTTGCAGAGCCGCATCAGCGCATCGCAGGTTACGCGGCCCTCGGGCTTGGACCCGCCGGTCAGGTGATCGACGCCGCCGAGGCTCATCATCTGGCTTCCGTATTCGGCGGTGATCATCAGGCCCACCGCCTCGCCGGCGGCGCGCACCACCGCGCCCTCGCGGCCGAGATGGCGGTCGGTGTCGATCTTCACCTTGACGCCGCAATAGGAAAAGATCGCCTCGGTCACGACGGTGACGAAATCGGCGCCGTCGACCTCGCGGCTGACGATGAAGGGCGCGGGCTTGTAGTCGGGATAGGTCGTGCCCGCCCCGACCGCCGTCACGAACAGATCGTCACCGCCCAACACCTCGCCATCCCAGTGCGATTTCAGGAACGGCCTGATCTCGCCGCCCTCGGCGATGCGCCGGTCCAGTACCGTCAGCGGGTCGCGGCGCAGGATGCGCCCGCCCCTGTTGGCGTAGCGGTCGCAGGCACCGACCTTGCCTTCGGCGATATAGCACATGACCGGGCAGGCCTCGCAGCGGATCTTCTCCTCGCGGTGGCGGCGTTTCTCGGTCATGGCGCATGCCCCCCCGGGCGTTCCGGCGCCGCCCGGATCGCGGCCCGCACCCGGTGCGGCAATGCCGGCAGGCGCCCGATGCGCGCGCCGGTGGCGTGCCGGATGGCGTTCAGGATCGCCGGCGCGGTCGGAATCAGTACATGCTCGCCCAGCCCCTTGGCCCCGTATGGCCCCTCCGGGTCGGTCTTCTCGATCAGGATCGAGCGGATCTCGGGCATGTCGCCCACGGTGGGGATGAGGTAGTCGTGCAGATTGTCGGTGCGCCCGGGCAGGTATTCCTCCATCAGGGCCATGCCCAGCCCCTGCGCGATACCGCCCTCGATCTGGCCCTTGGCAAGGGCCGGGTTGATGGCGCGGCCGACGTCATGGGCGGCGGTGATCCGGCGCACCTTGACCGTGCCGAGACGGGTATCCACCTGGATTTCGGCCACCTGCGCGCCATAGCCGTAGACGGCATAGGGACTGCCCTGCCCGTTCTCGTCCAGCGCCGCGGTCGGCGGGTCATAACTCTCTTCGGCGGCCAGGACGTATCCGTTGGCATCCACGGGCAGTTCGCCCAGCGCGATGTCGCGGCTCTGGCGCCCGTCGCTGACGCGAAGCGCGCCGGGCAGCGGCGCGATGCGGGCATCCTCGCCCATGTTCGTCAGCGCCAGTATCCCTGCCCGCAGCGCCGATCCGGCAAGCAGCGCCGCCTTGCCGGTGATGAAGGTCTGGCGCGATGCCGAGGTCTTGCCGCAATCGGGGGTCAGCGCGGTATCGGGGCCGACCAGTTCGAACGCGTCAACCGGCACCCCGAGCGCATCGGCGCAGATCTGGGCGATGACCGTGTTCGCCCCCTGCCCGATATCCATCGCCCCCTGATGCAGCCGCAGCCGGCCTGCGGGCGTGATCCCGACCCGGACGGTCGAGGGATTGGGCAGCGCCGTGTTGCCGCAACCATACCAGCACGCGGCAATCCCGACACCGCGCCGCAGGGCGCCATCCTTGGCATTGGCCTGCGCGGCATCGCGCAGGGCGACGGCCCAGGGCTCTGCCAGCGCGTCGAGGCATTGCCCGATGCCGACACCGAAAAGCTGCTGGCCGCAGACGCTGCGGTCGCCGTCGCGCAGGGCGTTGATGCGGCGAAATTCGAGCCGGTCGATCCCGGCGGCAAGCGCGAGATCGTCAAACAGCGTTTCTTGCAGCACCGCCGCCTGCGGCACGCCGAAACCGCGAAACGCGCCCGAGACCGGGCCGTTCGTGTGCACGGCGCGCGCCTCGGCGTGATAGTTGGCCACCCGATAGGGCCCGGATGCGTGCACCGGCACGCGTACCGCCACGGTCGGCCCCCAGCTCGAATAGGCGCCCGTATCGAAATCGCCGTCAAAGCGCATCGCCGTCAGGCGGCCCGCGCGATCGGCGCCGGCGCGCGCGGTCATCTTCGCGGGGTGGCGCTTGGTGGTCGAGGCCATGCTTTCGCGGCGCGAGTATACCATCCGCGAGGGCTGCCCGGTCCGCAGCGTCACCAGCCCCAGCAGAGGTTGCAGCGACAGGTCGAGTTTCGAGCCGAACCCCCCGCCCGTGGCCGCCGGAACGATGCGGACCCGCTCGGGCGGCAGGCCCAGAACGCGGGCGGTATCGTCGCGGTCCATCATCGGCGCCTGGGTGCAGGCGCGTATCGCCAGCACCGCGCCCTCCATCCAGGCGGCGCCGGCCTCGGGCTCGATATAGGCGTGTTCGACATACGAGGTCTCGACCGCCGCCGCCGCCGTGACCGGCGCATCCTTCAGCGCGCCTTCGGCGTCGCCGCACCGCACCTTGCCCTCGATCAGAAGGTTGCCCTCGCGGCGGCTGTGGATCCGCGCGGCACCGGCAAGCCGCGCCGCCGCCACGTCCTCAAGCGGTGCCTCGGGCGTCCATTCGACTGGAAAATCGCCCAGATCCAGCGCCTCGATCAGAGGCGCCGGACCGGCCACCAGCGCCACCGCCTCGCCGCGCATGCGCACATGGGTCTCGGCCAGAGCCGGCTGATCTCGAAACGCGGGGATGGTGCTGAACCGGTTTTCGCCGGGGATGTCGGCGGCGGTCAGCACATGCACCCTGCCCGGCGCCGCGGCCGCCCAGCGGGCGAGATCGCCAAAGGCGAACCTCGCCGAGGCGTGGGGCGAACGGATCGCGCGGACCAGCAGCGCGCCGTCGGGCACATGATCGGCGCCGAAGCGTTCCGTGCCCGCAACCTTGGCCTGCCCGTCCAGACGCGGGATCGACGCACCGACCGCGGCACCGGGCGCGGGCACGGGCGCGGCCGTGCTGCCGTCGCCGCCCGCATCCAGCACCGCCGCCACGATCGCGCCATAGCCGGTGCACCGGCAAAGCACGCCGCCCAGCGCGTCCTCGACCGCCGGCCGGTCGGGCCGGGGGTCGCGCGCCAGCAGCGCCGCGGCCGCCATCAGCATCCCCGGTGTGCAGATACCGCATTGCGCCGCGCCATGGCGCAGGAAGGCGGCCTGCAAGCCGCCATCGGCCAGCCCCTCGACCGTGGTGATGCGCGCCCCCGACACCTGCGCCACCGGCGTGAGGCAGGCGCAGACCGGTTCGCCCCCGATCAGGACCGTGCAGGCGCCGCAATCGCCGGCATCGCAGCCGACCTTGGTGCCGGTGAGGCCAAGGTCGTCGCGCAGCACCGCCGACAACCGCCGCCCGGGCGGCGCCGCGATGTCGTGCGCGGCGCCGTTCACGACCAGGTGCAGGAACTGCACGTCCTTCATCCCGCCGCCCCGTCCGCGATATCGCCCAGTGCCCGGCGCAGCAGTTCCGCCGCCGCGGCGGCGCGATAGGCGGCATCGGCGCGGATGTCCGAGATCGGCGACAGCGCCCCGGCAATCGCGGCATCGTCCACCGCATCGGGCAGATCGTCCGGCGCTCGTCCGCACAGGCGTTGCTCAAGCGCCGTCAGGCGCAGCGGAACGGGGCTGCACGCCCCGACCGCCAGCGCCGCGCCTTCGACCCGGCCCGCGGGCGCCACCACCCGCACCGCCACCGAGGCGATGGATATGACCAGGTATTTCCGCGCCCCGAGCTTGAGAAACCGGCTGCACCCGGCGCCCGAAGCGCGCGGCACCTCGATCGCGGTCACCATCTCGCCGGGCCGCAGCGCGGTCTGCCGCACGCCGGTCAGGAAATCGCAGAGCGCCAGCCGCCGCGTGCCGGTTGACGAGGCCAGTTCGACCGCCGCATCCAGCGCCAGCAGCGGCGGCACGCCGTCCGCTGCGGGCGAAGCGTTGCAGATGTTGCCCGCGATGGTGCCGGCGTTCTGGATCTGCACCGAACCGACCTCACGCGCGGCCTGTTTCAGCATGTCGAAGGCGGGCGGCAGGGATGCGCGCAGGATGTCGCTCCAGGTGGTCGCGGCGCCCAGCCGCCAGCCATCGGCGCCCTCGTCGATCCCGCGCAGCGCGGCAATGGCGGTGATGTCCAGAACCTGCCCGGCCAGTTCCTGCGCCGGGGTCGCGGGGAACAGATCGGTGCAGCCCGCCGCCACCGTCAGTGCCGTGCCGTTCAGCAACGCCAGCGCATCTTGCAGCGTTTCGGGCCGATGATACACGTCCACACCCCGTCTGTTGGCCCCGGTTCCTTGGCGCTTCGCTTTTTGTTGGTGTACAATCGGATTTTGAGACAGGGGAACCGCCTCTGTCAACTGCGGATGCAAGGACCGCCGCCATGAACAGCGCCCGCAAGACACCCGGATCCGCCTATGTTCTCGACCGCCAGGTCGGGTTCCTGCTGCGCCGCGCCAACCAGCGCCACCTGGCGCTGTTCGCCGCCGCCATACCCGACCTGACACCGACCCAGTTCGCCGC
Organism: Paracoccaceae bacterium; assembly: GCA_020441385.1. Classification (GTDB taxonomy): domain Bacteria; phylum Pseudomonadota; class Alphaproteobacteria; order Rhodobacterales; family Rhodobacteraceae; genus JAGRMG01. The sequence goes on from JAGRMG010000121.1 coordinate 39,747, forward strand.
CCTCGCCCGCCTGTGCGAGATGGGGCAGATATCGCAGAACGCGCTGGGCCGGGCCACGTCGATGGACGCGGCCACGATCAAGGGCGTGGTAGACCGGCTGCGCCGGCGCGGGCTGGTGGTTTCCACGCCCGACCCCGAAGACCAGCGGCGCGTGCAACTGGCGCCCAGCGCCGCCGGCCGGGCGGCCTTCGAAGGGCTCGCGGAGCGGGCCGAGCGGATTTCCCGCGACACGCTGGCGCCGCTTTCAAGCCAGGAACGCCGCGCGTTTCTGGCCCTGCTGTCGCGGCTCGTGTGAACCCGGTGGCCGGGATGGCGGCGCGCCCCTGGGGCGTGTCGCAGACGCGGACGGCGCGGCGCGCCTATACCCCCAGGTAGCGTTCGATCGGCGAATGATCGGCCCGCAGATCGGCACCGTCGAGCGTTTCCAGGGCACGGCCGTTTTCCATGAACACCACCCGGTCGGCCAGCGACAGCACCGCATCCATGCGCTGCTCCACCAGCAGCACGCCGACCCCGCGGCCGCGCATCAGGATGACCACCTGCCGGATCGCCTCGATCATCGAAGGCTGCAAGCCTTCGGTGGGTTCGTCCAGCAGCAGGAGGTCGGGCTCCAGGCACAACGCCCTAGCGGTGGCCAGCATCTGCTGTTCGCCGCCCGACAGCGTTTCGGCGCGCTGGTCGCGCCGTTCGCGCAACCTCGGGAACAGCCCGAACACATCCTCAAGAACCCGCGCGTCCGATCCGCGCGCAAGCATCCCGATTTCCAGGTTCTGCGCCACCGTCAGTTCCCCGAACAGCCGCCTTCCCTGCGGCACATAGCCGATTCCGGCGCGGGGGACGCGGTGCGGGGCCAGATCGCTGATCGTGCGGCCGCCCAGCCGCACCTGCCCCGACAGCAGCGGCAACAGCCCCATGATCGCCTTCATGGTCGTCGTCTTGCCCGCCCCGTTGCGGCCCAGAAGGCAGACGATTTCGCCGGGCGCGACGCACAGCGACAGATCGCGCACGATCCGTGCCTTGCCATAGGCGACATTGATCGCGTCGAGTTCCAGCACCTGCCCGTCGCGGCGCATGCGCGTTGCCGGAGTCCGGTTTGCAGGCGTTCGCGACATGCTCAGCCCGTGCCCAGATAGGCGGTCTGCACCGCCGGATCGGCGTGGATCTCGGCGGGGGTTCCCTCGGCCAGGATCCGGCCGAAGTTCATCACCGTGACCATGTCGGCGGTTTCCATCACCACGCTCATGTTGTGTTCGATCAGCAGGATCGTCGCCGTGGCCGACACGTCGCGGATCAGCGCCTTGAAATCGGCGATCTCGCTGTCGGCCAGCCCTTGAGTCGGTTCGTCCAGGATCAGCAGGCGCGGTTCCTGCACCAGCCCCATGGCGATCTCCAGCAGGCGCTGGTGGCCATAGCTCAGATCGCCCGCATCCTGCCGGGGAAAAGCGCCCAGCCCGACCCGGTCCAGGGCCGAGCGCACCGCCCGGTCCACCCGCACGCGGCCGCGCAACCGCCGCCGCGCCGCCAGCGCGACGTTCTCGGCCACGCTGAGGCGGGCGAACACCGACGTGATCTGGAACGTATAGGCCATGCCCAGGTTGATGCGCCTGTGCGCCGGAAGGTGCGAGATGTCGCGCCCGCCGAAGATCACCCGCCCGGCGCTGGGCGCGATGCGCCCGCACAGCAGGCCGACAAAGGTGGTCTTGCCCGCCCCGTTGGGCCCGATCAGGGCGCGGATCTGGCCCTCGGGCAGGTCGAAATCGACACCTTCGACCGCCTTCAGCCCGGCGAAATGCCGCGACAGGCCGCTCGTGCTGAGCAGGCTCACGGCAGCCACCGCCACAGCCGCGCCCGCACCTCACCCGCCAGCCCCTGAGGGGCGAAAAGCGTCAGCGCGACCAGCACCACGCCCGCGATCAGCATGTAGGCGGTCGTGACCTGGCTCGACAGGTCGATCAGGTAGAACATGAACAGCGTGCCGATCAGCGGCCCCAGCACGGTGCCGGCGCCGCCCAGAAGCACCCAGAGCAGCGGAAAGATCGAGTACTGGACCGAGGCGAAAGTCGCGCCGACATAGCCGAACAGCAGCCCGTAGCAGGCCCCCGCCAGCGCCGACATGGCGCCCGACAGGATCACCGCGGCCAGCTTGTGCGCGAACACGTCATAGCCCAGCATGCGGGTGCGTTCCTCGTTCTCGCGGATCGCCACGAGGACACGGCCAAAGCGCGAATGCACCAGCCACAGCACTGACAACAGGCAGGCGGCAAACAGCGCCAGCGCCGCGAAATAGCGGTTGGCAGGATCGGACAGATCGAGCCCCCACAGGACGCGCTGCGCCTGGGCGATGACAAAGCCCTCGTCGCCGCGCGTCCAGGTGCCGAAATAAAGCACCGTCAGATACCCCGCCTGCGCGAACATCAGCGTCACGATCATGAACGCCACCCCCGCGGTGCGCAGCGCCAGCGCCCCCAGCGCGGCCGAGACGGCGACACCGGCCGCCAGCCCGGCACCCAGCGCCGGCAGCGGCCCCGCGCCCAGATGCTGCACCGCCAGCCCCATGCCGTACATGCCGGCCGCGAAGAACAGCGCATGGCCAAGGCTGAGCAGCCCGGTATAGCCGAACAGGATGTTGTAACCCATGGCGTAGCTGGCCAGCACCATCACCCGCGCCAGATTGCCGTGATGATAGGCCGGCAGCACGAATTGCAGCGCCAGCAGGCCCGCCAGCACCGCAACGTGCAGCGTCATCGTCCTGGTCGTGTCGCTCATGCCCGCCGGACCCCGAACAGGCCCTGCGGACGGAACACCAGCACCAGCGCCACCAGCAGCGTCGCCAGGATCTTGGCCAGCGTCGGCGAGAAGAAGACCGAGATGATGCCATCGGACAGCCCGATCAGGATCGCCGCGACCACGGTGCCGGGCAGGCTGCCCAGGCCGCCGATGATGACCACGATGAAGGACAGCAGCAGCGGATCGCCGCCCATCAGGTAATGCGCCTGGCTGATGGGGACGATCAGCACCGCGGCAAGCGCGGCCAGCCCGGCGCCGAGGCCGAAGACGATGGCATAGATGCGCTCCACGGGGATGGCGAAGGCCAGCGCCATCTCGCGGTCGAGCTGGGTCGCCCGCATCAGAAGCCCGATCCTCGATCGCGCCATCAGCAGCCACACGCAGAGCAGCACCACGCCGGCCGCGCCGATCACGGCCAGCTTGTAGCTTGTCGTCGCCAGGCCCCACGGCCAGTAAAGTTCGACCCCGTCCTCGCCGAACCGGAACCACGGTATCGCGAGGCGCGTATTGAAGGGCGGTTCCACGGGCCGGGCGTCGGGGCCATAGGTCATCAGCGTGACCTGCTGGATGATGTAGAGAATGCCGATGGTGGCGACGATGGTGCGTTCGGGGTCGTATTCGATGCGCTTCAGCACCGTCATGTCGGCAGCCACCGCGATCAGCCCCACCATCAGCGGCGCGATCAGCAGCGCGGCGGCAAAGCCCAGGCCCGGGTGCCCGCCAAGCATGTGCGCGACCCACCAGGCCAGCACCGCGCCCAGCATGAAGAATTCCCCATGCGCCACGTTGACCACCCGCATGACGCCGAAGACCAGCGAGAGGCCGACCGCCGTCAGTGCCAGTACGGCCGCCGTGACAGCGCCTTCGAGCGTGGCGAGAAACAGGTAGGGTGCGAATTCCATTGCCGCGAACGATGGCGCAGGAACGGGGCGTTGGGCAAGGGGCTGTCGTGCCGCCCGGTCGTTTTCCATCGCCCTGCGGCGGTGCGGCCGCGCTTGCAGCAACGTGCCGGTGCTGTATTCTTCGAGCGGAGATCACCGGCGCGGGAGGCGGGGATGGGAATGTTGCGGACTTGTCTGGCGTTTCTCGTTCTCGCGGCCGCATCCGCCGGGCCCGGCCTGGCGCAGACACCCGAGGAGATCGTGCGCTGGATCTATCTGTCGCGCGCCCAGACGGCGGCACCGGGCGCGCAGGGGCTGGAATATCTGACTGCCCCGGCGCGGCGCACGCAGTTCTTCACGCGCCGGATGGTCGCCTTTCTTGGCGCCGATGACAGCCACGGCGGCAATCTTGCCACCGCCTGTCTCGATTTCGCGCCCGACATCCCCGGCAACGATTTCGACGCGGGCGAAATCGCGCGCACCCTCGCGCTCGGCCGAACCGGCGACGGGGCGCGCCAGTCGATAACCGCCCGTTTCACCAATTTCGGCCAGCCGGCACAGGTCACATACGATTTCGTGGCCGAGGACGGTTTCATGCGCATCGACGACATCGCCGGGCCGGGATACCGGCTCTCGCGCATCCCCTGCACGGCGCGGCAGGCCGCGGCGCCCGCGACCGGGCCAGCTGCCGGCGAGTTCTGCTATGATACCGGAACCGGCAATCTGCGCCTGCGGCCTGCCGCCGATGGGAGTGCCGCGTTCGCGCTGGAAAGCGTTCAGGGTGGCGGGCACAGTTGCAGCGCCCAAGGCCGGGCCCGAAGCGTGGCCGGCG
>JAGRMG010000122.1 GCA_020441385.1 Paracoccaceae bacterium
ATCGGCGGCCTCCAGCGTCAGTTCGATCCCGCAGCACACCACGATGAGCGCCACGATGACGGGCGAACGCCACGGCACGCCGTGCGATACCCCGCCGGATGACTGATCCTGCCTGTCGGCCCGCATGCCCTGCCCTTTTCCGTTCCCGCCCCGGCCCCGATCCGGCCCCGATCCGGCCCCGATCCGGCCCCGATCCGGCCAGGACCGCCCGCCCCGGGCATCGCGGTTCACTTTCCCGCATTTTCCCGCTCTGGGAAATGTCCTACACAACCGCCGGCACGCAATGAACAGAAAACGGCTGAATCCACCATGACCCGACCCGCCAAGGCGCCCGCACCCGCCACGACCCTGAACCGGGTCTTGCGCGCGAATCTCTGTTCGGGATGCGGCGGCTGCGTCCTTGCCGCGCCGGGAAAGGTCGAGATGCGATCCGCGCCGCCGGGTTATCTGCGCCCGCACCAGACAGGCGTGCCGAGCGCCGGGGAAGACGCCCGCATCGCCCGCATCTGCCCCGGCCTCGGGCAGACGGTGCGCGCGGACGGGCGGCGCGACGACATCCTGTGGGGGCCCTGGCTGTCGGTTCACACCGGCTGGGCCACCGATCCCGACCTGCGCTTCACGGCCGCGTCGGGCGGCGCGCTGTCGGCGGTGCTGACGCATCTTCTCGCGGCGGGCAGCGTCGATGCCGTGATCCAGACCGCCGCCGCGCCGGACGTGCCCATCGCCAATGCGACGGTCCTGTCGCTGGACGCCGCCGATGTCATGCGCGCCGCCGGGTCGCGCTATGCGCCCTCGGCCCCCTGGCCGGGCTGGCGCGGCATCTCGACGGCGACCGCCGTTTCGCCTTTGTCGGCAAGCCCTGCGATGTCGCCGCCCTGCGCGCCCTCGCCGCCGAGGATCCGCGCATCGACGCCCGCTTTCCGGTGATGCTGTCGTTCTTCTGCGCCGGCATCCCGTCCCGGGCCGGGGCGGAGAAGATACTGGAGGAGCTTGGAACCGATCCCGGCTCGGTGGCCGCCTTCCGCTATCGCGGCAATGGCTGGCCCGGCCGGGCCTGCGCGACCCTCAAGGACGGTTCCGAACGCTCGATGAGCTATTTCGACAGCTGGGGCGGCTTCCTGTCGGACCATCTCCAGCTGCGCTGCAAGATCTGCGCCGACGGCACCGGGAAGGCCGCCGACCTGGCCTTCGCGGACGCCTGGGAGACCGACGCGAAAGGCTATCCGCTGTTTGAGGAACGCGACGGCGTCAGCCTGATCGTGGCACGCACCGCGAAGGGCGCCGGCCTGCTGAAGGATAGCGAGGCGGCCGGCCGCCTGGCCACCGCCGCGTTCGACCTCGCGGCGCTGGACGCCATGCAGCCCGGCCAGTCGGGGCGGCGCAAGGCCCTGCTCGCGCGCCTGGCCGGGCTATGGGTGCTGGGGCGGACGGTGCCGCGCTACAGGGGGCTGCATATCCTGAAGGCGGCGCGGCGCAATCCGCCGGCAAGCACCTTCCGCAACTTCATCGGCATGATCCGGCGCGGGCTGACCGGGCGGGTCTAGGGCGTGTCGCGTTCATTCGGTTTCGGGCATTCACCCGCCGGGTGAATCCGGCCTGGCGGCGCCAGACCCGCCGCCTGTGCGCTTTTGACCCCGGTACCGGCCTCATTATCGACACAAACGCCGCGAATTATGCTAAAAGGATCGGAAGCAGAATTAAGAGAGCGTTAAGGCCTGGGTTCTAGCCTGATCCGCGAAACGCCACGTTGCTTGAGGAGACGCAGTGTTCATCGGCATCCTAGCATTGGCCATGGTCCTGGGCGGACTGGCCGCTTCGCTGGCCCTGATCGCGGGTCATTCCCTTCTCGTGGCGCTGGCCGTCTATTCCGGGTGCGGCACGCTCGCG
>JAGRMG010000009.1 GCA_020441385.1 Paracoccaceae bacterium
ATGACCCCCGAACTCACCGCCCTCACCCTCGCCGCGCTGCTCCAGGTGGTGCAGTTCGTCCTCTTCGCCGTTCCCGCCAACCGCGAGCTCGGCCCCGGCTACACCATGTCGGCACGCGACCGCCCGCCGTCGCGCCAGATGTCCGCGCGCACCGAACGGCTGAAACGCGCCTTCGAGAACCACACCGAATGGCTGCTGCTGTTTGCCATCGCCTGCCTCGTCCTCGCCCTTTCGGGCCGGTCCACCGCCTTCACCGCCGCCTGCGCCTGGACCTATCTCGCCGCACGCATCGCCTACATCCCCGCCTATGCGCTGGGCTGGCGGCCGTGGCGGTCGCTGATCTGGGCGGCGGGTCTGCTGGCCACCGTCCTCATGCTGGGGGCGGCACTCGCTTGACCCTTCTTCTGACCCCAAATATCCCGGGGGAGGCCCGGCAGGGCCGGGGGCGGCGCCCCCAGACCCGGCAACAGTAAAGGACCACGACCATGGCCAATTACGACGTGATCATCATCGGCGCCGGCCCCGGCGGCTATGTCTGCGCCATCCGCTGCGCACAGTTGGGCCTGAAGACCGCGGTCGTGGAGGGGCGCGAGGCCCTGGGCGGCACCTGCCTGAACGTCGGCTGCATCCCCTCCAAGGCGCTCTTGCACGCCTCCCATCAATTGCACGAGGCGCAGGAGAATTTTCCGAAGATGGGGCTCAAGGGCAAGGCGCCCTCGGTCGACTGGAAACAGATGCTGGCCTACAAGTCCGAGGTCATCGAGGGCAACACCAGGGGCATCGAGTTCCTGTTCAAGAAGAACAAGGTGGACTGGATCAGGGGCTGGGGTTCGATTCCAGAACCCGGCCAGGTCAAGGTCGGCGAGGACACCCATTCGGCCAAACACATCGTCATCGCCACCGGATCCGAACCCGCGCCGCTGGAAGGCGTTGCGATCGACGAAAAGGTCGTGGTGACATCGACCGGCGCGCTGGAACTGGGCAAGGTGCCCAAACGCATGGTCGTCATCGGCGCCGGCGTGATCGGGCTGGAACTGGGCAGCGTCTATGCGAGGCTCGGCGCCGATGTCACGGTGATCGAATATCTCGACACGATCACGCCGGGCATGGACGGCGAGGTGCAAAAGACCCTTCAGCGCATCCTCAAGAAACAGGGGCTGAAATTCGTCCTCGGCGCGGCGGTGCAGAAAAGCGAGGCCACAAAGACCAGGGCCAAGGTGACATACAGGCTGAAGAAGGACGACAGCGAACACGAGATCGAGGCCGATTGCGTGCTTCTGGCCACCGGCCGGCGCCCCTTCACCGACGGGCTGGGGCTGGACAAGCTGGGTGTGAAACTGACCAAACAGGGCCAGATCGAGGTCGGCCGCGACTGGCAGACGGGCGTTCGCGGCATCTACGCGATCGGCGACGCGGTGCCCGGGCCGATGCTGGCGCACAAGGCCGAGGACGAGGGCATGGCGGTGGCCGAGCAGATCGCCGGCAGGCACGGGCATGTCAATTACGGCGTCATCCCGGGCGTCATCTATACCTGGCCCGAGGTCGCCGCCGTGGGCGAGACCGAACAGACGCTGAAGGCGGCGGGCCGGGCCTACAGGGCGGGCAAGTTCATGTTCATGGGCAACGCCCGCGCCAAGGCCAATTTCGCCGCCGAGGGTTTCGTGAAAATCCTCGCCGACAAGGACACCGACCGCATTCTCGGCGCCCATATCATCGGGCCCGCGGCGGGCGAGCTGATTCACGAGATTTGCGTGGCGATGGAATTCGGCGCCGCGGCCCAGGACGTGGCGCTGACCTGCCACGCGCATCCGACCTATTCCGAGGCGGTGCGCGAGGCCGCGCTGGCCTGCAGCGACGGTGCGATCCACAGCTGAACCCCGCCCCGGCCGGCGGATCGTCACGCGCCCAGCAAACGGCCACACTGCACGGGGGGCCTGCCCGCTACCGCGCCAAACACCGCTTGGGCAATCCGCCTGCCGGGGTTATCCTGCCGGCCGGAGGCACCCATGAATGCAAGAAACCTGACGTTGTTCCTGGCCATCCTGTGGCTCGCGGCCTATGGCGCATCGCTCGCCGCGCTGTTCCTGCTGGAGCCGACGGGCGACGGATTCACCCGGGGGCTGAACCGCGTGTCGTCCTTTGTCACCTGGCAATTCGCCGCCGGATTGATCGGGCTGGGCGTCTGGCTGGCGGGGCGCGGCCTGCCGCGCGGATCGCCGGCGCGCTGGTTCAGCCGCGTGCCGACCTTTCTGGCCCTGCTGCTGCTGTTGGCGATCGTCGGGCTGATCGCCTGGGTCAACCTGACCAAGCCGGCGCCCGTCACCGAACCCGCGCCGCCGCCCAAAACCACCGCCCCGGTGGCGGACTGAGGCGGGAGGGCGGCACGCCGGTCCGTCCCGTCGCCCGCGTCATTGCCCCTTGGCGCCACCGTCCGTCCGGGCGGTCGATGGCGCGCCGCGAACCGGTCAGCCGACCAGTTCGAGGCCGGAAAAGAAATAGGCGATCTCGGTCGCCGCGGTTTCCGGGGCGTCCGAACCATGCACCGAGTTCTCGCCGACGCTTTCGGCGAACTCGGCGCGGATGGTGCCCGGAGCCGCGTCGGCGGGGTTGGTGGCGCCCATGATCTCGCGGTTGCGGGTGATCGCGTTGTCGCCTTCCAGAACCTGCACCACGACCGGCTCGGAGGACATGAAGTCGCAAAGCTCGTCATAGAAGGGGCGGTCCTTGTGCACCGCATAGAACACGCCGGCCTGGGCCTTGGTCATGTGGATGCGCTTTTGCGCCACGATGCGCAGCCCGGCCTCTTCGAACTTGGCGTTGATCCTGCCGGTCAGGTTGCGTCGGGTTGCATCGGGCTTGATGATGCTAAAGGTGCGTTCCAGTGCCATCGGGCGTCTCCTGCATGTGGCGGGGCTGCGCGGGCCGCCGCCGGTGGATATCGCGCGCCGCCTATCATGCGCCGCCCGGCTTGGAAAGGGACTTAATGCGCGCCCCCGCCCCCGCGCGCCGCCCTGCCCGGCAGCGGCCGGCGATTGACAGCCCCGCGCACCTGCGCCATGACCCGGCCCCATGCTGCGGATCGACGACATCACCTTCGCCATGGCCGGCCGGCCCCTGTTCGAGGGCGCCGGCGCCACCATTCCCGACGGCCACAAGGTCGGCCTGGTGGGGCGCAACGGCACCGGCAAGACCACGCTTTTCAGGCTGATCCGGGGCGAACTGGCGCTGGAATCCGGCGCCATCACCCTGCCCTCGCGCGCCCGCATCGGCGGCGTCGCCCAAGAGGTGCCCTCCTCGGATGTCTCGCTGCTCGACACGGTGCTGGCCGCCGACACCGAACGCGCCGGCCTGCTGGCCGAAGCCGAGACCGCGACCGCCGCCAGCCGCATCGCCGAGATCCAGACGCGGCTGGCCGATATCGACGCCTGGTCGGCCGAGGCGCGCGCCGCCTCGATCCTGAAGGGGCTGGGCTTTGAGGATGCCGAGCAGGGCCGCCCCTGCCGCGACTTTTCCGGCGGCTGGCGGATGCGGGTGGCGCTGGCCGCGGTGCTGTTTGCCAGGCCCGACCTGCTGCTGCTGGACGAACCCACCAACTATCTCGACCTGGAGGGCGCGCTGTGGCTGGAAAGCTATCTGGCGCGCTATCCCCATACGGTCATCATCATCAGCCACGACCGCGGCCTTCTGAACCGGGCGGTGGGCGCGATCCTGCATCTGGAAGACCGCAAGCTGACGCTCTATCAGGGCCCCTACGACCAGTTCGCCCGGACCCGCGCCGAGAAACTGGCCCAGGCCGAGGCGATGGCGAAACGGCAGGCGGCGCGGCGGGCGCATCTGCAATCCTATGTGGACCGCTTCCGCTACAAGGCCGACAAGGCCAGACAGGCGCAAAGCCGCCTGAAGGCGCTGGCGAGGATGCAGCCGATTTCCAGCCCGCAGGAGGCGGCGCTGCGCGCCTTCACCTTCCCCGAACCCGAAGAGATGTCCCCGCCCATCGTCCATATCGAGGGCGGGGTCACGGGCTATGGCGACAGGGCGGTCCTGAAACGGCTGGATCTGCGCATCGACCAGGACGACCGCATCGCGCTGCTGGGCCGCAACGGTCAGGGCAAGTCCACGCTGGCCAAGCTGCTCAGCGACCGGCTGCCGCTGATGGCCGGCAGGATGACGAAATCGTCCAGGCTGCGCATCGGCTATTTCGCCCAGCATCAGGTTGACGAACTGAACGCGGGCGAAACCCCGCTGGACCATCTGCGCCGCCTGCGCCCGGCCGAAACCCCGGCGAAACTGCGCGCGCGCCTGGCCGGATTCGGGCTGGGCGCGGCGCAGGCGGAAACGCTGGTGGGCCAGCTGTCGGGCGGGCAGAAGGCGCGGCTGTCGCTGCTGATCGCCACCATCGACGCCCCGCACATGCTGATCCTGGACGAACCGACCAACCACCTCGACATCGAAAGCCGCGAGGCGCTGGTCGAGGCGCTCACCGATTATTCCGGCGCGGTGATCCTGGTCAGCCACGACATGCACCTGCTGAGCCTGGTCGCGGATCGCCTGTGGCTTGTCGCCGACGGCTCGGTCGCCCCCTTCGATGGCGATCTCGAAGCCTATCGCGCCCTGCTTCTGGCCCCCGACCGCCCCGAGCCGAAACCCGCCCCCGCTGCGCCCAGGCCCAGGCGGCCGTCGCGCGAGGCGCTGAGCGCGCTGCGCAGCGAGGTCCGCAAGGGCGAGGCGCGGGTGGAGAAACTGAACGAGATGCGCGACCGGCTGGCGGCGAAACTGGCCGACCCGGGCCTGTACGAGGATGGCAAGCAGGGTGAAATCGAGGTCTGGCAGAAGAAATACGCCGAGGTGATGGATGGGCTGGACCGGGCCGAAGCCCTGTGGATGCAGGCCCTGGAACGGCTGGAGGCCGCCGAGGCGCGCGAGTGAGCGGCGGCGGCGGCGTGGGTCTTGGCAAGCATCGCGATCCGTGCTGCAACGCAAACGAACCGAAAAAGGGCCGTTCATGGACACCGCCTTTCCCGTCACCGCGTTCGTCACGCTGTTCGTGATCGTCGATCCCATCGGGCTGACGCCGCTGTTCATCGCGCTGACCCATGGCATGACGGCTGCGGAACGCCGCGCCACCGGCCTGCGCGCCTGTCTCACGGCGGCGGTGCTCTTGTGTGTGTTCGCAGCCTTCGGCGAGGCGGTGCTGGGTTTTGCCGGCATTTCAATGCCCGCGTTCCGGATCGCGGGCGGCGCGCTTCTGTTCCTCACCGCCCTCGACATGCTGTTCGAACGGCGCTCCAGGCGGCGCGAGGATCAGACCGGCGAAGACCGCCCCGACCCCTCGGTGTTTCCGCTGGCCATCCCGCTGATCGCCGGTCCGGGCGCGATCGCCACGGTGATCCTGCTGGCGGGCGAGCGGCCGGGCATCGAGGGGCTGGCGCTGGTGGTGGCCGTCATGCTGGCCGTGCTGGCGGTGGTGCTGGTGCTGTTTCTGGCATCGGGCGCGCTGGCGCGGATGCTGGGACGCACCGGCACCAACGTGGTGACGCGGCTTTTGGGGATGCTGCTGGCGGCGCTGTCGGTGCAGTTCATCCTCGACGGGCTGCGCGACTTCGGGTTCGCCGGCTAGCGCGCGTCGCGCTCAATCGAATCTGCCCGGCGGGTGAAGATGCGGATGCGGGCAGGCGCGACACGCCCCAGGCGCGCCGGCCGCCCCATGCTCTGGCATCCGGGCGGGGCGCACCTACATTGAATGCGTGACCGGGTTGGGGGTGCGAGAATGAGCAGTTGGGAATTGGGCAACCTGGCCTATCTCGTCCTGCTGGGCGCGGTGCTGGTGTTCTGGTTCGTGGCGCAGAACCGCAATTCGCCGGGCAAGACGATGCAGCAGGCCATCGCCTGGGGTCTGATCTTTCTCGGCGTCATCGCGGCAATCGGGTTGTGGGACGACATCCGCCAGACGGTGCGGCCGCGACAGGCCATGCTGACCGAGGCGGGCCGCATCGAGGTGCCGCGCGCCAATGACGGGCACTACTACCTGACGCTGGGCATCAACGGCACCCCGGTCGAGTTCATGGTCGACACCGGCGCGAGCCAGATGGTGCTGACGGCCGGCGACGCCCGGCGCTCGGGCATAGATACCGCCGATCTCGCCTATGTCGGGCGCGCCATGACCGCCAATGGCGAGGTGCGCACCGCGCCGGTGCGGCTGGACCGGGTCGAACTGGGTGACGTGTCCGACCGCAACCTGCGCGCCTGGGTGAACGAGGGCGACATGGACCGCTCGCTTCTGGGCATGTCCTATCTGCAACGCTGGTCCCGGATGGAGATCACCGGCGGGGCGCTCGTGCTTGAGCGGTAGGAACGCGCCCTGCCCGCGGCGTCCTGTCCGGGCTATGCCTTTTCGGCCTTCTTCTCCCAGCGCCCGGACTCTTCCGACCAGTATTGCGCCGCACACCCATGCGCGGTCAGCGCCGCCCACTGGCCGCGGGCATGGCTGACGGCGCTCTCGTCATGGCCGTCGAACAGGATGCAGACCCGCTCAAGCGCGGCGACCTCATCGGGCGCCACCTCGGCCCCGTTCACCGCCATCACGCAATGCGGCGCGTTGGCCGCCTGAGGCGCACAGGTCAGCAACACCGGCTGATCGCCGTCATGGGCCCCGCCCGCCAGCCCGTGCGCCAGAAATTCGTCGTCGGGGCCCAGCCACAGCCTTTCGTCCAGCCACGCCATGCGCGCCTGGTCGGTGCCGCGCACCTCGACCCGCCAGCCGGCCTGGCGCGCCCGGCCCAGCAGCACCGGCAGCGTGTCTTCCAGCGGTCGGCGGGTCAGGTGGTAGAAAAAGGCGGCGCCCATCCGCTCATTCCTTCTCGAATCGGTCCCGCACCAGCCGGTTCAGCGCCCGAACCCCCCAGCCGGTCGCACCCTTGGGGGCAAAGTCGGTGTCGGTCTTGACCGAGGCCACCCCGGCGATGTCGAGGTGGATCCAGGGCATGCCGTCCCTGACGAACCGTTGCAGGAACTGCGCCGCGGTGATCGAACCGGCGGGGCGGCCGCCGACGTTCTTCATGTCGGCGATGCGCGATTTCAGCATCTCGTCATAGGCCTTGTCCAGCGGCATCCGCCAGGCGCCTTCGCTTTCGGCGCCCGCCGCCTTGAGAAAGGCGCCCGACAGGTCGTCGTCATTGGAGAACACCCCGGCCTTCTCGTGGCCCAGCCCGATGATGATGGCGCCGGTCAGCGTTGCGAGGTCGATCACGGCGGCGGGTTCGAAACGGTCCTGGGCGTACCACATCACATCGCACAGCACCAGGCGCCCCTCGGCATCGGTATTGATGACCTCGACGGTGTCGCCCTTCATGGATTTCACCACGTCCCCCGGTCGGGTGGCGCTACCCGAGGGCATGTTCTCGACCAGCCCGACCAGGCCCACCACATTGGCACGCGCCTTGCGCAGCGCCAGCGCCCGCATGGTGCCCGCCACCACCGCGGCGCCGCCCATGTCCATGGTCATGTCCTCCATGCCGGCAGCGGGTTTCAGCGAGATGCCGCCGGTGTCGAACACCACCCCCTTGCCGACCAGCGCCAGCACGTTGTCGGGATCATCGGTTTCGACGTCGTTATCGTTGCGCTTCTTCGCGCCCCCCAGCCATTGCATCACGACAACCTTGGACGGGCTGGCCGAACCCTGCCCGACGCTGAGAAGCGCGCCCATGCCGAGCTTGGCCAGATCCGCCTCTTCCAGAACCTCGACCTTCAGCCCGATGTCGCGCAGCGCCAGCAGACGGTCGGCGAATTCGGCGGTGGTCAGCACGTTGGCGGGTTCGTTGACCAGATCGCGGGTCATGTGCACGCCCTCGGCAACGGCCAGCAGCGGCGCGAATTCGGCTTCGACCTCATCGGCGCGGGCATGCGCGATGCTCACTTCGGCAAGGGCTGTGTCGTCATCGTCCTCGCTCCGGGTCTTGTGGGCATCGAATCGGTAGCCGCGCAGCACGAACCCGAAGCCGAGTTCCGCAACCCGCTTGCGGTTGCCCGCCATCAGCAGCAGCGGCCGGCCACCCTGGGCCTTGGCCAGTTCGGCCCCCGCCTTGCGCATCTCGGCAGCCGGCGCGTTGGCGGCCAGCACCAGAACGTCCAGCGCCTCGGCGGCCATGCCGGCAGGCCAGGCCAGCGTTATCACCTTGCCGCTCTTGGCCTTGGAAAACCGCTCGCTCTCGACCAGCCGCTTCAGCGCGCCCTTGCTCAGACGGTTCGCGCGCCGCCCGGCCTGGTCCATCTTGCCATCGGGGGCGACGATCACCGCGACGCGGCCTTCGGCCGTGGCGATACGGTCCAGATCGAGGGTTTCGAATCGGATCGGGGATAGGCTGCTCATGCGGTGCTCCTGCGGTTTTGACCTTCGCCAGAGACGTAGCGCGCCGCGCCGCACTTGGCCAGATAGCAGTTTTCCCGGCCTTTCGTTTGCTCTAGACTGCGCCGCAAACTGGGGCAGGCTCCGAGGGGTACGCAGTGTCACGATATGACAGATATGTCCTGTCGCAATACCTGCTGTTCTTCGGGTTTTTCGCTCTGGTCCTGGTGGCCGTGTTCTGGATCAACCGCGCCGTGGTGCTGTTTGACCGGCTGATCGGCGGCGGGCAGTCGGCCATGGTGTTCCTGGAATTCACCGCCCTGACCCTGCCCAACCTGATCCGCATGGTGCTGCCGATGGCGGCCTTCGCGGCCTCGGTCTATGTCACCAACCGCCTCAGCAGCGAAAGCGAGCTGACGGTGATGCAGGCGACCGGGTCCAGCCCCTGGCGGCTGGCGCGCCCGGCGCTGGTCTTCGGCCTGATCGCCGCGGCGATGATGGGTATCCTGACCAATGTGCTGATGCCCGCCTCGGTCAGCCAGCTTGCGGTGCGCGAGGCGGAGGTGGCGCGCAACGTCGCCGCCAAACTGCTGACCGAAGGCAGTTTCCTGCATCCGGCCCCGGGCGTGACCTTCTATATCCGCAAGATCGACCCGGACGGGCGGCTGCATGACGTGTTCCTGTCGGACCGGCGCGAGCCCGCCTATACCATCACCTATACCGGTGCCGAGGCGTTCCTGGTACGGGACGGCGCACAAAGCAACCTTATCATGGTGGACGGGCTGGCGCAGCGGCTCGACCATGAGACCAGAACGCTTTCGACAACGGTCTTTGCCGATTTCTCCTATGACATCAGCAGCCTGATCCGCCGCGATGAAAGCCGGATCCGCAATATCCGCGCCATCCCGACGCTCGAGATCATCACCGACGGCGACGCCGTCACCGCGCGCGAAGGCTACAGCGCGGGGCAACTGGCCGAAGAGCTTCACCTGCGGTTCGCGCGCGCCGTGATCTGCGTCGCGGTCACGCTGATCGGGTTTTCAACGCTGATGCTGGGCAGCTATTCCCGGTTCGGGGTGTGGCGGCAGGCGTTGCTGGCCTTCGTGCTGCTTGTCATGCTCGAGGTCTTGCGCGGCGTGGTGTCCGAACCGGTTCTGAACAACGCCGAACTGTGGCCGCTGATCTATCTTCCGACGCTGGTCGGGCTGGGCATCGCGGCGTTCTTCCTGCACATCGCCTCACGCCCGCTGTCGGTGCTTTTGGGGCGGCGCGGTCATGTGCCCGGCGGTGCGGAGGCGGCGCCGTGATCCTGGATCTCTATTTCGCCCGGCGCTTCGTCCAGAGCTTCCTGACCATCGGCGCGGTGTTCCTGACGCTGATTTTGCTGATCGACCTGATCGAGCAATTGCGCCGGTTCGAGGGGGTCGAGGTCAGTTTCGGCCAGATGTTCCGGCTGACACTCCTGAACGCGCCGGCCGCGATCAGCGAGATACTGCCGCTGCTGATGATCCTGTCGACCATCGTGCTGTTCGTCGGACTGGCGCGCAGCAGCGAACTGGTCGTGACCCGCGCCGCCGGACGCTCTGGCATCCGGGCGCTGGCCGCCCCCATGGCGGTGGCGCTGCTGATCGGGGGGCTGGCGGTCAGCACGCTCAATCCGATCGTCGCCGCAACCTCGAACCGCTATCAGCAGCTTTCGGATACCTACCGCATGGGCGGCCCCTCGGTGGTGTCGCTGTCGGGCGAAGGCGTGTGGCTGCGCCAGGGCAGCCAGCGCGGCCAGTCGGTGATTCACGCGACCGGCTATTCCGGCGATCCCGTCAAGCTGCTGGACGTGACCATCGTCAGCTATGCGCCCAAGGGCGGCCCGGTGCGCCAGATCATCGCCGAAAGCGCGACCCTGACCCAGGACGCCTGGGTGCTGAGCAACGCCAAGGTGTGGCCGCTGACCTCGGGGCTGAATCCGGAAACCACCTCGGCCACGCACGAGACGCTGCGCATTCCCACCACGCTGACCGAAGAGCGTGTGCGCGACAGCCTCGGCCGCCCGTCGGGCATTTCCATCTACGATCTGCCCCAGACCATCCGGCAACTGGACCAGGCCGGGTTTTCGACAAGGCGCCAGCAGGTCTGGTTCCAGGCCGAACTGGCGCGGCCGCTGTTCCTGGTGGCCATGGTGCTGGTGGGGGCCGCGTTCACCATGCGCCACGCCCGGCTGGGTGGCATCGGGGTGTCGGTGCTGGCATCCGTGCTGCTGGGTTTCACCTTGTATTTCATCCGCAACTTCGCCCAGATTCTCGGCGAGAACGGCCAGATCCCGGTGCCGCTGGCCGCCTGGGCACCGCCGGTCGCGGCGATCCTGCTGACCTACGGGCTGCTGCTGCATGCGGAGGACGGATGAGGCCCGCCGCTATCGCATATCTGCCGGCCGGTCTGGTGCGCATGCTGGCGTCGGGCCTGCTCTGGCTGCTGCTGGCCGGCGCCGGCGGCGCGCAGGATGGCACAGGCGACCGCGCCGACGAAAATCCGCCCGCCATGCTGGTGGCCGACCGGGTCTTCGTCACCGGCACGCGCCAACTGATCGCCGAGGGCAATGTCGAGGCGTTTCAGGGCGACACGCGCCTGCGCGCCAGCCGCATCACCTTCGACCGCGCCAGCGGCAGCCTGACCATCGAAGGCCCGATCCGCATCGACCAGGGCGGCAGCATGACCCTGCTGGCCAGCGCCGCCGAGATGGACGAGGGCCTGCGCAACGGCATCCTGACGGGCGCGCGCATGGTCATGGACCAGCAGTTGCAGCTGGCCGCGGTGCAGATGACGCGGGTCAACGGGCGCTATACGCAACTGTTCAAGACCGCGGTCACATCCTGCCGGGTCTGCCCCGACGGCCGCCCGCCGCTGTGGCAGATACGCGCCCGCAAGGTGACGCACGACCAGCTTGAGCGGCAACTGTATTTCGAAGGCGCGCAGCTGCGCATCCTCGACGTGCCGGTGTTCTATTTTCCGGCCCTGCGCCTGCCCGACCCGACGCTGGAACGCGCCACCGGGTTTCTGATCCCTTCGATCCGCAGCACCTCGCAGCTCGGCATCGGCATCAAGACGCCGTATTTCTTCCGTATCGGCGACAGCAGGGACGTGACGCTGTCGCCCTATGTCTCGGCCAGGACGAAGACCCTGGACTACCGCTATCGCCAGGCGTTCCGGCGCGGCGCCATCGCGTTCGAGGGCGCACACACCCGCGACGACCTGATCCCGGGCGAGGACCGGGGCTACCTGTTCGGCGAGGGTCGTTTCGAGCTGCGCGACGGCTTCAGGCTCGATTTCGAGATCAAGACCACCTCGGACGACGCCTATCTGGTGGATTACGGCCTGCCCGACTATGACCGGCTGCGCAGCAAGCTGGCACTTACCCGGATCCGGCGCGACACGTTCTTCGCCGCCTCGCTGAACCATTATGAATCGCTGCGCGATGGCGAGGACGAGGCCACGCTGCCCACCAACATCGCCGATGTCGCCTGGCAGCGGCGGTTCTTTCCCCGCGGCCTGGGCGGCGAACTGCGCCTGTCGCTGGACGCGCACGCCCATAACCGCACATCGAGCGCCGACATCCTGGGCCGCGACGTGCGGCGGGCGACGGCCGATCTGGAATGGCGGCGCAACTGGATCGTCGCCGGCGGGCTGCTTGCCGACTGGCGCATGGGATTTTCCGCCGACAGCTTCGACATCGGCGATGACAGCACCTATCCCGGCCGCGCCGCGATCGCGACCCCGCGGGCGGCCCTGACCCTGCGCTATCCGATGACCCGCGGCGATGCCGCCGGGGCCACGCACTACCTCGAACCGATCCTGCAACTGGGCTGGAGCGACGTGCAAGGAGACGCGGTGCCCAACGACGAAAGCGGGTTCGTGGAATTCGACCAGGGCAACCTTCTGGCGCTGTCGCGCTTTCCCGCCCCCGACCGGCGCGAGGACGGTCCGGTCCTGGTCTACGGGCTGAACTGGGCGCGATACGCGCCGGGGGGCTGGCAGGCGGCGGCCACCGTCGGACAGGTGATCCGCAGCGTCGCCGACCCGGACTTCACCAAGACATCGGGGCTGAGCGGCACCCGGTCCGACATCCTGCTGGCCGGGCAGATCCGCTCTGCCTCGGGTCTGGTACTGACCGCAAGGGGGGTGCTGTCGGACAAGTTCAATTTCGACAAGGCCGAGTTGCGCGGCAACTGGATCAACCGGCGCGTCAACCTTGCGGGCACCTATCTCTGGCTGGGCCGCGATGCCGCCGAAGGCCGCACCCAGGCGGTTTCGGAACTGTGGCTGGACGGCCGTTTCGTGGTGAACCCCAACTGGACCGCCGGCGCCAATATCCGCTATGACCTGGAAGATTCCAGCGCCACGCGCGCCGGGGTCGGCCTGACCTATCAAAACGAATGCGTGACGGTCGATCTTTCACTCAACAGGCGCTATACCTCCACAACAAGTGTTGAGCCGTCGACGGATTTCGGTTTTACCATCTCGTTGAACGGTTTTTCCGTGGACACCGGAACAGAAAAATACAGGCGGTCATGCAGAAGTTGAACCCGAGATTTGCCAGCGAGCGTTTGGCGCGCACGTTTCGAGGCGTCATCGCGGCCGCGATGGTTCTGGCCGCGCCGGCCATACCGGCGGCGGCGCAAAGCCTGTTTTCGCCCGCGATCCGGGTGAACGACGAGGCGATCACGCATTTCGAACTGGAACAGCGCATCCTGTTCATGCAGATCTTGCGCATTCCGGGCGATCCCGAGAAACTGGCGCGCAAGGCGCTGATCGAGGAACGGCTGAAGCGGCAGGTGGCAAAGGAGGCCGGCATCGCCGCCGAGCCCGAAGACATCAAGGCGGGCATAGAGGAACTGTCATCGCGCACGCAGCTTTCGCCCGACGAATTCGTCAAGGCGCTGGGCGAAGCCGGCGTCGCGCCGGAAACCCTGCGCGACTTCGTGCGCAACGGCATCGACTGGCGCGACTATGTGACCCAGCGGTTCCTGTCCCAGGCCCGCCCGTCGGAGGAAGAGATCGACCGCGCCATGGCCCAGGGCGGCGGCGCCGGCGCCGGTATCCAGGTTCTGCTGTCCGAAGTGATCATGCCGGTCACGCCCGACAACATAGAACAGGTGGACGCGCTGGCCGCCCAGATCGCCGGGCTGACCAGCTATGACGCATTCTCCGAGGCCGCCACGCGCTATTCGGCCACCGACACGCGCAGCCAGGGCGGCAGGCTCGGCTGGCTCGATATCACCAAGCTTCCGGCGGGGTTGCAGCCGGTCATCATGGAACTGAAGCCGGGCGAGGTCAGTTCACCGATCGCGCTGCCCAATGCCGTGGCGCTGTTCCAGATGCGCGGCATACGCGAAACCACCCCGGCCACGCCCCGATACGCGACGATCGACTATGCCATGTACTACGTCCCGGGCGGGCGCAGCGCGCCGGCGCTCGCAGCCGCGCAGGCGGTGCGCGACCGTGTCGATACCTGCGACGATCTCTATGGCGTGGCCAGGGGCCAGCCGCCGCAGCTGCTGGAGCGCCAGAGCCTGCCGCCGGGCCAGATTCCGCAGGATATCGCGCTGGAACTGGCCAAGCTGGACGAGAACGAGATATCGACGGCGCTGACCCGGTCGAACGGTACCACGCTGGTCCTGCTGATGCTGTGCGGGCGCAACGCCGATCTGGGTGACGCGGTCACGCGCGAACAGGTCGCCAACGCCCTGACCCAGCAGCGCCTGGCCACCTATGCCGACAGCTATCTGCAACAGCTTCTGGCCGAAGCGCGCATCGTCGATCAATGAGCGCGCCGATCGCGCTGAGCTGTGGCGAACCGGCCGGTATCGGCCCGGAACTGGCGGTGCGCGCCTGGGCCGAGCTGCGCCAGGACTGCCCGTTCGTCTGGATCGGCGACCCCGCGCATCTGCCCGCCGATACGCCTGTGGCGCAGATCTCGGATCTGGCCGACGCGGCCCGGGCCAGCGCCACGGCGCTGCCGGTGCTGCCGCTGCCGTTCGGCGCGCCCGCGACGCCGGGGCAGCCGGATGCGCGCAACGCGCCCGGCGTGATCGCGGCCATCGAACTTGCCGTGAGGCTGGTGCGCTCGGGCGCGGCCAGCGCGGTCTGCACCGCGCCGATCAGCAAGAAGGCGCTGATCGACGGCGCCGGGTTCGCCTATCCCGGGCATACCGAGTTCCTCGCCGCCCTGGCGGGGGTGGAGCGGGTGGTGATGATGCTGGCCAGCGACCGGCTGCGGGTGGTTCCGGCGACGGTTCACATCCCGCTCGCCGCGGTGCCGGGCGCGCTGGGGCCGGATCTTCTGCGCGCCACCATCACGCTGACCGCCGCCGGGCTGCGCGAGCGTTTCGCCATCGCGCGGCCGCGGATCGCGGTGGCCGGGCTGAACCCGCATGCCGGCGAGGGCGGGGCCATGGGGCGCGAGGAACTCGACTGGATCGCGCCGCTTGTGGCAGAGATGCGGTGCGGGGACATGACCCTGACCGGCCCCCACCCCGCCGACACGATGTTTCACGCCGAGGCGCGCGCGCGCTATGACGCGGCGATCGCCATGTATCACGATCAGGCGCTGATCCCGATCAAGACGCTGGATTTCGACACCGGCGTGAATGTCACCCTGGGCCTGCCCTTCATCCGCACCTCGCCCGATCACGGCACCGCCCTTGACATCGCCGGGCGCGGCATCGCCCGGCCCGACAGCCTGATCGCGGCGCTGAGGATGGCGCAGAGGATGGCCGGGGGCGCGGCGTGAGCCGTGGCGCGGTGCGGAGCGTGGTGAGGGGGCTCCGCCCCCGCCGCGCTGCCGCGCGGCCCCCCCGGAGTATTTGGACCAGAAAGAAGCCTTGGGTGTGATCGACGATCTGCCGCCGCTGCGCCAGGTGATCGCGGCCCACGGTCTGAGCGCCCGAAAGGCGCTGGGCCAGAACTTTCTGCTGGATCTGAACCTGACCGCCAAGATCGCGCGGCAGGCGGGAGATCTGCGCGGCTGCGACGTGCTCGAGATCGGCCCCGGCCCGGGCGGGCTGACCCGCGCGCTGCTGGCGGGCGGCGCGCGCAAGGTGCTGGCGGTCGAGAAGGACGCGCGCTGCATCCCCGCGCTGGAAGAGATCGCCGCCGCCTGCCCGGGACGGCTGGAGATCGTGCAAGGCGATGCGCTGGAGATCGACGCAATGGCGCATCTGTCCGCGCCCGTGCGGATCGTGGCGAACCTGCCCTACAATGTCGGAACCGAGTTGCTGGTGCGCTGGCTCGACCCGCCCGCCTGGCCGCCGTTCTGGACCAGCCTGACGCTGATGTTCCAGCGCGAGGTGGCCGAACGCATCGTCGCGAAGCCCGGCTCGAAGGCCTATGGCAGGCTGTCGATTCTGGCGCAATGGCGCTGCGAGGCGCGTATCGCGATGTCGCTGCCGCCGGGCGCCTTCACGCCGCCGCCCAAGGTCGCCAGCGCGGTCGTGCATCTGGCCGCGCTGCCGGCGCCGAGATACCCCGCCGATGCCGCCATCCTGAACCGGGTGGTGGCGACCGCGTTCAATCAGCGCCGCAAGATGCTGCGCGCGGCGCTCAAGGGGCTGGCGCCGGATATCGAGGAGCGTCTTGCCAGCGTCGGCATCGCGCCGACAGAGCGCGCCGAACGGGTGCCGCTGGACCGGTTCTGCGCGCTGGCGCGCACGTTCGGCGGCTCGGTCTGACTGGCGCTGGCCGGGGTCCGGCGCCCGCAAGGGCGGGCGGCAGGGCGGGCGTGTCGCGTCAAATCGAATTCATCGGCCAACCCGAGCCCGCTTGCCAAACGCTGTCTCGGGATTGCGGGTGAATGCGCGCAACCCGACGAAACGCGTCCGGCCCTATTCCGCCGCTTCGGGCGATTCGCCGTTGCTCGGCTCCGGTTCGGAGCCATCCGCGGCATCGGCTTTGGGTGCCGGCTTGCGGCCGCGCGGGCGCCCGACGGGTTTCTTGCGCTTGCTTTCGGGGGTTTCCACCAGGCCGTTGTCGCCCCCGCTGTCCGCGCCGGAAAGATCCAGCACGTCGGGTTGGGGCGCCTGCGCCGGATCCGCGGCGCGGGCGGCGCTGTCCCGCTCCTGCCGGTCGGCGCGGTCGCGGTCGCGTTCGGCCTGACGTTCGCGGTTCTGGCGTTCCTGCTCTTCGCGGCGCTGGTCGATCTCGCGCTGCGCCTCGCTCAGCAGGCGCAGGTAGTGTTCCGCGTGCTGCTGGAAGTTCTCGGTCGCCACGCGGTCGTTGCTCAGCTGTGCGTCGCGCGCCAGCTGGTTGTACTTGTCGATGATCTGCTGCGGCGTGCCGCGGACCTTGCCTTCGGGGCCGGAACTGTCGAAGACCCGGTTGATGATGTTGCCGCCCGAAGGACGGCTGCGGTTCGACTTGGACCGCGAACGTGATTTGGACGATCTCATTACTAGCGTCAGCCTTGTGCTCAGTTTCGTATGCTCCGACCGACGCTTCGTTGCGTTCCACTGAGGCCGGGCAATCGACTTTTGGGCTTGGCGTCACGCGGGAGCTCGGGAAGCGTCCGCCACCGTGACACCCCCGAGTAAACACGTCCGGTGCGATCAGACAAGGGCCAAGGTGCATTTTTGCGTGGAATTTTCGCCCTGTTGATGCATTTGCACCCCGCAAGACGGCGATTTTCAGCCGTTTCGGGCGCAGATCACCCGGTCGCGGCCGTCAAGGTCGGCGATGGTGCGCACGCCCGTGAGCCCGGCGCGGATCAGCAGCGCGGACACCGCCGCCGCCTGACTCGGCCCGATCTCGAGGACGAGCCGGCCGCCCGGGCCGAGATGGCGCGCCACGCCGGCGCCGATGCGCCGGTAGGCGCCCAGCCCGTCGCCGCCGTCGGTCAGGGCCTGGCGCGGCTCGTGGCGGCGCACCTCCTCGTCGAGATCCGCCATTTCCGCGCGCGCGATATAGGGCGGGTTCGCCACGATCAGATCGAACCTGCCCTCGACCGCGGAAAACCAGTCGGAACACAGGATTTCGGCGCGGTTTTCGACCCGGTGCATCACCGCGTTGGCGCTGGCCTGAAGGCAGGCGGCCTCGCTGCAATCGACACCGAGGCCGGTGGCGCCGGTCCGTTCCGCGAGCAGCGTCACCAGGATGCAGCCCGATCCGGTGCCCAGATCGAGCACGCGTTCGAACGGCTCGGCCAGCGCCGCCTCGATCAGGGTTTCGGTTTCCGGCCTGGGATCAAGCACTTCACGGCTGACCTTGAAGCGGCGGCCATAG
The DNA here is from genome assembly GCA_020441385.1 of Paracoccaceae bacterium. Taxonomy (GTDB): domain Bacteria; phylum Pseudomonadota; class Alphaproteobacteria; order Rhodobacterales; family Rhodobacteraceae; genus JAGRMG01. Next base: position 17,609 of record JAGRMG010000009.1, read on the forward strand.
AATTCGCGTTCGCCCACCAGATGCGAAACCGGCACGCGCACCGCGCGCAGCGCGACCAGCCGTTCATAGCGCTCGGCCACGCCGGGGGGAAGATCCTCGGGTGCGATCAGGGTGACGCGGGCGGCGTCGATGCGCGCGGCATGCGCCAGCAGCAGGCGCGCGTCGCGGGCCGGGTCGGCCACCCCGGCCGCGCGCAGCCTTGCGGCCGCGGCCGCCATCGCC
>JAGRMG010000123.1 GCA_020441385.1 Paracoccaceae bacterium
AGGTGCTGCGCTTTGCGCAAGCGTGGCTGGACAAGCAAGAGAAACATCGCGCCCGCGCGGCGTGAGGTCAGGAGAAGGACGATATGGCCGCACTGGACCGCAATGAAGTCAAGGAAGGTGTCGACAAAGACACGGTGGATGCCGTGCGCGAGGTTGGCGGTGCCTACAAATACGGCTGGGAAACTGAGATCGAGACGGATTACGCCCCCAAGGGGTTGACCACCGATATCGTCAGGCTGATATCCTCCAAGAACGGGGAGCCCGAGTGGATGACCGACTGGCGGCTCGGGGCCTATGCGCGCTGGCTGAAGATGACCGAGCCGGACTGGGCGATGGTGGACTATCCCGAGATCGACTTTCAGGACCAGTATTATTACGCCCGCCCCAAGAGCATGGCGGTCAAGCCCAAGTCGCTGGACGAGGTCGACCCCAAGCTGCTGGCGACCTATGAAAAACTTGGCATCCCCTTGAAGGAACAGATGATTCTGGCCGGGGTCGAGGGTGCCGAGGCAACCCCCGCAGACGGCCGCCTTGGCGGTGCCGGCGAGGATCGCCAGGGCGAGCGGCGCGTTGCGGTGGATGCGGTGTTCGATTCCGTTTCGGTCGGCACCACCTTCCAGGCGGAACTGAAAAAGGCTGGCGTGATCTTCTGTTCGATTTCCGAAGCCATTCGCGAACATCCCGAACTGGTGAAGAAATATCTCGGCTCGGTGGTGCCGGTGACGGACAATTTCTACGCCACGCTGAACAGCGCCGTGTTCTCGGACGGATCCTTTGTCTATGTGCCGCCGGGCGTGCGCTGCCCGATGGAGCTTTCGACCTATTTCCGCATCAATGCCGAGAACACCGGCCAGTTCGAGCGCACGCTGATCATCGCCGACAAGGGGTCATACGTGTCCTACCTGGAAGGCTGCACCGCGCCCAAGCGCGACACCAGCCAGTTGCACGCCGCGGTGGTCGAGATCGTCGTGCTGGAGGATGCCGAGGTGAAGTATTCCACCGTGCAGAACTGGTATCCCGGCGACGAGAACGGCAAGGGCGGCATCTACAATTTCGTGACCAAGCGCGCCGATTGCCGGGGCGACAGGGCCAAGGTGATGTGGACCCAGGTGGAAACCGGCTCGGCCGTGACCTGGAAATACCCCTCGTGCATCCTGCGCGGCAACGAAAGCCAGGGCGAGTTCTATTCCATCGCGATCACCAACAACTGGCAGCAGGCCGATACCGGCACCAAGATGGTGCATCTGGGCCGGAACACCCGTTCGCGAATCGTCAGCAAGGGGATCAGCGCGGGACATGCGCAGAACACCTATCGCGGGCTCGTCTCGATGCACCCCAAGGCAAGCAATGCGCGCAACTACACCCAGTGCGACAGCCTGCTGATCGGGTCCGATTGCGGCGCGCACACGGTGCCCTATATCGAGGTGCGCAACAATTCCGCCCGTGTCGAACACGAGGCCACGACCTCCAAGGTCGATGACGATCAGCTGTTCTACTGCCGTTCGCGCGGCATGGACGAGGAGGAAGCCGTGGCGCTGGTGGTCAACGGGTTCTGCCGCGA
>JAGRMG010000124.1 GCA_020441385.1 Paracoccaceae bacterium
CTCGGGGGATTGCCCCTCAACCGCGATCTCGCGGATCAGGCTGGCGTCCCGGCCCCGGACCAGCCGGAAGACCGCGTTCTGCGGGATCCGGCTCAGCAGGCCGCTCTTGTCCAGATCGAAGTCATAACGGAAATGCGTCCACCCGTCCCGGCCCGCCTGTCTGGGCTGCGGCGCGCTCCTGCCGATCTCGCCCAGCAACTGCTCGTTCACATAAAGCTGAAGGCTGGGAAAGGGCGCGTCCGGGTCCGCCGCCACCCAGCCCGACACCGCGTTGCGGGAAAATTCGGCGATTTCGATGTCGTTCATTGTCCGGGTCTCGTCCTGTTGGGTTCGGCGAACGAACGGGTCCGTCCGCATCTGTCTTTTGCTTGGGGCGCGTCCGTGGCTCAACCGGCCGCCCGCGGGGGGTGTCGAAATGCCGTCAGGCGGTCGCCTCCGCCGATGCGGGGGCCGAATAGAGATCCAGATGCTGTTCGGCGCATTGGGCATGTGTGGCCGGCTTCACGATCCCGGCGCGCAGCGCGTCCCATTCCCCGGTCTGTTGCGACAATTCCAGCAGCGCCGCGGACCAGGCGCCGACATTGCCCGCCTGCACATGGCGGCCGTTCACGCCGTCCTGCACCTTCTCGGCCATGCCGCCGATATCGGATACCACCACCGGCCGGCCGAGCGCGAAGGCTTCCTGGATCACCATGGGCGAGTTCTCCCACCAGACCGAGGGCACCACGACCCAGTCGATGCCGGCCATGCGGCCGGGCAGCTGTTCGGCCTCGTAGGGGCCGATCCAGTCCAGCACGCCTTCCTTCTCGAGCGGGCGGCGCAGCGCCTCGATCCCGTCGCGGAAATCCTGGGTCTGGGTCTCCAGGTTGGCGCCGTGGATTTCCAGCGCGATGGACTTGCGTTTCGCCTTGGGCAGGGCGTTCAGCGCCGCCAGCAGCACCGACACCCCCTTGTAGGGGTTGACCTGGCCGAAAAACGCGAACCGGTTGCGGGTCTCGCCCGGCCCCAGCGGGCGCGGCGGCAGGGCGGTGCAATCCGCCTGGCCGTTCTCGATCACGCCGATGCGGTCGGCCTCCAGCCCCCAGGCGATGTAACGGGCGCGCAGGAACCGCGAGGGCGCCACGAAGTGATCGACCAGGTCGAAGGCGCGCAGAAACCGCTGCCGGCGCAGCCAGAATTCCTCGGGCGTGCGTTCGGGAAAGCAGCGGTGGCAATCCTCGTAATCGGACCGGTAGCACAGCTTCAGGCTGCCGCGCTTGACCATCTGGCCGTTCTGCAGGCAGATCGCCATGTATTCGTGCAGCGTCACCACGATGCGGATCCGCGGATCGACCTGGCGGATGACGCGCAGGATATCCAGCCCCAGATGCAGGTAATGGTGCAGATGCACCACGGTGGGGCGCAGGGCGCGCAGCAGTTCGGCGAAATAGCCCAGCACCTCGAACCGGTTGGCCGAGCGCATGGTGAACACGTCCGGCGTCCCCTGTTCCCAGAGGTATTCGTCCGCCCGCCGCAGGCTGATGCGCCCGACCGCGCCGCGGCCCAGATCGGCCCGGGCCAGGAACCAGGCCGCCTCGACCCCGGGGGCGTCGCGGCAGGCGCGAAACAGGTTGTGCGCGGCGATCTCGCCGCCGCCCTTGGAGAAATCCGGGTGGCCATGGGCGATGACGAGAATTCTGTGGGC
>JAGRMG010000125.1 GCA_020441385.1 Paracoccaceae bacterium
GCGATCTGGTCCGCCCGCGTGTTCGTCGGGCTTGTCAGCACGGCATAGGCCGGCGTGGCCGCCAGCATCTCGCGATAAAGCGCGACCCCCCGCCTGAAGCCGGTGCTACTGGTATCGGCCTGGCTTTTGCGGGTCAGCAGGCCCACCAGCATCAGGCTTTCCAGAAACGGGCCGCCCAGCCTGATGCCGTCGGGATCGGCGTTGATCTCGGCCTTGCCGAACCGCATCAGATCGACGCTTTCCTTCAGTGTGCGCGGGGTCAGCGCCTCGACCAGCCATGCCTGCCATGTCAGTTTCCTCAGCGCCTCGACCATGCCGGGTTCGGTCAGGATGGTTGCATGATCGCCAAGCCGCGCGGCGGTCTCGGGTGTTACCGGGCGGTCCGAGAACGGCTTCTTGCACGACCGCCGGATCGGGATCGCATCGAAAAGCGGGTCGGGATCCGCCGAACCTTCAAAGGTCGCCACGGCAACCGGCCCCTCCTCGCCCTGCGGATAGAGATCGAGCCGCACACCGACGCCCTTCCGGGATGCGGCGATCCGCATCTGTTCGAGAAAGCAGCCCAGGCCGATGGTCAATTGCCGTTGGAACGGGTCGGTCTGCGGCAGATCGCGCACCCTGTCACGCCAGAGCGTGACGGTCCTTTCACCGTCCAGCCCCACCAGCCAGGGCTGCCGGTTGTGAGGGTTGGGCGCGAGTATCGCATAGGACAGCGCCCATTTGCGCGGATCGTGATATGTGCCCGCCCGGCTCCATGGCGCCATGGCCGCGTGTGGCGTCCGCGTGGCCGCGAACCCGCCCGCGGCCGCCCCGGCCGCCAGGATCGTGCCGCCCCCCAGAAGGGCGAGGCTCTTGCGCCGCGACATGTTCATGTCTGATCCCCATATAGTTCCATATTGCACTATATGGTTCGATATCGCACCATGTCAACAGGCTCGCAATGGCGGTTTTCAGGCAACAGCGGTTTTGCACGACAAACCGCCCGCCTGCGCAACATCGCAAGGAACGGCACGATCGGTCCGCCCGATCCGGCATGTGCCGCCCGAATCGGCAAAAAGGGCCGCCCCCAAGGGACGGCCCCGATCAGACTTGAGGAAAGCGGCGATCAGCCGTTCAGCGCGGCCTGCGCCTTTTCAACGATGGCGCCGAAGGCTTCGGGTTCGTGCACGGCCAGATCGGCCAGCACCTTGCGGTCCACCTCGATACCCGCCAGCGACAGCCCGTTGATGAAGCGCGAATAGGTCAGCGCCTCGTCATGGCTGCGCACGGCGGCGTTGATGCGCTGGATCCACAGGGCGCGGAAGTTGCGCTTGCGGGTCTTGCGGTCGCGGGTCGCGTACTGGTTGGCCTTGTCGACGGCCTGGGTGGCGACGCGAAACGTACTCTTGCGGCGGCCATAGTAACCCTTGGCGGCCTTGATGACTTTCTTGTGGCGGGCGTGGGTGGTGGTTCCACCTTTGACTCGGGACATGTCCGGGGCCTCCTGTCAGCGGTCGTAGGGCATGTAGCCCTTGATGATCTTGGCGTCGGGATCGGACAGCACGGTGGTGCCGCGCGCGTCCCGGATGAATTTCTTGGTTCGCTTGATCATGCCGTGCCGCTTGCCGGCCTGGCCGCCGATCACCTTGCCGGTGGCCGTCACCTTGAAGCGCTTCTTCGCGCTTGCCTTGGTCTTCAACTTGGGCATTTCCGTCTCCTGTCTCTCGGGTCGGTTCAAGGCGCGACTCGGCATGCCGCATTGGCCGGTCGCGCGGTATGAGGGGGGGATTTACGCAATGCCGGGACAAACGGCAAGCGGAAAGTCACGGCCAGAACCGGCCCAGCACCTCGAAGAACACCCGCGGAATATCGGCCAGCGAATAGCCCCCCGGATGAACCGCCGCCGCATAGACGATCAGGCCGCCGGCGATCACCAGGGCAATGGCCGAGGCGTGCGGCGTCCGCCGGTCGCTGAAGGCCGATACCATCGACGGCACCGCCAGCAGCGCCAGCACCAGGCCAAGAACCAACGCCAGATCGCCATCCATGCCCCCGCCCCGATTGCCCGTCGGCACCCGGCCCGAGGCGGCCCGGGTTGCCACATGGCAGCCTAGCCCGGGTCGATGCTGGAAATCAAACGCTCGTCGCAGGGCGCCACGCGCAGGATGTTGGTGGTTCCCGGCTGGTTGAAGGGCACCCCCGCGATCACCACGATCTGATCCCTGGCATCGGCAAAGCCGCGGGCGCGGGCGGCGCGGGCGGCGTTGATGACGGCTCCCTTGAAGCGCTCCAGCTCGCCCGTCATGACGCAGTTGCACCCCCAGCTGAGACAAAGCCGGCGCGCCGTGCCGCGCAGCGAGGTCATCGCGATGATCGGCACGCCCGGGCGCTCGCGCGCCGTCAGCAGGGCGGTGGTGCCGCTCTGGGTATAGCAGCAGATCGCCATGATCTCGGTGGTTTCCGCGATCTCGCGGGCGGCGGCCACGATGGCATGGGCGATACTGCCGCCGGTGGTCGTGCGCGAGGCGGCGACGATCTGGCTGTAGGTGGGGTCGCTTTCCACCTCGGCGGCCACCTGGTCCATCGTCTGAACCGCCTCGACCGGATACTGCCCGGCCGCCGATTCGGCGCTCAGCATGACCGCGTCGGCGCCTTCATAGATCGCGGTGGCCACGTCCGACACCTCGGCCCGGGTCGGCACCGGGCTCTCGATCATGCTTTCCAGCATCTGGGTCGCCACGATGACCGGCTTGGCGGCGGCCCGGCACCGGCGCACCAGCCGCTTCTGGATCGGGGGCACCGCCGCCACCGGCAGTTCGACACCCAGATCGCCGCGCGCCACCATGATGCCGTCGGACACGGCCAGGATGTCGTCGAAGCGTTCCACCGCCGCCGGCTTCTCGATCTTGGAAAGCACCGCCGCCCGCCCGTCGGCCAGCCTGCGCGCCTCGTCCACATCCTCGGGGCGCTGCACGAAGGACAGCGCCAGCCAATCCACGCCAAGGCGGCAGACGAATTCCAGATCGTCGCGGTCCTTGTCCGACAGCGCCGCCAGCGGCAGCACCACGTCGGGCACGTTCACCCCCTTGCGGTTGGAAATCGTACCGCCCGCCACGACCCGGCAATCGGCGAAATCGCCGCCGCATTCCGCGACCGTCAGGCGGATCTTGCCGTCATTCACCAGCAGGTTGGATCCCGGCCGCAAGACCTCGAATATCTCGGGATGGGGCAGACACACGCGGCGGGCATCGCCGGGCGCCGGGTCGAGATCGAGCCGGAAGCCCGCCCCCTCCTCCAGCTCCTCGCTCTCGCGCGCGAAGACGCCGAGGCGCAGCTTGGGCCCCTGCAAATCGGCCAGGATCGCGATCGGACTGTCCAGGTCCTTCTCGACCTGCCGGATGATCCGGTGCTTCTCGCGAATCTCGTCGTGGCTGCCATGGCTCATGTTCAGCCGGAACACGTCGGCACCGGCCTCGTGCAGCGCCCGGATCATCCCGTAGCTCTGCGATGCCGGTCCCAGCGTGGCCACGATCTTGACGTTTCTCAGCCGTCTCATGCCGATTCTCCCTGTCTGCGGGCCGGGCACAAACGGAGACCATCCGCCCACATGCCAATTCCCATTCGTCCCCGACTCTTCTAAACCTGCACCGCAAAGAGTTACAGGCGCATGACATACAGCCCCTATTTCATCCACGGCCAGGACCGGCCCGGCCCCTGGCTGATCACCTGCGATCACGCCACCAACACGATACCGCCCGATATCGGCAACGGCTCGCTGGGCCTGCCGCGCGAGGACATGGAACGCCATATCGCATACGATGTCGGCGCCTACGGGGTGGCCCGGCATCTGGGCACGCTGCTGGACGCGCCGGTGATCGCCGCGAATTTCTCGCGCCTCGTGATCGACCCGAACCGGGGCGAGGACGATCCCACCGTGCTGATGAAACTCTATGACGGTTCGGTGATCCCCGAAAACCGCCATGCCGGCCCGGCCGAACGCGAACGCCGGCTGAACGCCTGCTACCGCCCCTATCACCGCGAACTGGCGCGCATGGCGGCGCTGCCGCACGCGGTCTATCTGGCGATCCACAGCTTCACCCGGCAATTGCGCGGCCGCGCCCCCCGGCCCTGGCATGTCGGCGTGCTGCATACACAGGACGAACGGCTCTCGCGCCCGCTGCTCGATCTGCTGGCGGAGACAACCGATCTGGTCGTGGGCGACAACGAGCCCTATTCCGGCCACCTGCCCGGAGATTCGGTGGACCGCCACGCCATCGCCTACAACCGGCCCAACGTCCTGATCGAGATCCGCAACGACCTGATCGCCGATCACGACGGCCAGAGGCTCTGGGCCGAGCGCCTGGCACCGGTGCTGACCCGGGCGCTGGAAACGGCCGGCCTCTGACCACCCGGCCGGCCGCGAAAACCGCTTCTTTCTGGGGGCAAATACTCCGGGGGTGAGGCCGCAGGCCGAGGGGGCTGGCCCCCTTGCCCGCCTGCGCTGTTTGCAGATCGGCCGGCGCGGGTGAACGCGCCATCCCGCCCCGATCCGGCACTCAATAGCTGAATTCGCCGTAAATCCGGCTCAGATCGCCGTTCCACTCACCATTGTAGCGCTCCAGCAGTTCATCCGCCGGCACCGTTCCGGTTTCCACGCTGTCCTCCAGGGCATGCAGGAAATGCCGCTCGTCCTGAACCATGCCGCCCAGCCCGGGCCGCGCCCGCGCCTTCAGCCCGGCGCGCGAGATGTCCAGCGCCCGCGTGGCGAGATCGCGCATCTGCACCCCGTCCACCTCCGCCTGAAGCCCGTGTACCGAAGCCTGGATGCGCCACGCCTCGCGGGTACCCGCATCCCATCCCCTGACCAGATCCCAGGCCGCGTCGAGCGCGGCCTGGTCGTACATGATCCCGGTCCAGAACGCCGGCAGCGCGCACAGCCGGCGCCAGGGGCCGCCATCGGCGCCGCGCATCTCGATGAACTTCTTGATCCGCGCCTCGGGAAAGATCGTCGTCAGATGGTCGGCCCAGTCCGACAGGGTCGCCACCTCGCCCGGCAGCGCCGGCAGTTCGCCCTTCAGGAAATCGCGGAACGACTGGCCCAGCGCATCGATATACCGCCCGTCGCGATAGACGAAGTACATCGGTACATCGAGCGCGTATTCGACCCAGGCCTCGAACCCGAAGCCGTCCTCGAACACGAAGGGCAGCATGCCGGTGCGGGCAGGGTCGAGATCGCGCCACACCCGCGAGCGCCAGCTCTTGTGGCCGTTGATCCGGCCTTCCCAGAACGGCGAATTGGCAAACAGCGCGGTGGCCACCGGCTGCAGGGCCAGCGCCACGCGCAGTTTCTGCACCATGTCCGCCTCGGACCCGAAATCGAGATTCACCTGCACCGTGCAGGTGCGGTACATCATCGACTTGCCCATGGAGCCGACCCGGTCCATGTACTCGGTCATCAGCCGGTAACGCCCCTTGGGCATCATCGGCATCATCTCGTGCGTCCATTCCGGCGCCGCGCCGAGGCCGATGAAACCGACGCCGATCTGGTCGGCGATGTCCTTGACCTCGCGCAGATGCGCGTTCACCTCGTCGCAGGTCTGGTGGATGGTATCCAGCGGCGCGCCGGACAGTTCCAGCTGTCCGCCCGGCTCCAGCGACACATTGGCGCCGCCCTTTTCCAGGCCGATGATGTTGTCGCCCTCCAGCACCGGCTTCCAGCCGTGGCGGTCGCGCAGCCCTTCGAGAACCGCCCGGACCGAGCGCGCGCCGTCATAGGGCAGCGGCTTGCGGGTGTCCTTGCAATAGCCGAACTTCTCGTGCTCGGTGCCGATGCGCCATTGCGCCTTCGGCTTGCAGCCGTCGGCCAGATACTCGGCCAGCTGTTCGCGACGCTCGATCGGGCCGCCGCCGGATTGGGGAATGGACATGTCGGGTTCCGATCCTGTCGCAGGAGTGCCGGTCCGTCCTGCGGGCAAATGCCCGGACTGTCAATGCAGGCTGCGCGTCGCCGGGCGCATCGGCCGGCGCTCCCAGATCACGACCGGGTGCGCGCCGCCGGCGCGCAGCTGGCTCAGCATCCGTTCGGTGCGCAGGCCCGGCAGGGCGGCGAATACGTCGAACAGCCCGTCCGAGCCTTCGGCATTGACGGGGATGAACAGCGGCGCCTGCCCCGGCTGTTCCAGAACCCAATGCGGCGGCCTCGCGCCCGGATCCAGCGTCAGCCGTTCCAGATCCGGGGCGGCGACGGTGCCGCCGGTCAGCGGGCCCATATAGGTGATCTCGCCTTCGTCCACCAGCACCACGCCGGGGCCGCCCGCGCCCGTGCGAAAGCGGCCGCGCTGCACGCCCACGATAGCCAGCGCCGCGGCAAGCGCCAGCGTCAGCCAGCCGACCCAGACCAGCAGCCCGCCCGGGCCAAGCACCCAGTAGAGCCCGAGAACCCCCAGCCCCGACGCCGCCAGCACCTCGCGCCAGCGCCAGAGCGCGGCGCGCGCCTCGGGGCGGAAGAAGCTCACCGCCAGTCACCGAACCGCGACTGCCACAGCGTCATCGCCGCCACCGCCGCCGTGTCGGCGCGCAGGATGCGCGGGCCGAGCGTTGCGACATGCGCGAAGGGCAGCCCGCGCAGACGGGCACGCTCGGGTTCGGAAAATCCGCCTTCCGGCCCGATCAGGATGGCCCAGGGGTCGCCCGGTGCGGGCCGCCCGGCCTCGCCCGGCACCACGCCGAAACCGTCCGCGTCGCTCATCGGGCGCCCGGCCTCGGCCTCGTCGCAGAACATCAGGCGCCGGTTGCCGGGCCAGTCGTCAAGCAGGCGGTCGAGGCGCGTCAGATCCGCGACCTCGGGCACATAGGTTCCGCCGCATTGCTCGGCGGCCTCGATGGCATGGGCCCGGAGCCGGTCGCGGCGGATGCGTTCGGCATTGGTGAACTCGGTTAGCACCGGAACGATCCGCGCGGCCCCCATCTCGGCCGCCTTCTCGACGATGAAATCGGTGCGCGCCTTCTTGATCGGCGCGAACAGCAGCCAGAGATCGGGCGGCCTCTGCAACGGGCGCGTCTGCGCCCGCACCGCCAGTTCGCCGCCCCGCTTGCCGGCAACGGCCACCTCGGCCAGCCATTCGCCGTCCCGCCCGTTGAACAGCGCCACGCAATCGCCCGCCGCAAGACGCATCACCGCGAACAGGTAATGCGCCTGGTCACGGTTCAAAGGAACCGATTGCCCCGCCCCCAACGGGTGATCTACATAAAGCCTGATCTTTGCAGTCATGAAGGCCAACATATGCAAGGCAAGGCACCAACGCCAGACGGTCGGGTCGCCGATGCGGTCAGCGGCAACTGGGTCGATACCCATGCACCGGCCGTCCTGCGCCCCTATCTGCGCCTGTCGCGCGCCGACCGGCCGATCGGCACCTGGCTGCTGCTGCTCCCGTGCTGGTGGGGGCTGGCGCTGTCGATGCTGTGGACCCAGAGCGCGGGCTGGACCGATGCCTGGATCGGCCTTGGCTGCGGCATCGGGGCCTGGCTCATGCGCGGGGCGGGCTGCACCTGGAACGACATCACCGACCGCGACATAGACGGCAGCGTCGAACGCACCCGGTCGCGCCCGATCCCGTCGGGCCAGGTAAGCCTGGCGCAGGCGGCGGCCTGGATGGTATTGCAGGCGCTGGTGGCGCTGGCCATCCTGCTGACCTTCAATCGCGCCGCGATCGCGCTGGGCGTGCTGTCGCTGCTGCCGGCGGCGATCTATCCGTTCGCCAAGCGCTTTACCTGGTGGCCGCAGATCTTCCTCGGCCTGGCCTTCAACTGGGGCGCACTGCTGGCCTGGACGGCGCATGCCGGCGCACTGCACTGGCCGGCGGTGGTTCTCTACTTTTCGGGCATCGCCTGGACGCTGTTCTACGACACCATCTATGCGCATCAGGACACCGAGGACGACGCCCTGATCGGGGTCAAGTCCACCGCCCGCCTGTTCGGCACCGATACCGCGAAATGGCTGAAGTATTTCCTTGCCGCCACCGTCACCCTGATGGGGCTGGCGGTGATCGAGGCTGTCAAGCCCGCCGGCTCGATCCTGGCGCTGGTGGTGGCGCTGGCCGGACCCTGGGCGATGGGCTGGCACATGGCCTGGCAATTGCGCGGGCTGGACATCGAGGACAGCGCCAAGCTGCTGCAACTGTTTCGCGCCAACCGCGACACCGGCCTGATTCCGCTCATCTTCTTTCTCGCGGCCCTGTTCGCTTGATTGATCCCCCGGCCCCGCGCCTGTATGACACATCCCGATTCACGGACCGGAAAACCGCCCCTGCCCATGCGCATCTCATCCCTGATCGTCGTCGGATCGGCCTTCGTGCTCGCGGCCATCCTTTCGCTGGTGGCGGCCGGTTTCGCCGTCAGTGCGATCGAGGACAATACCGAGATCGGCGTGCGCCGGGCGCTGGATGGGGCCGGTCACGACTGGGCGGAGGTCCAGGCCGACGGATTGCGCGTCGTCCTGAGCGGCACCGCACCTGACGAGGCCGCCCGCTTCAACGCCCTGAGCGAGGCGGGCGCCGTGGTGGATGCGGCCCGCATCATCGACGGCATGGAAATCGCCCCCACCGCCGATCTTGCGCCGCCCAGGTTTTCGGTCGAGATCCTGCGCAACGACAGCGGCATCTCGATCATCGGGCTGATCCCGGCCGCGACCGACCGCGACGCGCTGATCGGCCGGCTTCAGGGGATCGCCGGGTCGGAAAACGTCGCCGACCTGCTGGAGGTCGCGGATTACGACTTGCCCGACGAGTGGAACGCCTCGCTTGCCTATGCGGTCGCCGCGCTGGCACAGCTGCCGCGCTCCAAGATCTCGTTCAGCGCCGGGGCGGTGTCGATCACCGCCATTTCCGAAAGCGCCGAACAGAGGCGCGATCTGCAACGCGATCTGACCCGCGCGGCCCCGCCGGGGCTGCGGCTGGCGCTGGATGTCTCGGCACCCCGGCCGGTCATCACGCCCTTCACCCTGCGGTTCCTGATCGACGAGGACGGCAGCCGGTTCGATGCCTGTTCCGCCGACAGCGAATTGTCGCGGGTGCGCATCCTGGCCGCCGCCCGCGCCGCCGGTATGACCGGGCCGGGAAACTGCACCATCGGCCTGGGCGTGCCTTCGCCGAACTGGGCCCGGGCGGTCGAACTGGGGCTTGGCGCGCTTGCCGAACTCGGCGCAGGGTCGGTGACGTTCTCGGATGCCGACATTTCGCTGGTCGCGGCCGAAGGCACCGACCATGCCGCCTTCGACCATGTGGTCGGCGAACTGGAATCGGCGCTGCCGCGGGTCTTCGCGCTGCATGCCGTGCTGCCCGAACCCGCCGAAAAGACCGAATCCGGCCCGTCGGAGTTCACTGCGACGCTCAGCCCCGAAGGGCTGGTGCAGCTGCGCGGCCGGCTGAGCGACGAGAACCTGCGGCGGATGGCGGCCAGCTATGCCAGGGCCGGGTTCGGGTCGGACAACGTTCACATGGCGGCGCGCGTCGTCGCCGATCTGCCCGTGGACTGGCCGGTGCGGGTGCTGACCGGGCTGGAAGCCCTGACCATGCTGACCAACGGGGTCGTGCGGGTGACGCCGGACGAACTGAGCGTGCACGGTGTCAGCAACCGCGAGATGGCCGGATCGGACATCGCCAGCCTGCTGGCCGCCAAGCTGGGCGAGGGCGAGAGTTTCGATCTGGAGATCGACTATCGCGCACCGCCTCCGCCGGTCGAGACCGGACTGGACCCCGAAAGCTGCGAAGAGGCCCTGTCAAAGGCCCAGGACGGCGGCAAGATCGCCTTCGAACCCGGATCGGCCACCATTGCCGCCGAGTCGCTGGGTACCATGAACCGGATCGCCGAGATCCTGTCGGATTGCGGCGAGCTGCGTCTTGAGATCCAGGGCCATACCGACAGCCAGGGCCGTGAATCGATGAATCAGGAACTCAGCCAGGCGCGGGCGCAATCGGTGCTGAACGAACTGCGCGCCCGCCGGGTTCTGACCTCGACCTATGTCGCCACGGGTTACGGCGAAACCAGACCGATCGCCGACAACGACACCGAAGAGGGGCGCGAAGCCAATCGCCGCATCGAATTCCGGCTGATCCGCCCCGAACCCGCCCCCGAGACCCAGACGACGCTGGACGCCATGGCACAAGGCGCCGCGGCCGCGACCGGCGCCGGGGCGGCAGAGACGGGCGGCGAGACCGAATCGGCCGAACCGGATGGCGCGCCGGCGTCCGAAACGGCAGACGACACCGCCGCCCCGGAGACCGACCAATGAGCCGAACCGAGTTCATCATCAGCACCGCCGTCATCCTGTTCGTCGCCTTCTGCATGGGCTGGTTCGCCAACTGGCTGGCGCACCGCTTTACCCGGGTCCGGCAAACCGACGTGGCCGATCTGGACCGCATGAGCCAGGAGTTGCACGAGGCCGAGGAAACCCGCGATCAGGCGATCACCTATCTGCAACAGCGCGAGGCCGAACTGACCAACCAGCTGGCCCAGACCGAGGCCGAGCTGCGCGCCGCGATGGACGGGCTGCGCGACGCCCGCCAGGAGGCCGAGGAACTGCGCGGCCATGTGGAACGGATGAACCTGACGTAACGGAAGACCGCGATGCGAGTCGCCACATCGCCTGCCTTGCGGATGCTGATCCAGTCCATCGGCTATGTGGTGATCGCGGCGAGCCTGTTTGCGAACTACTTCCTGCTGGCGCTGACCGGGACCGACGGCGACATCACCTTTGACGATGCGATCGGCGCGGGGCTCGTCGGCGCCGTCTTCTTCAGCCTGCCCCTGCTGATCGGGCTGAACCTGATGATCTTCCGCTGGCGGCCCGGACCCAGGGGATTCCCGTTCTGGGCCGGCGCTCTTTTTGCAAGCGCGCTGGTTGCCCTGGCCTTCTGCCTGCTCTGTTACCCGCTGCTGGAAACCTGGCCCGGGCCTCTCGCGCTCGTTTTCGCCATGCCCGCAGCGCTTTGGATCGTGGGCGGCTGGCGCAACGCCCGCCTGTGATCTTCGCGACCGGCGAGCCTCACCAGCGCTTCAGCGCCGCCTCGTCCGCGTCGGTGGCATCGACCCAGTGCGCCCCCGCCGCCGTGATCTCGCGTTTCCAGAACGGCGCCCGCGACTTCAGATAGTCCATCAGGAATTCGGCCGCGGCAAAGGCGTCGCCGCGATGGGGCGCGGCGGTGGCCACCATCATGATCTGTTCGCCCGGCACCAGCCGGCCATGGCGGTGGATCACCAGCACATCGCCCAGCGCCCAGCGTGTCCGTGCCTCTTGCGCGATGGCCGAAATCGCCTTTTCGGTCATGCCCGGATAATGCTCGATCTCCATCGCCTCGAGCCCGCCGCCGTCAAGATCCCGCACCACGCCGGTGAAGGTGACGATGGCCCCCATCCCGGCGGCATCGGCGGCGAACGCCCGGGCCTGCGCCGCGAAATCGAACGCGCCGTCCTGAACCGAGATGCGCATCCCTCAGCCCCCGGTCATCGGCGGAAAGAACGCCACCTCGCGCACACCGGCCAGGGGCGCGTCGAAATCGCCCAGTTCCTGGTCAAGGGCCACGCGCAGCGCCCCGAGATCGGCGAATGCGGCGGCATAGCGGTCTTCTCGGGCGCGCAACTCCTCGACCAGCCCGGCCACGGTGGCGGCGTCGGTCTCGATCCGTTCGCTTGGCACTCCGATCCGTTCGCGGACCCATGCGAAATACAGTATGTCCATCAGCGCGGCTCCTTCAGAAACGGCAGCGACTTGCGAAAATAGTCGATGCCGGTGACAAGCGTCAATGCGGCGGCCAGCCACAACAGCCAGAGCCCGGCGCGGCCGGACCAGACCATGCCGTCGAATTTCCAGCGCAGGCCATGCAGATCCTCGACCTCGCCCATCAGGATCTGCCCGACCAGCACATCGTCCATGCCGTAGGCGGACATGCCAAGGTAATGCTCGAACACGCCCTGCGCGAACAGGACCGAAATCGCGGTCATCTGCGCCGTGGTCTTCCACTTGGCCAGCCGCGTGACCTTCAGCGTTCCCGCCGTGTCGCCGAGATATTCGCGCAGGCCCGAGACGAACACCTCGCGAAACAGGATCACGGTGGCCGGCAGCACCAGCCAGGGCGACATCGACGAATAGCCCACGATCACCATCAGCGCGATGATCACCATCGCCTTGTCGGCGATCGGATCCAGCATCGCGCCCATCCGGGTTTCCTGTTTCCAGGCCCGCGCCAGGTAGCCGTCGAACCAGTCGGTGATCGCCGCGCCGAGAAACAGCACCAGCGCGAACCAGTCGGCATAGGGCCGGTGGAAATACAGGAACATCACCGCCAGCCCGGGCGCGGCGAGCAATCGCAGGATCGTCAGGACGTTGGGCAGGTTCAGCGACAGCATGGCCGAGGCATATCCCTTTGCCCGGGACAAGGGAAGAGGCGCTCCTCCCGGCGCGGCGGCAAGCAGACCGGCTATGAAAAAGAATGGAGATTTCCGGGAAATCATGCTATGGCTTGGCCTCTTAAATCAATTTTCTGGGGGTTTTTAACCATGTCTACCATTCTGAAGCCTGTCCTTCTCGCCGGTGCGCTCACTTTGGCCGCAGGCGCCGCGCAGGCGACCGTGCTCACCTTCGACAGCACGGCCGATTGCAGCACGGCGGAGGTCACCATCACCGCGGGCGC